>JAVBSG010000007.1:0-4010 GCA_031547245.1 Propionivibrio sp.
CGAGGACGGCGGCTGGTTCTACACCTATGCCAAACGCTTCCCGACGCTGGGCATGACGGCGACGATCGAATTCACCGGCAACGGCCTGCCCGAGGAAAACCGTACCGTGGCGCTGCTCAATTTGAGTTTCAGCCGCTCGGGCGGCGAAGATTCGTCGTACTCGCGCGGCAGCATGACGCTGGCCAAGGTGCCCAAGATCCTACTCTCGGAGTGTTACAACGACCTGCGCCTGATTGCCGCCGAGGGGCGGGGGTATGATGCGGACTGGGCGAAGAAGAGCGAGTATTGATTTTGCATGTTTTTGGCGGATAGCGCTTCGCTCATCCGCCCTACGAACCGACGCTCGCTTTCCGCCGAATGCCGATTGCCATGGAAGTACCGATGTACGAAGTCAAGCATTTCATAGCGAAGATAGATACCGCAAACTACATCGCGAACTACCGCGATGCGGACAAGTTCATGGCCTATTGCCGGGAATGCAACCGGTATGGCACCTGCTGGGCCTGCCCGCCATTCGATTTCGATGCGCAAGGCTATGTTTCCTCTTACGGGACGGCCTACGTCATCGGGTCGAAAATCGTACCTCATGCCGATGTAATCAAAGCGAACACGGACCCTGAATCGAGCAAGGAAACGAGCTACCGCATGATTGAAGCGGTCCGTTTGACGTTGGACCGGAATCTTCTGGCATGGGAAAAGCACTATCCAGGCAGCAAGGCTTTCTTCGCCGGCACCTGCCATATATGCCATTTGGAAAACTGTACGCGCTTGAAAAGGCAGCCGTGTATTGCGCCCGACAGGATCCGCCCGTCGCTCGAAGCCCTCGGGTTCGATCTCGGTAAAACCGCCTTGGAGCTGCTCGGCATCGAAATGAAATGGAGCAGTGACGGCCTTCTACCCAAATACTTCACCCTGGTCAGCGGCTTCTTCGTGAAGCAGGATATCCCCGGACTCGTAGGGCGGATGAGCGAAGCGCTATCCGCCGAAAGGGATGACCGATACCTTGCCCAAAAAATGTCAAAAACATCTATTGAAAAACGGTCGAAAATATGACAAACACCACACCAGCCCCCGCCATCCTCCGTGCCCCCGCCGAACAAATCTACGCCGAGGAACTCGTCCGTCTCGCCGAAAAGGACAGCGGTCCGCGCCCGCCGGGCTGGAAACTGTCGCCGCGCGCGGTGCGCGCCTTCATCCTCGGCGATCGCAAGCTGGAGGTGAAGCAGAAATTCTACGGCGACGATGCGCTAATCGACCGCTGCATCGTGACGCTGATGAGCGACCGCGGCCTGCTGCTCGTCGGCGAGCCGGGCACGGCCAAGTCGATGCTCTCCGAGCTGTTGTCGGCGGCCGTTTCCAGCGATTCCGTATGCATCATCCAGGGCACGGCGGGGACGACGGAGGATCAGATCAAGTACACCTGGAACTATGCGATGCTGTTGGCCGAGGGGCCGTCGCCGCGCGCGCTGGTGCCGGGGCCGATGTACGAGGCGATGCGCCAGGGCATCCTATGCCGCTTCGAGGAGGTGACGCGGGTGCAGCCGGAGGTGCAGGACTGCCTGATCAGCCTGCTCTCGGAGAAGATGCTGCATGTGCCGGAACTTGACGGCGACGATTCGGCGGTGTTCGCGGCGCGCGGTTTCAACGTGCTGGCCACGGCCAACATCCGCGACCGCGGCGTGCACGAGATGTCGAGCGCCTTGAAGCGCCGTTTCAATTTCGAGACCGTGCGGCCGATCGCCGACCGCAAGCTGGAAACGCAGCTGGTGCGCGAGCGCACCGAGGCGCTGCTGCAGCATGCGCAGGTCGATGTGGATTTCCAGCCCGACGTCGTCGAGCTGCTGGTCACCGCCTTCAACGATCTACGCCAGGGCGTGACGCCCGAAGGCATCGTGGTGGAGAAACCGACGGCGGTCATGTCGTCCGCCGAGGCCGTGTCGGTCGGCTACGCGGCCTGCCTGGACGCGCATTATTTCGGCGACGGCAGCGTCGGCGGCGACCACATCGCGCGGCAGCTGATCGGCACGGTGCTGAAGGACAACCCCGACGACGGCAAGAAGCTGCGCCATTATTTCGACGTGGTCGTCAAGCAGCGCGCGCAGCGCCAGGCGCAGTGGAAGCGCGTGCTGGATGCGCGCCGCGAACTGGACCGCTGATCCGTTCGTTCGCCCATGACGTCGATCTTGCCGACTTCGCAGGCGATCCGCGCGCTTGGCGCCCAGATGCTGGGCCGCGAGCTGATCGTCTTTCCCGTGCGCCATCACAGTCCGGCCTGCGCCTGGCAGCTGCAGCGACTGCTGGCGGAAGTTCGCCCATCGGCCGTGCTGGTCGAGGGGCCGCGCGGCTTTACCCCGCTGATCCCGCTGCTGGTGCACCCCGAAGCGCGCATGCCGTTGGCCGTTTACACCTATGCCGTGTTCAAGGAAAAGAAAAACGACGCCGAGGAAAAACAGGAGGATCGGCGCGCTGCCTATTATCCGTTCTGCGATCATTCGCCTGAACTAGTGGTGCTACGCTTTGCCAACGACAATGGCATTGCCGCGCGCTTCATCGATCTGGATTTCGCCGAGCAGTGCCAACTCGAATCCGCCGAGGGTGATGATGAAGCACAGTCCCTGCTCGACGAGCGCCACTACCGGCGTAGCCGCTATTTGCAGGAGCTCGCTAGGCAGCTCGGCTGCCGCGACCACGAGGAGCTGTGGGAACACCTCTTCGAGGTGCCGGCCATGGCGCGCGATGCGGCGGCGTTCGTCGCCGACATGGCAGCGTATTGCCATCTGGCGCGCAGCGATTACAGCGCCGAGGAACTCAAGGCCGAAGGCACGCTGCAGCGCGAGGCCGAGATGGCCTGGCATATCAGGCAGGCGTTGGCGCAGCGCCAAGCCGGAGAACTCGGCGATGGGCCGGTGGTCGCCGTAGTCGGCGGCTTCCATGCCGTTGTTCTTCCGGCGCTGTTGGCCGAGCCGCCGGCGCGGCCGTCCGTTTCGCGCAAGGGCGTGGGCGACGAATCCTCGGCATTGATCCGCTACGGCTTCGAGCGCCTCGACCGGCTCAACGGGTATTCTTCCGGCATGACCTCGCCGGCGTGGCAGCAACGCCTTTGGGCGCAGATGCAGAAATACGCCAAAGCCGGCATTTTCGACAGCCCGCGCATCCGCCGTGAATCCGCACTGGCCTTTCTGTTCGACATCGCGTTCGAACTGCGCGAAAAACATGGCCTGGCGCTGCCCATGCCGGCCATGGCCGCGGCCTACGAGCAGGCGCTGCGGCTCTGCGCCCTGCGGCAACGGCCGGCGCCCGTGCGTGCCGACGTGCTCGACGCCATCGTCAGCTGTTTCGTCAAGGGCGAGGCCGACAGCGACGGCGCGCTGGTGCTCGGCGTCGCCCGCCGCGCCTTCAGCGGCCGGGACATGGGGCGCGTGCCGCCGGGGGCCAGCACGCCGCCGCTCGTCAAGGATTTCGAGTACCGCGCCCGCCGCCAGCGCCTGAAAATCGACGATTCGCAGCCGCGCCGCGCCGTGCTGGACATCTACCGCCGCCCCGAGCACCGCGTCACCAGCCGCCTGTTCCACGGCCTGATGCTGCTCGGCGTGCCGCTTGGCGTACGCACGGCGGGGCCGGATTTCGTCAACGGCGTCGGACTGGACCGCCTGCAGGAACATTGGGAGTACACGCATTCGGCGGCTACCGAGGCGGCACTCGTGGAAGCGTCGGTCTATGGCGTGACGGTGCCGCTGGCCGTCGCCAACCGCTTCGCGGCCCGGCTCGACCGCTTCGAGAGCGGCGCCGAGGCGAGCGACGCCAAGGCTGCGGCGGCGCTGCTCGCGCAGAGCTGCGTGCTCGGGCTGCACGACCATCTGCCGCGCATTATGAGCGCGCTGCGCCGGGCCGTCGGCGCCGACGCCATTTTCGAATCGGTGGCGCAGGCCGCCGGCAGCCTCGGCCTGCTGTGGGAATCGCGCGAACCGTTGGAAGCACGCGACATCGGCGAGCTGAAACCGCTATTGCAG
>JAVBSG010000179.1:0-24534 GCA_031547245.1 Propionivibrio sp.
CTGACCAGCGTTTCCGAGTGTTGGTAACGGCTTTGCGTTCGCTTCGAAACGAATCGAAGTTTCAAGTTTTCTCTGCCTCGGCGCTCCATACCCATTCAGCTAAGAATGGGTATGGAACATCAGGGCAAACGCCAAAAGCGCAACGAGCGCCATGACGGAAGTTGCGATAGTCAGCCACACCTGCCGCCGCCGCATGGTTTCCAGTTGAGCCACCAGTAACGCATTCTGGTCGGCAAGCGATTTGATCAGATCCGCTGAAGACTGGAGTTGAGCATGCATTTGCAGGAGAGACTGTTCAAGCGCCGCAACACGGTCTTCCGCGTCATTCAAGCGGGCGGCTTCGCTTTTTTCCCCTTGATCGGCGGTGGCTGAAGGTTCCACCGGAACGGACTGCTTTCGGAGCGTATCCCAAAGCTGCTTCGCCCCTTTGGCGATCTTCGGTGCGTTGCCGATCACTTCCGACCAAGGGACGCTTTTCAGGACGGCAAGCCAGCTGATTGCCATTGTTTTTCCCTTTTACATCAATAACCTTTGGTTAACGACTGCGAAACACGCCCGCTTCGGTCACAATAGCGTCCAGGCGCTCGTCATGCGGTTCCGGATGAATGGTTTCGACACGCGACAATTCGAATCCCACGCCGATGCTGAGCGGTCTTGGCCGCAGCAAAGCCAGCGTACGGTCGAAAAAACCGCCACCGTAACCCAGTCGGTAGCCGGCTGCATCAAAAGCAACGAGCGGAACCAGCAGCGCCTGCGGCTGTAAAAATTCGCCGGCGGCGGGAGACGGAATGCCATACCTGTCCAAGATCATCGGCGTTTCGGGATTCCAGGCGCGGAAAGCCAGCGCGGCTTCCTCTTCGACGACGACAGGCAGCAGGGCGGCAAACGACGCATGCCCCGCGTTCCGCCACATAGAGAGCAGCGGCCGCAGATCCGGCTCTCTCCTGACTGGCCAGCAGAAGCTGAGGCGCATGCCAGCCAATTCCGGAAAATTTTCATGCAAATGTTTGCAGATTGCTGCCGAGCGCCGTTCGTAATCCATGTCGCTTAGCGCTTTTCTGCGCGCGATGGCCTGGCGACGAAGTTCCCGCCGTTCTTCCTGTCGGCTGGAAGCACTTTCTTCCGGAGAAACGACCTTCTCCGGCGTCAATTTAGCTTTCATGTGCTATGCTGCAAAGCAGTGTTTACGGGTTATTCAGCTTATCATGAAGTTTCTTCGCTCCTCTGTTTTTCTTTTTCTCCTCTGCTCTGTCCTTGCCTCCGGCATGGCGACTGCAGCCATCGCCGAATCCGCCTCCGATGATCTGGTCATCGCGGCGCGCGATGCGGCGCGTGCAGGCGATCGCGCCAAACTCGCCCGTCTGGCAGACGATCTGTCCGGTCACGACTTGGCGGCTTATCTTGAATACTGGCAGTTGCAGCTCGATTTGAAAAACGGCATCGATCCATCGCGTGTCCGTTCTTTCCTGTCGCGCAACGAAGGCAACTACCTCGCCGAGAAACTGCGTGGTGACTGGCTGAAACAGTTGGGCAAGCAGCAGCAATGGGAACTTTTCGATGCCGAGTACCCGGCAATGATCCAGCCTGATCAGGAACTCTCCTGCTACTCCCTGCAAAGCCGCCGTTTGCGGGGCGATGCCACCATGCTTGACGATGCGATGCCGCTCTGGCTCAACCTGATCGAACCGCCTGAGTCGTGTTATCCGGTGCTGGAATCGCTTATTCTGGAAAAGCGTGTGCTGGCAGACGGGGTGTGGGCGCGCATCCGCCGCCAGGTGGAAGCCGCGCGCCTGGCCGGGGCGCGCTACAGCATGAATTATCTGCCGCAAAGCCAGACGCCTGATGCGAAGACGGCGCAGATGGCCACCGATACGCCGATGCCGTGGCTGGTCAAGTCGACGTTTTCCGACAGCCGCATGCACCGCGAACTGGTCGCTCTGGCCATTGCCCGCATCGCGCGCAGCGACCCGCGCATGGCTGCCGAGCAACTCGAAAAATTCGGGCCACGCCTGCAAGCTGACGAAAAAGCCTGGGCGTGGAGCCAAATCGGACTTCAGGGCGCGCAAAGGCACATGCCGGAAGCGCTCGGTTGGTTTAAGAAGGCCGGCGACATACCCATGTCGGACGAAGTGGCGCAATGGAAAGTGCGCGCTTTCCTGCGCGCGCAGGACTGGAAGGGTGTGCGCGCGGGGATCGAAAAAATGCCGGCGGCGCTTGCCGAGCAGCCAACCTGGATCTACTGGCTGGGCCGCGCCTATCTTGCCGAAAACCGCCGCGAGGACGCCAATGCACTGTTCGTGAAGCTTGCCGGCCAGCCCAATTTCTACGGCAACCTGGCGGACGAGGAACTGGGCCGGACGATCACGCTGCCGTCCAAGGCCACGCCTCTCACCAAAGAGGAGGTCTCGCGCGTCGAGGCCAACGCTGCCATCCGGCGGGCGTTGATTCTGTTCCGCATCGGCCTGCGCACGGAAGGCGTCCGCGAGTGGAACTGGGCAATGCGCGGCATGAATGACCGCGATTTGCTGGCTTCATCCGTGGTGGCGGTGCGCGCCGGCGTTTATGACCGGGCGATTTCCGCGGCTGACCGCACCTCGCAGGAGCACGACTACTCCCTGCGCTACCTGTCGCCGTTCAGCGAACAGGTGCGTCCCGCGGCGGACAACCAGTCGCTCGACAATGCGTGGGTTTACGGGCTGATGCGCCAGGAAAGCCGCTTCGTGACCAATGCCCGCTCGTCGGCGGGCGCTTCGGGACTGATGCAGCTGATGCCGGCAACTGCGCGCTGGGTGGCGAAAAAAATCGGACTCAAGGATTTCAAACCCGGCCAGGTCAATGATCCCGAGATCAACCTGCTGCTGGGCACGAGCTCCATGCGCATGGTCATGGAAGACCTCGACAACCATCCCGTCCTCGCCTCGGCGGCCTACAACGCCGGGCCGGGCCGCGCCCGCAGATGGCTCTCCGACAAGCCGCTGGAAGGCGCCGTCTATGCGGAAACCATTCCGTTCAATGAAACTCGCGACTACGTCAAAAAAGTAATGAGCAACGCGGTCTACTATGCGGCGCTTTTCAATGGCGGACAGCCCCAATCGATCAAGGATCGCCTGGGAACCGTCGGCGCACGCGCGGCCATGCCAAAACAGGAAGATTTACCGTAGAATCGAATGGCATCGACTTCAATAGGGGAGGTTGCCATGAAGCTTGAAAAAGTGCTGGTAATTGGAGGCGGCGGTTTTGTCGGGCGGTGCTTGGCCAGCCGGCTCGCTAAGCGCGAGATACAGGTAACGGTGCCGACCCGGCGGCGGGAAAACCGCAGATCCCTGGCGCTGTTGCCCAGAGTCAGTCTGGTCGCCGCCAATATTCACAACCCCCTGGACCTGGAAGATCTGATGTCCGGCGTGGATGCTGTCGTCAACCTGGCGGGTATCCTGCACGACAGCGATTCCCGGCAGCCTTATGGTCGCCGTTTTGCAGCCGTACACGTCGAGTTGCCGGAAAAAATCGTGGCGGCAATGAAAAAAACTGGGGTACGCCGCCTCCTGCATATGAGCGCCCTGCGCGCAGCCAGCGATGCGCCGTCAGCCTATTTCCGCTCCAAGGCTGCCGGAGAAGCTGCCGTGCTTGCCGCGGCCAGCGAGTTGGATGTGACCGTTTTTCGCCCTTCCCTCGTTTTCGGCCCGGGCGATGCATTCCTCAATACGTTCGCAGGCTTGTTGAAGCTCTTTCCCGTCCTGCTGCTTCCCGGCGCCGAGGCGCGTTTCCAGCCGGTTTATGTCGGCGACGTGGCCGATGCCTGCATCGCTGCGCTGGGCAACCATGCAACCTTCGGAAAAATCTACGAACTGGCCGGCCCCAAAACATATACACTGAGGCAACTGGTGGAATATGCAGGCGAACTGACCGGCCATCCGCGCCCCGTCCTGGCGCTGCCCGATCCGCTGGCGCGCTTGCAGGCAGGGCTGTTCGGTTGCCTCCCAAATCCGCCGATGTCACCGGACAATCTGCGCTCGCTGCAAGTCGACAGCGTCGCCGACGGCCAGCTGAATTTCCCGAATTGGCAGCCCCAAGCGCTGGAAGCCATTGCGCCAACTTACCTTGCGCCGAGCAAGAGCAAGGCCAGGCTCAACGAGTTGCGCAGCCGCAGCCGCCTGGTCCAGTAATCTCACCTTGGAAATCCGCCCATGTTGAAACTCGTCATCGGCACACGCAATTTGTCGTCGTGGAGCCTGCGCCCCTGGCTGGCGCTCAAGCAATTGGGACTGCCCTTCGAAGAAATCCTGATTGCCCTGGATCGCCCGACGACACATGGCGAGATTCTCAAATATTCGCCTTCAGGCCGCGTTCCCTGCCTGATCGACGATGACACGGTCGTGTGGGATTCGCTGGCCATCTGCGAATACCTGGCCGAAAAGGCCCCGGCACTGCTGCCTGCCGACAAAAAGGCACGTGCCGAGGTGCGTTCCGTCTCGGCTGAGATGCACTCGGGTTTCGCCGCGTTACGGCAGGAACTGCCGATGGATATCCGGGCCGACAAGCCGGGAACAGTCCCCTCGCCTGCCGCGGCGGCCGACATCGCACGTATTGTCGCCATCTGGGAAAACTGCCGTCTGCGCTACGGTCAGACAGGGCCGTTTCTCTTCGGCGTCTTCTCGATGGCCGACGCGATGTATGCACCGGTCGTCTGGCGCTTCCGAACCTATCACACCGACCTGCCGCCGGCCTCGCGTGAATGGATGACCATCATGCTGGCGTTGCCGGCGATGCAGGAGTGGCAGCGGGGCGCACTGGCGGGGCCGGATTAAGCGGGGGAACATGCGGATTTTCGCTGTCGGCGGATCGGTGCGGGATGGATTGCTCGGCCTTCCCGTGCAGGACCAGGATTTCGTCGTCGTAGGCGCATCGCCGGAAGAAATGCTTGCTCTTGGCTTCAAGCCGGTCGGCAAGGATTTCCCGGTTTTCCTGCATCCAGTCACGCATGAAGAGTACGCGCTTGCCCGCACCGAACGCAAATCGGGGCGCGGCTATAAGGGATTCACCTTCCACACCTCGGCGGATGTCGGGCTTGAAGACGATCTGGCGCGGCGCGACCTGACCATCAATGCCATCGCCCGCGCCGACAACGGTTCGTTGATCGACCCGTTCCACGGCCTCGCCGACCTCGAGGCGCGAATCCTGCGCCATGTCGGGCCAGCCTTCGCCGAGGATCCGGTTCGCATCTTGCGCGTGGCGCGATTTTCCGCGCGCTTCGCCGATTTCTCGATTGCCCCTGAGACAATGGCACTGATGCGTGGCATGGTTGCTGAAGGGGAAGTCGATCATCTGGTGCCCGAGCGCGTCTGGCAGGAACTATCCCGAGGGCTGATGGAAGAAAAACCGTCGCACATGATCCGGGCGCTGCACGACTGCGGCGCACTGGCGCGGATCATGCCGGCGCTGGACCGGCTGTTCGGCGTTCCACAGCGGGCCGATTACCACCCGGAAATCGATACCGGCATGCATATGTTGATGGCGCTTGACCATGCGGCGCTGGCCGGCTACGCGCTGCCAGTGCGCTTTGCCGTGCTGCTGCACGATCTGGGCAAAGGTCTCACGGCGGCAGAAGATCTGCCGCGCCATCCGGGCCACGAGAAACGCGGCATAGCGCTTGTCGACGAGATATGCGTTTACCTGAAAGCCCCGACCGAGTGCCGCGATCTGGCGCTGCTGATGGTACGTTATCATGGCGACATCCGCCGCGGGCCGGAAATGCGTGCGGCGGCGATTGTACGCCTGCTGGAGAAAACGGATGCGCTACGGCGTCCGCAACGTTTCCGGCAACTGCTCGAAGCCTGCGCCTGCGATTATCACGGGCGGCTGGGATGGGAGGACAAACCCATCCCACAGCCTGATCTCTTTCTGCAGGCACTCGCAGCCATTCAATCGGTGGACGCCGCGGCGGTTGCCCGGTCCTGCAGCGACCGTGCGAGCATCCCCGAGCACCTGCATGCCGCGCGCGTGAAGGAAGTCGCCGCAAAGCTGGGGCAATTTGCGCCGGAAATCGGGCAAGACAATCCCTGCGGCTCCTGATAATTCAGGACACAACTCCCTCGATGGCGAAAACACGCGCTGGCGCACCATCTGCGTCGGCGATCTTGAGCGGAGCAGCACAGAAAATCGGCCGCTTTTCCGAAAGTGCTGCCGTATTAGCCACATATTCGACCAACGTTACCCCTGCACGCAGAAGAATATCGTGGGTCACATGCTCTTCGCTGGAAACACGGACCCCGTCCAGCAGCAACCGGATCGGATAATCCTGCGGAAAATCCACCGCCAGGGTGCGAGGACGCAGCGCCAGCAGCCACTCTGCCGCCGCCCGGTTCAACCAGGGCGCATCGGTCCAGAATTCTCGCGTGGCGCTATCGCGGCGGCGATCCCATTGCGCGGCCAACAGCAGGATATCGTTGTCCTCCCCGCCGGGGTCGGCTGCCGCCAGTTGGCCGGGGCCGATTTCCTCGCCGGGAGACACGCCGGACAGATCGAAAATCCGGCATCGCCCGACAACCGTGGACAGCGGCGTATGTTCTATTGTCGGCCCGCCGGCGATGAAGTGGGCCTGCGCATCGACATGGGAAAATCCATGACAGGGCACACTCAGACGGGTAACACGGAACTGGTCTCCGGCGACGATATCTCCCGTGACGGCGATATCGGGCTTCCAGCGGAAATGCTCCTTGACGGTCATGCTGAGGTCGACGATACGCATGGCTCTCCTCCCTTTCCGCTACTTCGCCAAGGCGACGATCTGTTTGGCCAGGTTGGGATCGATACCCGCTTCAAAGTCCTTGCGCACCGTATCGGCCACGATAGCGGCAAACGCTGCCCGGTCCGGATTTTCGATGGCCTGCATCCCTTCCTTCTTGAGCGCTTCCAGGCTGGACTGTTCCTTTTCCGCGTTCATCTGCCGTTGCAGCTTGGCGGCTTCCCTGGCAGTCGCTTCGACGATGTCGGCGTGCTCCTTCGGCAGCCCCTCGAACTTGGCCCGGTTCATGATCACTGGCGCAGTGGTGAACGCATGCTGTGTCAGCGACACGTGTTTCTGAACTTCGTAAAACTTCGAGTTGAGAATCAAGGTGGTCGGATTCTCCTGGCCGTCGACCGAGCGGGTTTCGAGAGCGGTAAACAACTCGGTGAACGCCATCGGCGTGGGAACCGCGCCGAGGAGCTGGAAAGCCTTGATGTGGGCCAGGTTGGGCGTGGTGCGGATTTTGAGCCCCTTCAGGTCCGCTGGAGCATTCACCGGGCGGCGGCTGTTGCTGACGTGGCGCCAGCCGGTTTCCCACGTCGAAAGCACCTTGATGCCAAACTTGCCGAGATCGGCCCGCAAGCCATCGCCGATCGCCCCGTCAAGAACGGCGGCAACATGGTTCCGGTCCTTGAACAAAAACGGCAGATCCAGAACGTTCAGCCGAGGCACCAATCCCGTAAAAAACGGGTTACCCGTCAGCGTGATATCGAGCGTACCTCCTCGCACCGCGTTGATCATCGTCGCATCGCTGCCAAGAACGCCATTGGGAAACATTTGAATGGTTACGGCGCCATTCGTTCTTTCCTTGACTTTGTCAGCGAACCACAACCCCGCGGTCTGCCAGCTATCCGAATCCGGATGCGGGTGACCGAAACGCAAGGCTACCGGCGCGGCCAGCGCCGAGCGGGAAATGTAGGGAAAAGCGACAGCGGTCACCGCCGTAGCGGCAAGAAAGGAACGCCTGTTAATTGCCATGATGCCCATCCTCCTTATAGTCTACTATCCAGTTTTGCATTCAATAATGACCTGCCGTTACATTCAACGGTATATCCCGCAACTATCTTCTTCTAGTAAAGAAGGCATACTATATTCCTAAAATATACATAAATACAATACATAAGAAAATATCCCCATGGCTTATAACTGGCATAAGGGAAGCAAACCGCTATAGGCCTTATTCAATGCAATAATCAATTTTTCTTTTTTTACATGCAATGTGCTTAACTTCTGTTTGAATAACGGCTACTGCGTCAAGGCGACGGCGACAAAATCACTGGGGAGCAGGAAGTGGAATTTGCCTTCCCACAAGCTGTTCTACCAGCGGCATCCCTACAAAAGCCCCAGAAGCCTCCCTCGATGACGCCAGAGGCATACGGCACAGGAGCCGGATCATTCCGATTGGCATGAGGAACAAGACGTGAAGGCATATGGCAGGCCCTAGCCGCTACATTACAAGGCGAAGCGACTGCCGCTACTTTCGATGCGGATTGGCGGATTCCCGGGCTCAACCAAAAAAAACGCGGCGGGAAATGCATCCGGCCGCGTTCTGATTGAGGTGAAACAAATCGTATTGTCTGGCGCTCAGCTTGCCTGGGCTTTTCCCGCCCCCCGCACGTGCTTGAGGATCATGCTGACCAGCGGCCAGCACAACAGCATCAGTGCCAAGGTCATGATGCAGGCAACCAGCGTCGAGTTCGTCCAGAAGATACTCAAGGAGCCATTGGACATGATCATCGACTGTCTGAACGCATCTTCGGCCTTATCCCCCAACACCATCGCCAGTACCATCGGCGCGATGGGATAGCCCAGCTTCTTGAAGACGTAGCCGATGATGCCGAAAGGCACGACAAACCACATGTCGAGGATCGAGTTGCTGGTGGTGTAGCCGCCGATGTAGCACACCACGACGATCATCGGCCCGATGATCGAGAACGGTATGCGCAGGATGGCGGCGAACATCGGCACGGTGGCCAGCACCAGGATGACGGCGATCACGTTGCCCAGGTACATGCTGGCGATCGTGCCCCAAACGAAGTCCGGACGCTCGATGAACAGCATGGGACCGGGGGTCAGGCCCCAGATCATCAAGCCGCCCATCATGACCGCGGAAGTCGCCGAACCCGGGACGCCGAGCGCGAGCATCGGCAGGATGGCACAGGTCCCTGCCGAATGGTCGGCGGTTTCCGGCGCCACGACACCGTCCGGTTCGCCCTTGCCGAAATTGTCCTTGTTCTTCGAGAAACGCTTGGCCAAGCCGTAGCTCATGAACGAAGCTGCGGTCGGCCCCCCTGGGGTGATACCCATCCAGCAGCCGATCAGGGCGCTACGCAACAGCGTCACCCAGTGTTTGGGTAGTGAGGCGATGGCTCTGAAGACATCGCGCACCTGAATGCGCGCATGAAGCCCCTCGAAGCGCAGCCCTTCCTCCATGGTTTGTATGAGTTCGCCGATACCGAACAGGCCGATGACGGCTATCAGGAAGCTGATGCCCGCCACCAGTTCGACAAAGCCGAAGGTCAGGCGCATATCCCCGGAGATCGTGTCCATACCGACTGCCGCAGACGCGAACCCCAGCATCATCGAAACGATAGCCTTGAACGCGGAGCCACTGCCCATGCCGATGAAGCTGGAAAAGGTCAGCAGGAAGACGGCGAAATACTCCGGCGAGCTGAATCTCAAGGCAAATTTCGTCACCCAGCCCGAGAGCAGCGTAATCACCACGACACCGAACAGCGCTCCCGTGCCGGCCGACATGAAAGCCAGCGTCAGCGCATGCGTGGCCTGCCCCTGCTTGGCCATCGGATAGCCGTCGAAGGTCGTGGCGACCGACGAGGGTTCTCCTGGGATATTGAACAGGACCGAGGTTGTCGACCCGCCGAACAGGGCTCCCCAGTACATGCTGGTAAGCAGGATGATGGCGGAAACCGGGTCCATGGTGAATGTCAGAGGCAACAGCAACGACACGCCATTGGGTGCGCCCAACCCCGGCAGAACGCCCACCAGGATACCCAGCAGGACGCCGCCCATCATGATCAAGATATGAAACCATGAAACCGCGATTTCAAATCCGTGCATCAAATTAGCAAAATTTTCCAAAATACCCCCCCAACCTTGAATACTTATCCGTCAGATTCGTGTGTTTGCCGCCACGTCCGCCATCAATGGATGCCGAGCAGCGGCTCGAGCGGCCCTTTGAGCAAAGGCACCTGGAACCAGACCTCGAACAGGACGTAGTTGATCACGACGGTAATGACGGCGATCAGCAGTGCCTTCGGGACGCGATAATTACCCTGGAAAACCATGACGCCCATCAAGTAAAGGAACATTCCCAGATACATGCCGACGTAGGTGGCCGCCAGGAGGAAAAACAGCATGGGGCCGCAAAAAGCCACGACTCGCATGCCCTGTTCGGCCGTGAGGAATTCTTCGGCGCGATAGCCGCTGCGATGAACGAAAGCCATCACCAGGTTGATGGCACTGGCAATAATAATGATAAGGCCAATATAAAATGGGAAATATCCCGGCTGCGGGCCGGCATCCCCCCAGCCGATCCCCAGTTCCATCGATCCGTAGCAGACGATTCCGCCAACCAGGCCGGTAATGAGTGCCGTTGCTGCTTCCATCGTAAAACGGGACACAATAACCCTGGATGAGGCTTCCATAAAAGACTCCTGAATAGTGCAGAGGTCGGGGGCGGCAGAACCGCCGCCCCCAGGATGAAAACTACCTAGTTACCGCAGCTGATCACTTCGCCAGCCAGTTCTCGCGCTTGAACACGGCGTATGCCTTGGCCGTGTCTTCGGTAATATATTTGCGCAGATCTTCGCCGGTCATGAAGGTTTCCGTCTGCGAGGACCGCTCGATATAGCTCTTCCACTCGGGCGACTGGCGAACCTTGTCCATGAGCGACGAATAGAATGCCACGACTTCCGGAGAAACGCCTGCCGGCAGCCAGATCGTCCGCGGCATCTGGTATCTGTCGATCGGCAGCCCCGATTCCTTGCAGGTCGGAATGTCGGACCAGGCCATGTCCTTGGTGACCTTGGCCCCGGCCGCCATGCGTGTCGCACTGAACACGCAGATCGGACGGACCATGTTGGCTTTCCACTGGCCGATATTTTCGCTCGGGTTATTGACGTTCGTGTCGATATGGCCGCCGGCAAGCTGGACAGCCGCTTCACCGCCGCTCTTGAAGGGGACATAGGTGTATTTCACGCCGATCGTGTCGCCAATGATGCTGAACAATGTCTGGTCGGTATCCTTCGATTGCGATCCTCCGGCACGCAGCCCCGGGCTCTTCTTGGAAGCCTCGACATATTCTTTGGCCGTCTTGATCGGCGAATCCGCATTGACCCAGATCAGGAATTCATCCAACGCCATGGCCGCGACCGGCACGTAACTGCTGGCGGAATACCCCATCTTGGCGACGAGCGGCAGCAAATATTCGTTGTTCGTGCCGAAGGTGACGCGGTACGGGTTATCCTGCTCGCTGGCGCCATAAACGTAGCCCTCGCTGCCGGCACCGCCGCCCTTATTGACCACAACGATGGGGGCGCTCATGAGCTTGTTCTTGCTGATGATGGATTGTACCGTCCGGGCAAACGTATCCGTGCCGCCGCCCGCACCGCTGGTAACGACGAACTCGACGGGCTTGTCGGGTGTCCAGGCTGCGCTTGCTCCCACAGAGAAAACGGCGCTGACCAGCGCGGCGGCGATCAATTTTGCTTTAAACATTGCATGACTCCTCGTGTTGATGTGAAGCGTGAAGAAAACAACGTATAACAACCATTGATTACTACTTATTCATCTTATTGTTTTTTTGCGGCCATGTTCCTCACGGCCATGCGCGCCGCCAGCAAAATCGCGGCCTTGCTGGCGCCCAGATTGGCGATTCCACGCCCGGCGATGTCGTAGGCTGTTCCGTGCGCTGGCGTACACAGCGGGAAGGGGAAACCGCCCATCATGGTGACGCCGCGGTCAAATCCCATGAGTTTCATGGCAATCTGTCCTTGATCGTGATACATGGTCAGAACACCGTCGAATTCGCCATTTCTTGCCCGCACGTAAACCGTGTCTGCGGGATAGGGGCCGGAAGCGCAGAATCCGTTCTGGATGGCAAGTTTAACCGCCGGTTCGATAATATCAATTTCTTCGCGGCCGAAGTTGCCACCATCACCGGCGTGCGGATTAAGTCCCGCCACAGCTATGCGCGGATTTTCGATCCCCGATTCGCGCATGCAGCGGTCGGCCAGTTCCAGTTCGCCGAGAATTTTCTCGACGCTAAGCGCCGACGCAACCTGCGAGATCGGAATGTGCGAGGTGACGCGGCAGTTCCACAAACTGTCCAGGACGTTGAATTCGCGCGTGGCACCTTTAAAGCCGGTAACTTCCGAGGCGTAGCGGATTTCGTCGTCGTAGGCCGGATACACATAGCGCATGGCCTTCTTGTTGAACGGCGTGAAGCAGACAGCGTCGGCCTTGCCTTCATTGGCCATAAGCAGAGCCCGACGGAAATTCTCGAGTGCGAAAGCGCCGCCTTCCTTGGTAGCCTTGCCGCGCCTGACGTCCTGCAAGGCCATATGGCCGAGGTCCACCAGAACCGGGCGTTGCGAAGGGTCGCATGCTGCGTCGGGAGACACGACGTCAATATCGAGCTTGACGCCAGCTACCCGCGCGCCTTCATCAAGAATACGCTTGTCCCCAAAAACCACGATTTTTGCCGCGGCCCTCACCTCGTCATTCACCAGCAGCTTGGCTGTCAGTTCGGGGCTGACCCCGGCAGGATCGCCCATGGCCAATGCGATGGTCGGGAGAGTAACAGTTGCTGCAGAGGCATTTTGCGTCACGTTTGTCTCCTTTGAAATAAATTTGTAACCAATACTGCTACTAACTCTTAATAATGTCAAATTAAAAATGCAAAATTCTGAATGCAGGATTATGATAGGGATAACCGCGTATCAGATCAACGTGTCAGACGGTTGCCCTTCGCATATTGACGGCAGCCATTCCGAGGTTCATATTCCCGGCATTTCAAAAATAGGGCGGCTCAGATGGACAGCAAATCGAACACTCCAGCTACAAGAGAGGCTTCGTCAGAGGCCGTGCGGATCGAGCGCCCGACGCTGCACAATGTCGTGATCACCCGCGTCCGCGACATGATCATCGAAGGCAAGCTGCCGGTGGGCGGGCGCATTCATGAGGGGCAGCTCGGCCAGCAGCTCGGCATTTCCCGGACCCCCTTGCGCGAAGCTCTCAAAGTGCTGGCCTCGGAAGGACTAGTGGAACTGATCCCCGGCCGTGGCGCCATTGTGCGCAAGCTTTCGCAGAAAGACGTGCAGGACATGCTGAGCGTCCTGAGCCACCTTGAATCCATGGCCGGCCCACTGATTTGCCAAAATGTGACGGCAGAGGATCTTCAAAAGATCCGCCAGATTCACGACGAGATGCTGGAATTTTACGAAGTGCGCGACCGCCTGCGGTATTTCAAGCTCAACCAGCAAATCCATTCCTTGCTGATCGCCCTGACTGGCAATGAATCACTGCGCCTGGTGCACGGCATCCTGCTGACACGGATGAAACGGATCCGCTACATTGGCGACCGGACCGAACAATCATGGCTGGACGCCATCCATGATCACGAGGAAATGCTCCACGCGCTGGAAGCCCGTGATGGCGCGCGCCTTTCGGCAGCCCTGGCCCATCACCTGGAAGAGACATGGGAGCGCGTCAAAAGCGCAATTTGAGGCAAAACGCCGCCGCTACCCGGTCTCCGAAAAAATACGCCGCCCTACCTCAACAGGCTCAACGCCACGGCCTCATCAGTTACTAGCGCATTGACATATTTTGCCGTAAGAATCGCCTTGACGATTTCGGCTTTGTAAAGCCCGCCGGAAACGAGCAGGCTATTCGGGATCGATTTCAGGTCGGCGGGCGGCATGGCGATGACGGTCTGGTTCAGTTCATGGTCGACCGGTTGGCCATCGGCATCCAGAAAAGTCCCCAGGATCTCCCCGATGGCACCGATTTTCCTGAGTTCGGACAAGCGCTGGCGCACGGTATTGATGGTTGTCAGAGTCGTTCTCGGCGTCAGGTCGCCACAGGAAACGATGGCCAGATCCGACCTGCGCGCGCGTTCCATGACCTCATTGACACCGCTGTGGGCGAGGAGAAACTCGCGGCTTTCCACGCACGGACAATAAACCGGCGCCGTGATGTAGTAGCAATCCGCGCCAAGCGTCTTGGCCAGTTCCGTCGATACCTCGAAAGTATTGGTTTCCGAGCCGCGCGTCAGGCCGCCCATCAAAGAGACGACGGAACTGTCGTTCAGCTTGCGGGTGCGCAGCTGTTTTATGCTGGCGCTCAGCGTCCGCCCCCAGCCGATGGAAATGCGCTGGCCGTCGCAGAACATGTCGTTCAGGATCGCAGCCGTGGCCTCGCCGATCATTCTTCGCTGCTGTTCGTCGTCCTCGATCGAAGGCACGACGGTGGCGCTCTTCAATCCATACTGCGCCTTGAGCTTTTCCTCAAGCTCGACGCAACTGGCCAGCGGCAAACGAATGTCTATGACCACCGAGCCGTCCGCGCGCAATTGCCCCGCGATCTTGTTGACGCGCGCACGGGCGATGCCCAGGCGCTCGGAAATCTCCTGTTGGGTCAACCCTGCGGCGAAGTAGTACCACGCAATCCGTGCGCGTAGTTGCTCACCGACGAGGGTATTCGATTCGATCGTGTTCATTTCGCTTTTTCATCCTCCATGGCTCTAAATGCCTGGCGTGGAACTGGAGCGATACGCCGTCCGTTTCCCGGAAAACTTCCATGTTCACTAGTGTATTTTACAGGAAACGAACAAATGTTGTATCGACAATACAAAAGTATTATACTGCTTTCGACGTCTCGTCAAAAGACCATTGGCATTAACGAAAGGCTAACTGACATGAAAATCGCAATTGCCGGCGACAGCGCCGGCGTATCCCTGGTGGAAATTCTGCTGCCTTATCTGCAAGGTCTCAAGGGCATCGAAGTCGCGGACATGAGCAAATCGCCGAGCGGCGCGTCGGAATACTATGCCAACATCGCCGAGCGGGTCGGCCAGGCCATCCTGGCCAAGCAGTTCGACCGCGGCATCCTGATCTGCGGCACGGGCATCGGCGTAGCGATGTCGGCCAACAAGATCCCGGGCATCCGCGCCGCGCAGACCCACGATACTTTTTCCGCCGAGCGCGCCGCCAAGAGCAACAACGCCCATATCATCACCTTCGGCGCACGCGTCATCGGCCCGGAACTGGCAAAAACCATCATCAATGCCTGGCTGGCCTCGGAGTTCGATCCGCAGGGCCCGTCGGCCGGCAACGTCGACGCGGTCAACGAATTGGACCAGAAATACCGCAAGTGCAGTTGTTCCTGAGAACCGGGAGAGGCGAAGACAGGCCGGCACACTGAACCACACGGTACGGCAGGATGGCGTCGGCGGGCACCTTTCCGCGTTCTCGGAAATAAGCTTCACCCGTTCGTTTCCCCAGCACTGAAGGCGGGGCGGGATTTTCCGCCTTCAGTCAGCGGGTTGTTCGAAAGCATTTCACTAACAGGCAGAAAAAACCATGCGCAGGCTTGTGGCAGGAACCGGCTGGAAAATGAATAATGGCATGGCGGATGCCGTCCGCTATGCCGAAGCGCTCAAATCGCTGATTTCACCCATCGATACCGCGGCGATCGATATTTACGTGCTCCCCCCCTTCACCTCGCTGGCTACGGCCGCCCAGGCGCTGGCCGGCTCCCCGGTGGCCATCGGCGGGCAGAACATGCATTGGGAGGACTCCGGAAGCTGGACGGGGGAAATCTCCGCTTCCATGCTGCTCGAAACCGGTTGCCGCTATGTCGAGTTGGCTCACTCGGAACGGCTTCAGCATTTCGGCGAAACCTACGAACTGGTCCGCCGCAAGGTCGACAAGGCGATGAGTTGCGGACTGATCCCCATCCTCTGCCTCGGCGAAACCGCACAGGAAAAAGCCGATGGCCGAGCCGACGATGTCCTGGCCAACCAGATTCTGACTTCCATCGGCGGCCAGCCGAGCACGCGCGTTCCGGAAATCATCATGGCCTATGAACCGCGCTGGGCCATCGGTGCATCGGAAGCGGCAACGCCGGCTTACATCGAGGAAAGGCACCGGGCCATCCGGGATATTCTGCGCCGGCACTGCGGACAGGAAATCGCCGAACAGACGCGGATAATCTATGGCGGCTCGGTGACCCCCGAAAACGGCCGCGATATCCTGGACATCCCGGACGTCGATGGTCTGTTCGTCGGCCGCGCGGCGTGGAAACCGGAAGGATTCGCCCGCATCGTCGAACTGGTCGGCGAAGCCGCACAGCGGAAAGCGGCATGAAAATCGAGGCCGCCCAGCGGGACTGCATGGCGGCTCAACAAGAAATAATGAACGGACATGGGCAATCATTTTTCCCGGCCTCACATGGATAGGAGATCGACGATGTCAGACAGAGGAACGAAGGGCTGCAAGACGCGATGGAACCGCGACACCTGGCCGATTGCGGCGGCGATGATCAATTTTCCGGGGGTTCTGCCGGATGGCAGCCTGGTGCAGGATCAATCGGTCGATCAATGGGCCGAGTCGCTGCAGCAGATCGTCGATGCCGGCTTCACCGAACTGGACCCGACTGACAGCTGGCTGCGCGTGGCCGACCTCTCCCCGAGCCGCCGGCGCGAATTCATGTACCTCGTCAAAACGCTGGGGCTGACCATCCCGGCCATCTCCACCTCCCGCAAAAGCCCGATCGACCCGGTTACCGGCGACGAGAATCTCGCCTACTGCCACCGCGTCATCGACACGGCCGCCGAAATCGGCGCAGAAGCCGTCTGCTTCGGCCTCTTCGGCCTCTTCACCGAGGCGCAGAAGCAGCAGCTATGGTTCTGGACGGCCGACGGCGTCAAGAACCCCGACGATCCGGCCACCTACCAGAAGGCCGTGAGCCGCATCCGCGAACTTGGCAAACACGCCGAGGAATACGGCATCGAAGTCTCGCTCGAAATGTATGAAGACACCTACATCGGCACCGCCGACGGGGCCGTGCGCTTCGTCAACGACGTCGACGTGCCGGCGGTCGGCATCAATGCCGACATCGGCAACCTCGTCCGCCTGCACCGCCCCGTCGAGCACTGGTCGAGCATGATCGACAAGATCGTGCCCTACGCCAAGTACTGGCACGTCAAGAACTACATGCGTATCGAGGATCCGGCAAAGGATCTCATCGTCTCGTACCCGACCTCGCTGGCGCTCGGCATCATCAACTACCGCGTCGCCATCCAGAAGGCGCTAGCCCACGGCTACAAGAGCGCTTTCCTCTGCGAACATTACGGCGGCGACGGCCTGTCCGTCTGCGCCATGAACCGCGATTACCTCCGTTCCATTTTGCCCCGCTAACCCATAGGGAGATGTCTCATGACCTGCGTTTTCGATAACCCTGAAGAGTTTGCCAAAACAGCCCTGGCCGGCTTCGCCTCTGTCTATGCCCGTACCGTCCGCCCGGTAATCGGCGGTGTCGTGCGTTCGACCGCCACGCCCGAGGGCAAGGTCGCCATTGTGGTCGGCGGCGGGTCGGGCCATTATCCGGCTTTCGCCGGCTTTGTCGGCCCCGGCCTTGCCGATGCGGCAGTAGCCGGAGACGTGTTCGCCTCGCCCTCGACCCATCTGGTCGCCAACGTCTGCCGCCGCGCGCATCGCGGCGGCGGCATCCTGCTCGGTTTCGGCAAGTATGCCGGCGATGTGCTCAATTTCGGCCTGGCGGCCGAGCGCCTGATGTCCGAGGGCATCGACGTGCGCGTGCTGCCCGTCACCGACGACGTGGTCAGCGCGCCGATGGAAAAGGCCGATGAGCGGCGCGGCGTGGCCGGCGACCTGGCCGTCTTCAAGATTGCCGGCGCGGCGGCTGAAGCCGGTCTGAAGATCGACGATGTCGAACGCGTGGCCATCAAGGCCAACAAACGGACCGTTTCGTTCGGCGTCGCCTTCAGCGGCTGCACGCTGCCAGGCGCCAAAGAGCCGCTGTTTACCGTGCCGGCTCAACGCATGGGCGTCGGGCTGGGAATCCACGGCGAACCAGGCATCAGCGAGGACGACATCGTGCCCGCCAGCCAATTGGCCGAGATGCTGGTCAAACGCCTGGTAACGGAAAAACCGGCCGATTCGAACGGGCGCGTCGCCGTCATCCTCAACGGCCTGGGCAACACGAAATACGAAGAGCTGTTCGTCCTATGGGTCAGCGTCGCAGCGGAACTCAAGAAGGCCGGACTGACCGCCGTCGAGCCCGAAGTCGGCGAATACGTCACCAGCCTCGACATGGCCGGCTGCTCGCTGACGCTCACCTGGCTCGACGACGAACTCGAAAAATTCTGGTGCGCCCCGTCGGATGCGCCCGTGCTGCGCCGCGGCGCGATCATCCCGACGCAGCCCGCTCCGGCCCTGTCCGATGAGGAAGAAGAGCTGAAATTCGGTCCGGCTTCCGCCATCTCCCGTGATAACGGCAAATGCGTCGCCGAGGTGCTGGGCAAGATCGCGACAGCCCTGCGCGACGCCGAACCCGAGTTGGGGCGGATCGATGCGCGCGCCGGCGACGGCGACCATGGACAGGGAATGACGCGCGGCTCGGCCGCCGCGGCTGACGCCGCCAAAAAGGCGGTGGCCGCCGGAGCCGGCGCCGCCAGCGTTCTGACTGCCGGCGCCAACGCCTGGGCGGACCGCGCGGGCGGCGCTTCCGGCGCCCTGTGGGGGCTCGCGCTACGCACCTGGGGCACCAAGCTGAGCGACGACGCCGAACTGACGGCGGATGCCGTCGCCAAGGGCGCGCAGGCGGGCCTCGATGCCGTGATGCGGCTCGGCGGCGCCAAAGTCGGCGACAAGACACTGGTCGACTCCTTCGTGCCCTTCGCCGCCACCCTGAACGAGGAAGTTGGCAAAGGCAAGAAACTCGCCGAAGCCTGGGCCACCGCTGCGGAAACGGCGACCAAGGCCGCTGAGGCAACGGCGCAGCTGACGCCCAAGCTCGGACGGGCCAAGTCGCACACGCAGCGCAGCCTCGGCCACCCGGATGCCGGCGCCATCTCGCTGGCGCTGATCGCCCGCGTCGTGGCTGAAGCCATCAAGTAACCCGGAGCGTCGAACGGCGCTTGATTCCGATTCGCTCAAGGCTGGTCGGAATCAGTTGTTCTCCTGATGGGACAGTCATCGCAGGAAACTGCATGACTGTCCCTTTTTTCCGCCCCCCATTCAATAACGCATTCGGCCCCTCAAGCCCGGCCCCCGGCATGCATCAAGTCAAGGAATCGCCGCATGACAGGAGTAACGTGCCGATCGTGATGCACCAGGCTCCCCCACGACGAGAGCGTATGCTTGAAGGTATAGGGCAGAATGCGCAGCAGGTTGTGCCGGGAAAAACGGATGGCCAGCGGATACGGGACGACAGCGATCATCCGGCTGTTGGCGACCAGTTCGGTCGCCGTCAGAAATGATGAAGTTTCCACCAGACCCAGCGGCAGCTTTGCATGGTGGCTGCGGAACTCCTGCTCGATGATGTCGCGGAGGGGACTTCCACGCAACTGCAGGATCCACGGATAGTCCAGCAGCGAGCGGAACTCTAGGCGCCGTTTGTGCGGCGCCTGTACGAGCGGATGATCACAGGCGACAACCACCGACAGCGCTTCTTCCCCGATATGTGTGAATAAATATTCCTGATCGGCCTGGCTGCCAAGCTCGGGCATGCGCCCGATCACCACGTCCAGCCGGCCATCGCGCAGCAGCTCGATCAGGCGGTCGCTGGTATCGATGTGCAATTCAACGGACAACAGCGGGTACTCCCGTTTTAGCGTCACCAGGGCTGCGCTGAGATAGGTCGGAGCCGCCGCCGTAATGCTGCCGATCAGCAGGCGGCCCGAACTGCCCAGGTGAAGTTCATGCAGTTCGCGCCCCAGGGCCGCCATGCTGTTGCGCAATCCGCGAAAAATATTGAGTACCGCACGGCCGGCCGGATTCAGATGCAGCCCCCGGCCTACGCGGTCGAACAAAGGCTCGCCCAGCGCATCTTCGAGTTCGTGCAGCATCTTGCTGGCCGCCGGCTGCGTCAGGCACAGATGCGCCGCCGCCGCGTGCAGCGTGCCGAATTCGTCAATCGCCAGCAATAACGCCACCTGGCGCATACGCAAGCGGTTGAGCAGCTGTTCTGTCCGGGAAATGGAAGTCGCCATAATCGATAACCAGAAGTAATCAATATATTAAATACTTTCAGTATTCTGAAATCAATGCTGTTGTTAGGATTCCCTTCCTCCAAGGGTCAATCCGATTCACTGCAAGTCAAGCTTCTCCAACCATGAAAGAAGAGTTGATGCCTGATTTGATTCGAGCACGTGAAGAATTTTTAGCTTCGGGCGATGAACGCCTGCTGCCGATCGTCGACGCCCATCATCATTTCTGGGATTTGCGCAACCCGCATCCGTGGCTGACCGAATTGCCGCGCATTCCGTTTCGCTACGGCGATTACGAGGCAATCTGCAAAGACTTCCTGCCCGATGACTATGCCGCCGCTTGCGGCAACCATAGGGTGATGCGCCATGTCGTCATGGAAGGCGAATGGGTGCCCGGCGACCCGACCGGCGAAGCATTCTGGATGCAGTCTTTGGCGCAGCGATGCGGCAAGCCGCAGGCGATGGCAGCGCAAATCTGGCTGAACCGCGCCGACGCCGAGGAGATCATGCGGATTTATGCGCGCGACCCCTTGCGCGATTTTGTCCGCAGCGTCCGCCACAAACCGCATTGCGCCAAGCGCGAAAATTTCCGCGAAGATTGGGCGGAGCCGGGTTCGATGCGCTGCCCGGTCTGGCGGAAAGGTTATGCGCTGCTGGGAAAGTATGGCCTCATGTTCGAACTGCAGGCCCCTTGGTGGCATATGCATGAGGCCGGAGAACTGGCCCGCGATTTCCCGGAAACCACGATCATCGTCAACCATGCCGGCCTGCCGGAATCCCGCGATGCCGAAACCCTTCGGCAGTGGCGGGCGGCCATGTCGAACGTAGCGCAATGCCCCAATGTGAAAATGAAAATTTCCGGCATGGGCGTCCGCCACACGCCATGGTCGGTCGAGCAGCAAGCGCCGGTGGTCGATGCGCTGATCGAGGATTTCGGCGTGGAGCGTTGCATGTTCGCCAGCAACTATCCCGTCGACGCGATTGTCGTAAACCTTGAAAACCTTTGGAATGGGTTCAAGGTGTTGACCCGGAAACTGAATCCTGAACAACGTCTGGCGTTGTTCTGCGATAACGCAGCCGCACTGTATGGTTTGCGTTAATTCACTGTGAGTTCCAACTCAACACGTACAGGAGGTTGACATGAAAATACTGAAAGACTCGTTCCTGAAAGGCTCGCTGACGATCATTGCCGCCGCACTTTGCTTTGGAACGGCGTCCGCTGTCGCCCAGGAAATCAAGGCCAAGTTCGGCACCTCGCTGCCGGACAGCCATCCGCAAACGCTGGGCGCGCGCAAGTTCGCCGAGCTGGTCGACAAGAAGAGCAACGGCCGTATCAAGATCACCGTCTACTCCGCTGCACAGCTCGGCAGCGACCAGCAGATGCAGGCGGCACTGCGCGGCGGCACTCAGGAGTTCACGGCGCCGTCGACGGCAACGCTGGCAAACCTCATCAAGGAATTCGGCGTTTTCGGCCTGCCCTTCTCGTTCGCCAATGAAAAACAGGCCTATGCCGTTTTCGACGGCCCCTTCGGGCAAAGCATTCTGGCCAAGCTGAGCGACAAGGATCTGATTGGCCTCGCCTACTGGGAAAACGGCTTCCGCAATTTCACCAACAGCCGCCGCCCGGTCGTCAAACTGGAAGACTTGAACGGCCTGAAAGTGCGTGTGATGCAGAACAACATGTACATCGACATGTTCGACGGGCTGGGCGCCAATGCGGTGCCGATGCCGGTCAATGAGCTGTTCACGGCGTTGGAAACGAAGGCCGTCGACGCGCAGGAGAATCCGTTCACCGTGGTATTGACCCAGAAATTCAACGACGTGCAGAAATATCTGTCGACGACCGGCCACGCCTACGATGCACAGGTGCTGATCGCCTCCAAGAAATTCTGGGACAAGCAGAGCGACGCCGATAGAAAGCTGATGACGGAAGCCGCCAAGGAAGCCACTGACTTCCAGCGCCAGGCCAGCCGCGATCTGAACGCCAAGGCGCGCGAGGAACTGGCCAAGTCCGGCATGCAGATTACCGATGTCTCGGACGCCGAGCGCCAGCGCATGCGCGAGAAACTCCAGCCGGTCATCACGAAATACCAGGCCAATGTCGGCGAGGAAACAGCCAAGGCATTCTTCGACGCCATTGCCAAAGCGCCGAAATAATCCCGCGAAATTCCATCGGAGACGCAGGCCGCCGGGATAGGATAGTCCTGAAGGCCTGCAAAGAAACAGGATCGACAAGGAGGATAGTTGTCATGAAAAAATTTCTGGTCCGCGGCATTTCCGCGATTGTGCTCGGTGTTTTCGCGGCGTGCGCTACCGCCCAGACGACGCCGATCAAGATGCGTTTTTCGCATTCGCACAACACATCGGATTCGCAGCACATCGCCGCGGTTGAATTCGCCAAGAGAGTCAAGGAGCGGACGCAGGGTGCGATCGACATTCAGGTTTATCCGAACAATCAGCTTGGCAACGACGTATCGATGGTTGCCGGCGTGCGCGGCGGGACGATCGACATCGGCGCAACCGGCACGCCGTTCCTGTCCGGCATCGTGCCGCATCTGAATGCGCTGGACACGCCCTACATTTTCGAGAACGCCCAACATGTGGCAAAAGTGATGGACGGTTCGGTCGGCAAATCGCTGCTGGACGAACTCGGCGGTTTTCAGATCAAGGGACTGGCTTTCTGGGAAATCGGCTTCCGCTGCCTGGCCAACAGCAAGCGGCCGGTCAACAAGGCGGAAGACATCAAGGGCCTGAAGATCCGCACCACGCCCAATCCTGCGCACATCAAGGCCTTCCAGCTACTCGGCGCCTCGCCGCAGCCCATGCCGTACGCCGAAGTTTTCTCGGCGCTGGAAACGAAGGCTGTGGATGGCCACGAGAATCCGCCCAATGTGATGCTGTCGTCCAAGATGTACGAAGTTCAGAAGTACCTTTCGCTGACGCGCCACGCCTACACAGCCCTGGTCGTTTTCATGAACAAAGGGAAATTCGAGTCCCTCAGCCCGGAACACCAGAAGATTCTGCTGGAAGAAGCTGCCGCCACCGCTACTTTTCAACGCAATCTGAACGCCAAGGATGAAGCCGCGACACTGGCCGAACTGCACAAGAATGGCATGCAGATCAACGAGAAGCCCGATATCGAGAGCATCAAGAACATCGTCAAGGATGAAACACGAAAGCTGTACATCGAGAAAAACGGCGATGAACTGCTCAAGGCGATCGACGCGCAGCGCTGACCAGAGAAAGGGATAGGGCCATGACCGTGTTGCCGGGGGAAATTGTCGATTCGCACCATCATTTGTGGGATCTCCAGCGGATCGACTACCCCTGGCTGGGCGCCGGCTACGACGCCTCGACCTTCATCCTCGGCGAATACCGGCAGCTTTGCCGGAACTTCCTTCCCCAGGACTTCCGGCAGGCCTGGGGAGGAATGCCGGTCATCGCCAGCGTACACATCGAGGCCGAATGCGACCGCAGCCAGGCGCTGGCAGAAACACAGTGGGTGCATGAACAAGCCGGGCAAAGCGGACTGCCGTGCGCAGTCGTTGCCCACGTCAATCTGCTTGCGCCGGATGCCGACGAAAGGCTGGCCGAACAGATGGCTTATCCGCTGGTACGGTCGATCCGCTTCAAACCGGTGACCTCGCGTCTCCCCGGAGAGAACCTTCGGAATACACCCGGCTCGCTCTACGACAAGCGTTGGCCGGCGGCGCTGTCTTTGCTGCAAAAGCATGGCCTGGCCTGGGATTTGCGCGTTCCTTTCTGGCATCTGGAAGAGGCGGCGGCTGTATTGGGCGACTTCCAGGATATTCCGGTGGTATTGCAGCACACGGGTCTGCCCTGGGACCGCAGCAAGGAAGGACTCGCCGCCTGGCAAAAAGGAATGGAAGCTCTGGCCGCCTTGCCCAACGTGCAGGTCCGGCTGTCCGAGCTTGGCCTGCGCAACCGCCCCTGGCGGCTGGAGGAGAACCTGCCGGTCATTCGCGACGCCATCGCGATTTTCGGCTGGCGGCGCTGCATGTTCGGCAGCAATTTCCCCGTAGCTTCCTTGCGCATCAGCTATCCGGCATTGGTGCAGGCGATGGCGGAAGCGTTTTCCCACCTTGATGCCGCCGCACGTCAGGCAATCTGGAGCGGGAATGCTTTGAACTTCTACCGGATGAAACCGCCAGGATAAAAAACGCCGCGGAAAGTTGCCGTACGAGCAACACGGATCCGCAAGTGCTTCAGTTTTTAGGAGGGTAAGGCAGGAATGTATTCAGTCGCTTATGTTGTTTCCGGACAGGGCCGGACGTACGCGCCCTTCCACTCACTTTGCAGGAAGCACCTTGCGGACTGTGCCCCCGGCACCGTACCACCGAGTTTATCCAAAAGGAGTTGAGATGTTATTTTTATCCAAGCTAGTCAAGGCGGTCGAATGGATCCTGGTGGGGATGTTCGCGATCATGGCCGTATTGGTGTTCGGCAACGTGGTGCTGCGCTACGGGTTCAACTCGGG
>JAVBSG010000136.1:0-2606 GCA_031547245.1 Propionivibrio sp.
GGTGGCCAACGTCGTGCGCAAGCTCGAAGAAAACGGTGCCATGCACTACACCATCGTCGTTGCGGCGACGGCGGCGGAATCAGCCGCTCTGCAGTACATCGCGCCCTATGCCGGATGCACGATGGGCGAGTATTTCCGCGATCGCGGACAGGATGCGCTGATCATTTACGACGACCTGACCAAACAGGCTTGGGCGTACCGCCAGGTTTCCCTGCTGCTGCGCCGTCCGCCGGGCCGCGAGGCTTACCCGGGCGATGTTTTCTACCTGCACTCCCGCCTCCTGGAACGTGCCGCACGGGTTAACGAGGAATATGTCGAGCGCTTCACCAACGGCGAAGTCAAGGGAAAAACCGGTTCCCTGACGGCGCTGCCGGTCATCGAAACGCAGGCGGGCGACGTTTCTGCGTTCGTGCCGACCAACGTGATCTCGATTACCGACGGGCAGATCTTCCTGGACACCGATCTTTTCAACTCCGGCGTGCGGCCGGCGATCGACGCGGGTATTTCCGTGTCGCGGGTCGGCGGCGCTGCACAAACCAAGATCATCAAGAAGCTGGGCGGCGGCGTGCGTCTGGCGCTGGCGCAGTACCGCGAACTGGCAGCCTTCGCGCAATTCTCCTCCGACCTCGACGAAGCCACGCGCAAGCAGCTCGACCGCGGCCGCCTGGTGACCGAACTGATGAAGCAGCCGCAGTATTCGCCGATGACCGTAGCGGAAATGTCCATCACGCTGCTGGCGGTCAACAAAGGGTATTTCGATGGTGTGGAAGTGAAAAAGGCGCTGGATGTCGAGCGGCGGATGCACGCCTTCCTCAAGCAGAAATACGCCAGCCTCGTCGACAAGATTGAGGAAACCAAGGAGCTGGACGCAGACAACGAACAGGCGCTTTCCAAGGCGATCGAAGAGTTCAAGGCCTCGCTGGCCTGAACGTCTCAAGGAGAAGATTGCCATGGCTAGCGGCAAGGAAATCCGTACCAAGATCAAGAGCGTCGAAAGTACGCGCAAGATCACCAAGGCGATGGAAATGGTCGCCGCATCGAAAATGCGCAAGGCGCAGGATCGCATGCGCGCGGCTCGCCCCTACGGCGAGAAGATCCGGCGCGTCACCGCCAATCTGTCGCATGCGTTGACTGATTACACCCATCCCTTCCTCGAAAAGAGGGAGCCGGTGGAGGCTGTCGGATTGATCGCTGTGACTTCCGACAAAGGTCTGTGCGGCGGCTTGAATACCAACCTCCTGCGCCTTGCGCTCGGCAAGATGAAGGAATGGGACGGCGAGGGAAAGAAGCTCAAGGTCACGGCCATCGGCAACAAGGGATTGAGTTTCATGATGCGGGCCGGCGCCGAGGTCATCTCGCAGGTCACCGGCCTGGGCGATACGCCGCACCTGGAAAAGCTGATCGGGCCGATGAAGGTGCAGATCGATGCCTATATGGACGGCGATATCGATGTCCTGTACATCGCCTACACGCGTTTCATCAACACCATGCGGCAGGAGCCGGTCATCGAGCAGCTCCTGCCCTTGTCCGGCGATATGGTGGGCAGCCAGACGCGGAACCGCTGGGACTACATTTACGAACCAGGCGCCAAGGCCGTCATCGACGAACTGCTGCTGCGTTACCTGGAAGCCATCATGTATCAGGCCGTGGCCGAGAACATGGCCTCCGAGCAGAGCGCGCGCATGGTGGCCATGAAATCGGCCTCCGATAACGCCAAGAACGTGATCGATGAACTCCGGCTGGCTTACAACAAGGCGCGGCAAGCGGCCATTACCACCGAACTTTCGGAAATTGTTGGCGGCGCGGCAGCCGTTTGACTAGGGATAGATAAGAATCAATCGATTTGAGGATACAGCGATGAGTCAAGGAAGCATTGTTCAGTGTATTGGTGCCGTGGTGGACATCCAGTTCCCGCGTGACGGCCTGCCCAAGGTGTACGATGCGCTGCTGCTCGATAAATCCGAGGAGCATGGCGGCGTCGAATCCGAACTGATGTTCGAAGTGCAGCAACAACTGGGCGACGGTATCGTCCGATGCATCGCGATGGGTTCTTCCGACGGCCTGCGCCGCGGCATGAAGGTCAACAGTACGGGCGCGCCGATTTCCGTGCCGGTGGGCGATGCGACGATCGGCCGGATCATGAACGTCCTCGGCCGCCCGGTCGATGAAGCCGGGCCGATCGGGACCGACGAGCGCCGTTCGATTCACCAGCCGGCGCCGAAATTCGACGAACTGTCGCCGTCGGTCGATCTGCTCGAAACCGGCATCAAGGTGATCGATCTCGTCTGCCCCTTCGCCAAGGGCGGCAAGGTCGGCCTGTTCGGCGGCGCCGGTGTCGGCAAGACCGTGAACATGATGGAACTGATCAACAACATCGCCAAGCAGCATTCGGGGCTTTCCGTGTTCGCCGGCGTTGGCGAGCGCACCCGCGAGGGCAACGACTTCTACCACGAGATGAAGGATTCAAACGTTCTCGACAAGGTGGCGATGGTCTTCGGCCAGATGAACGAGCCGCCGGGCAACCGCCTGCGCGTGGCGCTGACGGGCCTGACCATGGCCGAACGTTTCCGCGACGACGGCCGCGACATCCTGTTCTTTGTCGACAA
>JAVBSG010000122.1:0-4944 GCA_031547245.1 Propionivibrio sp.
GTTCAAATGCCCGTGTGTGTAACCCGGCACCCGCGCCCACAGGACGTGGTGATGCGCGCGCTCGACCACGGACAACGTATCGATCTGCACGTAGCCCAGGTGCTCGATCGCACGGCGGGTGCCGTCAAGGCCCCTGCCGAACGCCCGACCCGCGGCCAGCCCTTGCCGGGCCAGCGTCAGGCGTCTCCAGAACTGGAGCGATGGGGCGCGAGCCACCTCGCTAGGCCGGGCCAACTTCCGCAATGGCCCAGCGCACGCGGTTTGCACGAGAATATGGATTGCCGTGAAGCATCGTCACTGCTGGTCTCCTGTATTTCGGTTCTCTCAAAAAAAAACATTGGAAAATCGTATCGCCTGAATGTTTCTGTGACTTGGCGGGCCGCCACTTCACTCAGATACGTGCCCGCGCGGACCGCGATAGCGGCAGGATTGGCGAACCCGTCTCGGCGTTGATTCAACGTAGTGTTTTTTACCGCGGAAACGCCTCCTGCCGCAACGGATTTTTTCCAGTTCCATTCAAAGGGCTTTCCTTTCTGATCGTTGCCCCACGAACCCCAGTCCACCGCCAATGAGCGCCGCGGAGCGGATGGGGATCAGCGAAGCCACCGATTCGCTGTGGCTCCCGCCCGTTACTCCCCGGGAAATCGAAGCCCGCTGGACCAGGCAGCCGAGCGCGGAGACCGGGAAACTGCCCGGTCTCCCGAACGATGCACCCGAAATCAGAAACGATGGTTTATTCCGATCATATAGGTGTCGGCGCTTGATTCGCCAACAAGCATTCTGGTGACCGCCATTTTCCGCAACGCATCGCCATCGTAGTCGACCCGAATCAACCACCCCGCGCCAAGAGCGCGGGGTATGTTCGTGAAAGTCTCCTAAACGCAAAACCAAATCTTGTCCCCGTGGCAAGCCACGGGGAATCACAAGTTGAATGCCGCATACAGCGCCGTGCGTTTGGACAGCGCATGGATGTAGCCGACCGTGAACGATTTTCCGTTATTGTTCCCGCCTTTCGGGTTCAGCTGAGCGTATCCGAACTCGAACGTCCCCGACGCGGAGACTGGAACGATTCCATTTACCGACCACAAGCTGCTCTCGGCAGTGGAATTGCCATCGGCGTTCTTCTCCTGCCACGATCCCGTCAGCCGGATCGGGCCGAAGTCGTAGGATAGGCCAAGGTAGTACTCCGTCGTATCGTCCATGTTCGCCCCGCCCTCCACATTGTGAAAGACCGCGGCGGCGTCGAATTTCCCGTAGTTGTATTTCAGGCCGACGCCCCACCGGTCGCTGCCGTTTTCGTCACGCGAGGTGTCTTCGTCGTAGTACGAATAAATCCCCTGGGCCTGGAAACCGCCGACGGCAGGGGATTCGTAGCGAATCGAATTCCCCCATCTGGACCGCTGAGTGCCGGAAATGGTGTAGTCGCCCGCAATCGCCAGAGGGGCGCGCGGCGCGATCGCGCCGGACCCCCAGAACGGATCGAAGCGGGGAGTAAGCCACCATCCGGGTGCGTACTGAAATCCTGCGGTGACGCTCCCGAAATCCGCCTTCAAGCCGACCCAGCTCTGCCGTGAAGTGGCGGTGCCTTCATTGGTGTCGAGCCTGAACCCCCACTCCATCGTGTAGATCACGCTAACGCCGTTGCCGAGGGGTTCGGATCCCCGCAGGCCTATGCGATCCCCCAGCAACGCGCCTCCTCCCTCGAGCGTATTGGCATTGGTATGCGCGCCTATGCTGCGCGCGACAAACGTATCCAGGACGCCGTACACCTCTGTCCGGGCGGAATCCGCAGCCAGCGCCGCGCTGGAAATGATTCCGGATAAAGCGCCTAGAATTATGCGCCCTTTCATACTCCCTCCTATCCATGACTTCGTCATGCTCTCGCAGTTCGCCGAATATCTTCCCCGGAGAACCTCGCCACTTAAAAAAGGAAACTCGTCAACTTTTTGATTTGTTTATATTTTTATTTGCCAGTAGTCGGTATTTCGGAGTTTCCGTAGAAATCGTTGCCGCGTGCCGGCGTCAACGTTCGGAAAAATGAAGCAACGCATCCCGGTTTCCTTACAGGTCGACCACCAGGACTGGCGTCAACGATCTCGAACAGCATGGAATGAATTCGTCGTTCGCCGCCTTCTCGTCGTCGGTCAGGTAATAGTCACGGTGGTCCGGCACCCCCTCGCTGACTTTTGTTCTGCATGTCCCGCACACGCCGTTCCGACACGCGGTTTCTATCTGAACGCCGTTTTCCTCAAGCGCTTCAACCACCGTTTGATCGCCGCGCACCCGGATGGAAAGGCCGCTACGCGAGAGCCTGATAACGAATTCTTCATCCGCATTTACCGGAACCGGCGGCGTTGCAGGCGATCCGAAGCGCTCGAAATGGATACGCGCGGAGCCCCACCCGCAAGCCATCGCGCTGGCTATGGCGCAGTCGATGAAACCCGACGGTCCGCATACATAGACGGTCGCATTGGGAGGGCTGCAGCGGAATACTTTCTCGAAATCCACCTTTTGCTCTTCCGGCCCGTCATCCAGATGCACTTGGCAACACGCCGCAAGAGGCGGCCGCAGCAACCGCTCCTTGAAGGCAATGCGACTCTCGCCTCTAACGCAGTAATGCAATTCAAACGGGCGATGCTCCTCCGTCAGCCGTTCAGCCATGGACAGCAGCGGCGTTATTCCGATGCCGCCGGCCATCAGTATGTAGTGATCGGCATCGGGAACCAGCGGGAAGAAATTCCTTGGCCCCCCGATTCTCAATTCGTCGCCGACGGAAAGCGCGTGAACCGCCTTCGAGCCGCCCCGCGAACTCGGATCAAGCAGTACCGCGATCTCGTAGGCGCCGGTATCGGGCTTGCGTCCGCACAAGGAATATTGCCTCACGAGGCCGTTCGGAAGCACCACGTCGATGTGGGACCCCGGTGCAAAGGGCGGCAGCGGCGTTCCCGAAGCGTCTTCCAACGCCAGTGCGCATATCCCCTCGGCGATCGTCGCCTTGGCGGCAACCCTTACAAGGATTGTGTCTGTCAAATCAGTCATTCCCGTACCCACCAGTTGATGATTCCCGGTCGTCCCGGATATCTACGCTCCGGAACAATCCTTTGTTGGCTAAACGCCCGTCAGGCCGCCCGCGGCTTCCGGAATGCGCTGTGGCGTTTAACGAAAAGCAGGATGACGACGGCAGCCCCGGGGCCAATGCAGAGAAAGAGAAAGGCATCCGAGAAATTTCCGATGGAGTCCTTTATGAGGCCGATCATCAAGGGGCCCAAAAAGGCTCCCAGAGCGCCAACCGAGCTGATGAGCGCGAATCCCGCCGCCGCCGCCTTCCTGCTGAGCAGGAGCGGAGGGAGATTCCAAAAGAGGGGGGTTACCGGACTCAACAGTACAATCGCGGCAGCCACCCACCACATCATGACGGTCTCGGATGCACCGAACCAGGCGATGACGAGACAGGTGATTCCCGCGATGCCGGGGACAATCAAATGCCAGATTCTTTCGTTGCTGCGATCCGAGCTCTTTGCCCACAAGACCATGATGACCGCCATGGCGCAATATATTGCCGCAATGACGTAGCCGACTTGCTGTACGGGATATCCCGCCCTGCCGATGAGCGTCGGCAACCACGATCCGATGCCGAACAGGCCGATTCCGTTGGCCAGATAAATCAGGCCAAGCAGCCATACGGTAGGCGACCCGAAAACAAACCGGACCGATTCGCCACCGTGCTTTGCGGCATCTTCCTGCTCCTGCGAAATAGTCGCTTCGAGCCAGTCCCGTTCCTTGCGGCTCAACCAGGACACATCCTGAGGGCTGTCCGGCAGGAACGCCAACAGCAGGATTCCGACCAGCACCGTTGGAACGCCTTCCGCGATCATGACCCATTGCCAGCCACCGAGTCCCAGCACGCCGTCGAGTTGCAGCAAATGCCCGGAAATCGGCGCACCGATTATGTTGGACAAGGGAACCATGAGCAGCATCGAACTGATCATGGTTCCGCGCTCGCGCGCAGGCATCCAGGTCGACAGGTAATATATGACGCCTGGCAGGAAGCCCGCCTCGGCCGCGCCAAGTAGAAAACGAATGACGGCGAGTGTGGTCGGGCCTGTCGCGAAGGCCGTAAACGCCGAAAGCAGCCCCCACGTCACCATGATTCTGCACAGCCATCCGTGATAACAGCAACGGATACCACCCTGTTCAACCTTGCCGTAGTACAACGAACTTCCCCGGTGGGCACAACGTTCTTCCACGAGCCCTACCCTGTCCCCATCCGCTCTGAAGAGGATCAGGTCTTCTCCGAGAACGCGTACGCGTTTCGGCGTGGAAGTTGCGTCGCCGGACAACCCGACGGGATGCCAGTATCTCCTCAGCAGCTCCCCCATGGGCGTTCCAGGCCCGACCTCGGTAAGTTCCATCTTGTAGGTCGGAGCTTTTCTTCCGTAGGCATTACCTTCTTGGGTTCTCATATCGTGTCCTCCTAAACGTGGCGGCTACGTTGAGTCGGTCTCTGCGCCTTGGCGATCGTGGCGATCATGGCGAAAGAAGAAATGCGCTTTACCCGCTAGTTGATTGCACTTACCAGTCGAGTAAAGATCGACATTCGTTCGCGGCAGCAACCAGTTCTAAAAATAGATTTCGCAGTAAATACACGTGCCCTGACATAAGCGGCGTCAACCAGATGACGCGCGGCTTACGGGAGCCAGCTTGCGGCCAACGCAGTTCCAGGGCCGTTTACACAGAATATATAGACGTCAATAATTGTCAACATGTTAGTGATTAATATATTAGTAATAAATAAATATATTAGATCAGTAGTGTCCGGTTAAAACGACCTCAATGAGCTTGAAACCGAGAACTGGAGCGGACTTCGGAGAATTTTCAGGTGTCTCCGATTTGAACGATGAATCGCCGATGAGGCAGTCTTTTGGCTTTGCTTTGGCCGGAGAC
>JAVBSG010000101.1:0-21975 GCA_031547245.1 Propionivibrio sp.
AACGCTCGCGTTCAACCTGACGGGCCAAAGCGACCGCGTCCCGCAAATTCAGTCGCAACGCGGCCTGTCCGCCGATGTAGCCTGCCAAGGCGCTCGTGGCGCGTTGTTCGATCTCATCGGCGGTTGTCAAGCCGAGTCGAACCAACGCGGCAATATCCTCCTTGTCATTGCCTGCAAAACGGGCAATCTTGCTCACGGCAAGGTCGACTGGAGAAAGGACATGAACGCGGATTCGATCCACGCCGAGGTCTACCGGGATCGAGTCATCCAGATACGCTTCGTGCATCAGCGCGAAGGTCGGGTTGTAGGTGGTGTCGAAATAAACGACCTGCCGAATGCCATCCTCCAGAGTCACTTCGACCATCAGGTCGTTCGGAAGATGAACCCGCCCGCCGAATTCCGCATCCACGTCGGTCGTGACACGATTGGCCGTGTAGAGGTGAACAGCCATCCCTCCTGCCAGATACACATTCACAGGGCTACGCAGTGACAACCGCTCTTCAAGTTGCCTGAACAACTCCCGCAGGCCGTCCGCCAGGGCCGTGCGCGTATGGAACACCTGATTCGTCGCCATAGGTTCAATACCCGAGGAACTGGTGACTCAGCATGTCCCTCAAACGGGGCAGGCTCGAAACCCAGCCTTTCCGGACAACGTCTGCCGGCGGCAGTCTTTCGTTTGGATGCGAAGCGAAATACTGCTCGCTTGCCCGCATCAGGCACTTTGACTCGCTGGGGAATCGAAACTGGACGACCATCGCCGCCAAGCGGAATACGTTGGCCTCGCGCTGATCCTGGGCGGACTGCGCACGCTCCCGGGCGATGGCTGCACACCGGGCAAGCAGCGCCGATTCAGCGTCTCTGGCAGTCATTGCTTTCTCCTCGGCTCACGACAGGAAATCACGGTTTTTCATATCGGAACTCTACAGTGAAACGCAAGGCGTAGCGACACTGTTTTTCCAAAAACGGAAAGGCCGGTCAGCGGTCTTGCATGCCGCCGTGCGAATCGTCGCGCGGCTTCCCGTCGATGGGGCTCGCGGCAATGAAGTTTTCGCGGATGCGCTCGGTGATCCGCCTGATCTCATCCCTGACGTAGACGTGCGCCGGGTGGCGGTCGAAGCGGCTGTGCCAGACCTGGTGGATCGGCATGCTGAGACTGTCCGGCGCGAAAGGGACAATGGCCAGCTCGGGCGGCGGCGTGTAGAAATGCGTGACGATGTCGGGGAGGATGGCCACCAGCGGCGCTTGGCTCACGACGCGGACGATGGCGGCCAGCCCCGAGCAGGTCAGCGCCTTGGCGCGCCGCAGCCCGGCGGCATGGAACACGTGGTCGGCCTCGCCGGCGTCGACTGCCAGATAATCGCTGGTCACGAATGGGCAGCCGGCCAGATCGGCGAGGCTAGCCGGCCGGGGCAGATCGACCAGCGCCGGGTTGTACAGATAGATGAAATGAGCGTCGAGCAGCCATTGCCGCTGGTGCCAGCGGCGCAGAGCCACGGCCGAACCGGCGATGATCAGGTCGATGTGGTCGTTATCCAGCTCGTCGAGCAGTTGGTCGCGCCGCAGGGGAACGGATTGCAGGCGGATGCCCGGCGCGGCGCGGCACAGATGCGCCATCAGCGAAGGCAGCCAAAGCAGTTCGAAATGCTCGGGAAAGGCGATGCGCAGGGTCAACTGCGCGTGCGCGGGATCGAACCGGTCATCGGCGCTGAGCAGCGCATGCGCATCCTGCAGCAGCGCCGCCACGGCGGGGGCCAGTTCGAGCGCCCGCGCCGTGGGTACGAGATGGGCGCCGTTACGCACGAACAGCGGATCGTGCAGCAACTCGCGCAGGCGGCCCAGGGCGTGGCTCATGGCCGGCTGCCCGAGGTGCAGGCGGGCAGCGGCCCGGCTCAGGTGCCCCTGCTCGTGGATCAGAGCGTCGAAGGCGACCAGCAGATTGAGATCCCAACGACGGAAATCGCTGTATCGCGTGGTTGGAATATCGATAATATTAATGTTATCCATGATTTCAATCGATTTTGATCATTATCACATAATCCGGATAATTCGCGCTTTCACGCTATCGTTTCACTCGTTTTTTCCCGTCATGCCTATGCCAGCTTTTTCTGCCGTTTGCGGCGGCGACCCCATCGTAACGGGGACGCGCCGGTTTCTGCTGTACTGCAACATCTGTCTGATGGTCAGTCTGGAGTTCGTCCAGAATTCGGCCGTGTTCTTTTCCGCCGCCGCCATCACCCGGGGCCTCGGCGCAACGCCCGAACAGTTCAGCCTCGCTGCCGCCGTCTACGCCGCTTGCGCGGTGGTGATGATCGCCCTGCATCAATGGCTGGCCGAACGTCTGGGCTACCGGAACTTCATCCGCCTAGCCTTGCTGCTGTTTGCCGTCGGCGCCCTGCTGTGCGCCCTATCCGTCACGCCATCGGAATTCATTGCCGCGCGCTTCGTGCAGGCGCTGGGGGGCTCAGCGTTTTTCACCGCCGCCCGCGTGCAGGTCAATCGCTTCACCGGCGCGCAGCGCGGGCTGGCCATGCGGATCATGGTCGTGGGAATCATCACCGGCAGCAGCTTAGGCATCTGGTGGGCATCGCTCTGGCTGCATTACGCGGCGTGGCCGGCAGTCTTCCTCGCCTCCTTGCCGCTGGTGGCGGTGGTGATCGTTCTCTCGGAACTGACCTTGCTGAAAGCCGCGGCGGAGGCCAGAAAAAGCCGGGCGCATCTGGGCGGCACCCTGCTGCTGGCCGCGAGCGTGCTGATGCTGCAGTTCACGCTCGAACGCAGCCAGTACGAATTCTTTTCCAGCGCCGCCACGCTGCTGTGCCTCTCGGCCGTCGCCCTGCTGGGGCTGACCGCCTTCATCAGGCTGGAACTCAAGCGCAGGCGGCCGCTGCTGATGTTCCGGCATTTCATGGACAGCCACTACGGCGCGGGGCTGGGCGTTTACACCGTGTGCTACCTGTTGAATTCGAGCGCGGGCTACATGCTATCCGTGCAATTGCAGCAGGGGCTGGGGTTTTCGGTGCTGACGGCAGGGGCGCTGATCGGCTTTACGTCGTGGTTCGCGCTTGCCGCCTCACTGGCCCACTTCCACTGCCTGCCGCGCTATCCCGCCCAGCGCAAGTATTTCATTTTCGTTTTCGCAACGCTGGGCGCTGCCGGTTGGGCCTTGAGCCGGGTCGGCCCGGACGCATCGCCGCAATCGCTGATCCTGCCGCTGTTGCTGCTGGCGGCTTTTTCCGGGGCCGGACAGGGCACCGCGGGCTACAACACCTTCCGCAACGTAAACGAGGAAGTGTTCTCGCACGCCTACCAGTTCAAGAACATGCTGCGTGAACTGCTCAATTCCTCCGGCATATCGCTCGCCACGGTCCTCCTGCAATCGCGCTGGGCGGAACACGTTCAGGAAATCGGGCCGCTCCCCGGCCAACACGGGGCGGCCGGCGCCGAACTCTTCAACCGGCAGGCGACCTGGCTAGCCGGCGCGGACTTTTTCCGGCTGCTGATGATCGTAGCCGCCGTAGGGCTGGCCGGCACGCTGCTCGGCGCCATCGTCAGGCGCTACGAGCTTCGGTCGGCGTAAACGGGGTACGCCGCGATTATTCCAACGGCAATGATAATTTCACCACCCCATACATGCATTTAGAATAATGGCAACCCGTCCCGTTCAGCCTGTCTAACCGCAGAAAAAAATCCCGTACCGAGTTGGCACGGGATCGAAATTCCATCATCGAGATGGGTCAGAGAGGATAAAACGTTGCTAGCGGAGTGCATGAGCAACGGGTAAAAGTCTATGCCGTAAGAATCACCATCTCTGTGCGGTTTTACACGCATTTCAGGGCGAAATTAAACTCACTGAGCATAAAGTCACGGTAACGATCATTGTCAGAGGGCAACGCCTATGTACGCACGGCAAGATTGAGCACCCTGCTGTAAATCACGGACTTTTCAACCCGGCCTGTCGCTCCCACTTTTCCAAGACGGCTCCGAAACGCTTCACGTGTTCTTCCTGAATGGTGAGCAATTGATCCATTCTTTGTTGCTGCTCTACGGCCTTTTTGAGTTGAAGCTCGTAGATTTCGTTTGCAGTCGGCGGCGGTTGCTCATCCTGCCCCGAAGAGCCGCCCGACGCAGCCATGTTAGATAGCTGGCGCTTGGCTTCGCTGACATACGGAGCAATGTAATGATCACGCCAATCAGGAGCGAGAGTTTCGGCGATACTAAACGTTTCTATCGCTTTTTCGTATTCACGAAGCTGGTACTGTGCTCGTCCGCGATACAAGAAGACATAGGGATCTTTTGGGAAGGATGCTTCCCGTGAGGCAGCCAATGTCAGTAATTCCTGTTCCCTTCCCTTCAGGAGCAAATCCTTGCCTTGTTCCTGAAAACCGTCTTCAGACTGGAGAGCGGCATAGTCGCCTCTCGACGAGTTCGTTGCTGAACGAGCTTTCCACATGTACCAGCCGGCGCCCGCATTGGAAATCACGAATACGGCCACGATAGCTATAAGCAGCCACTTGATCCAAGCAAGCTGACGAAGCATTTTTTCTTCCAAAGCTTTCTCCTGTCCAGCGATTACTGAGGCCAAAGTCAAGCGGCGGCGAAGCCGTCCGCCCTAAACGTAATGTCAGGCATAAAGCGAATTTAACGCAATTTAGGGTCCGGAAACGGCAATTTGTCTTGGGAAACACTTGGTTGAGCTACCCATTTTTTACCGGTGCGGTAAAAATCCACCTGAGTTTCAGAGCTTCCAGCCCCGATTTTCACTGCCGCAGTGCAAGCCACCTGGCCTGAATGTTCTGCTTTTACAGCAGGAATGCAGGTACCCAAGGCGACTGTAATTGCGCCTACTTCCTTTGGCAGAGCCATCATCTCGCTCACTGCTTGCGTGGCTTCTTTGGCATCGGGCAAGACGAGCGTATCAGCTTGCGCTCCCGAGCTGATGAAGATGCCCAGGAAAAGCGCTGGCAATATTGTTCCGTACCGCATGATGAGTCTCTCCTATAAATGCCTGGCAGATTGTTGAAATTTGGTTTCGTGTCAATGGGAGGGAGGTACTTTACTGGACGACGACGAACAACCATGATTGCCTTTTCATTGCCTCTCCCAGGTAGCCACAGAACCCTTGTCGAGGATAAAAAGCGGATGCGCCTGCGGCGCGGCAAGTCCCTTCCAGCGTTCGTAAAGTGCGGGGCTGCGTATCCGCAGCTTGTTGAGCAGATGCTGCCATTCGTAGGCCAACTGCCCGTCGGTGGCATTGAGCCGGAGTGTTGTATCCATCGCGTCGAACTTGTTGCGATCAAAGGAATACCCCCGCCTGACCGATTCCGCATGAACGGAGGCAAGATAACTGTCAATGGCGGCAATGGGAGTGGCGGATGAACGGAAGCGCTCAAGTTGCGGATGCTGCCGATAGCCGCGCGTCTGTCCGGCCAGTACGGCACGCGCCAGCAAAGCTTCCCGCCAAAGCGCAACCAATCCCTGCGGATCGAGATACTGAGGATGCAGCGTCCATAACCGCATGTGTTCCTGCTTTCTTTCTGGTCTACCCCCTTCTACACGGCACACCAGTATATCCAGGGCGTGTATTCGCAAACAAGATGCTGCACGGGTAAAGTCTGATTATTCTCTCACGCGGCTTCCCGTACTGCCTTCGCCAAGTTACCCAAAAGTTCGATATCGGCGCCAGCCCATCAAGGGTACGGGATAGCCTATGAATACTGTTGAACTGTACGATTGAATTTTATCGAAAGATGCCGAACAAAAATGAAAACGCACGAAAGCTACCGTATTGAACGAGTGGACAACCCCCGCACTCTTGAACAAGCGCTGGCTCTTGTCGAAACTGTATTCATGGAGTTCGTCGCCCCGGGTTTTTCGGAACAAGGAATCAATGAATTTTTTGGCTTCGCAAATTTTGAACGAATCAAAAAAGAGATGGACTCCTCGTTGCTCGCTCTATGGGTGTGCTATTACGAACGGAAAATGGTTGGCGTTCTCGGCATTGAAACGCGAGGACACGTATGCCTTCTTTTTGTTTCCGGAAGTTCTCACAAACGTGGCATTGCCCGCGCGATGCTGGAGAAGGGCTTGGCATTCTGCCGCCAAAAAGGCCTTACCCAGATAAGCGTCAACTCCTCCACTTACGCAGTAGCGGCTTACAAGCGCATGGGGTTTGTTGCCACACAGCCGGAGAAATGCGTTAACGGCATACGACATGTTCCCATGACGCTTTCTTTGATTGAACAAGCGGCCCTTTAGTCGTTTTGGGTGTGAAAATCTTTACCCTCAAGAAGTATCTTTTTTATCTTTTTTTAGGGATCTTGGCATTGTCAGCAACTCCTGAGTGAAGTTGCTTTACTGGTTGTTGTTTGGTGCCCCGAGCCAGAGTCGAACTGGCACGCCTTGCGGCGCGGGATTTTGAATCCCGTGCGTCTACCGATTCCGCCATCGGGGCAACGCTTACAACACACAAGCGATCATTATATCTGTGCCAGCATAATGTCTCTTTTTACTGCGGCAAAGAAAAACCTTGCCTTACTATTTTCCCCGATAAGCGATTAAAGCCACATAAAAATCCGCTATCAAAAACCCATTTTGAATCCGCTGCGCCTACCGATTCCGCCGCCTCGGCCTGAATTCGCGTGATGCGAATTGGGGAAGGCGCGATTATCCCTGATTCGGACTCAACCGGCAAGATACGGCAACAACGTATAATTTTCGGCGATTGTCCTATTTGCCGAACATTTTTCCATGCTGACCCTTGACGATTTCGATTTCGACCTGCCGCCCGAGCTCATCGCGCAACACCCTGCCCCGCAGCGTTCCGCCAGCCGGCTGCTGCACGTTTCCGGCCCGAAGCTTTACGACCGCAAGTTCCTCGATCTGCCGCAATTGATCGAACCCGGCGACCTGCTCGTCTTCAACGACACCAAAGTCATCAAGGCCCGGCTGTTCGGGCAGAAGGAGAGCGGAGGCAAAATCGAGGTGATGATCGAGCGCATCGTCGACCGCCGGCATGCCGTTGCGCAGATCCGCGCCAGCAAGTCGCCCAAGCCAGGCAGCCGGATCGTGCTGGAGAATGCCTTTGCGCTCACCGTCGGCGGGCGCACGGGCGCGCAAGGGGAATTCTTCGCGCTGGAACTCGCCGGCGACGGCGACCTCTACGCGCTGACCGAGGCGCATGGACGCCTGCCGCTGCCGCCCTATATCGAACATGCGGCCGAGAGCGACGACGAAGCGCGCTACCAGACCGTCTTCGCGCGCCATGCCGGGGCCGTCGCCGCGCCGACCGCCGGCCTGCATTTCGACGACGCCATGCTGGAGAAGCTGCGCGAGCGCGGCGCCGAATTAGCATGGCTCACACTGCACGTCGGCGCGGGCACCTTCCAGCCGGTGCGCGTCAACAATCTCGCCGAACACCGCATGCACTCGGAGCGTTTCGAGAGTCCCGCCGCCACCGTCGAGGCCGTCGCCCGCGCCCGCGCGCGGGGTGGCCGCGTGATCGCCGTCGGCACCACCAGCCTGCGCGCGCTCGAAGCCGCCGCGCAGGGCGGGGAGCTTCGCGCCGGCCCGGCCGAGACGGACATCTTTATCACCCCCGGCTATGCCTTTCGCGTCGTCGACCGCCTGGTCACCAACTTCCACCTGCCCAAATCCACCCTGCTGATGCTCGTGTCGGCTTTCGCCGGTTGCGATACCATACGCGCCGCCTACCGCCACGCCGTTGCGGAACGCTACCGTTTCTTCAGCTACGGCGACGCCATGCTGCTTGAAAAAACTCCCTGAACCCCACACCACCAAGAATCCCCATGACGTTCGAACTCCTCACCACCGACGGCGCGGCGCGCCGGGGCCGCCTGACCCTCGCCCACGGCGTCGTCGAAACGCCCGTTTTCATGCCGGTCGGCACCTACGGCACGGTCAAGGCGATGACGCCGCGCGACCTTACCGAAATCGGCGCGCAGATCTGCCTCGGCAACACCTTCCACCTGTGGCTGCGCCCGGGGCTCGAAGTCGTCGCCGCGCACGGCGGCCTGCACCGCCTGATGGGCTGGGATAAACCGATCCTCACCGATTCGGGCGGCTTCCAGGTGTTTTCGCTCGGCGCGCTACGCAAGATCACCGAGGAAGGCGTGCGCTTCTCCTCGCCGATCAACGGCGACAAGCTCTTCCTCACGCCCGAGGAGTCGATGCGCATCCAGCACACGCTAAATTCCGACATCGTCATGATCTTCGACGAGTGCACGCCCTACCCCGCCACTTTCGACCAGGCGGCCGCCTCGATGCGCCTGTCGCTGCGCTGGGCGCAACGCTCGCGCGACGAGCACGACCGCCTCGGCAACCGCAACCGGCTGTTCGGCATCGTGCAGGGCGGCATGTACGAGGAACTGCGCGACGAATCGCTGGCCGGGCTCACCGGCATCGGTTTCGACGGTTTCGCCATCGGCGGCCTGTCGGTCGGCGAGCCCAAGGAGGAAATGGCGCGCATCCTGGCGCACACAGCGCCGCGCCTGCCTGCCGGCAAACCCCGCTACCTGATGGGCGTCGGCACGCCCGAAGACCTGGTGCACGGCGTGCAGGCCGGCATCGACATGTTCGACTGCGTCATGCCGACGCGCAACGCGCGCAACGGCCACCTGTTCACCCGCTACGGCGATATCCGCATCAAGAACGCGCACTACAAAAACGATCTCAAACCGCTCGACGAAACGTGCGGCTGCTACACCTGCCGGAATTTCTCCCGCGCCTACCTGCACCACCTGTTCCGCGTCGGCGAGATCCTCGGCGCGCAGTTGAACACCATCCACAACCTCTATTACTACCAACAGTTGATGCGCGAACTGCGCGCCGCCATCGACGAGGGCAAGCTGGCGGAGACCGCCGCGGCGTTCCATGCGGCCAGAGGCGCAGGCGCGCACTGAGCCCCTTTCGGCGGAAGGCGCTTCGCATTTCCCATTCGGCGGATAACGCTTCGCTCATCCGCCCACATCGCCATCGGCCGGGGCTCGCGCGCCCACGCAATCAGTCAGGCCATGGAAAACTCCAGGTGGTACAATAGTGGGCTAATTTCTTTAAAAAAACCGGATCTTGTTGTCTAATCCGAACCGGTCGTTTCTAGTTTCTATATTGCTTTTGCCTAGGAGATTAATGTGCTGATCAGCAACGCTTACGCTCAGACCGCCGCTGCCGCCGGACCGATGGACGGTATCATGCAGTTCCTGCCGATCATTCTGATGTTCGTCGTACTCTATTTTCTGATGATCCGGCCCCAGCAGAAGAAAGCCAAGGATCACAAGGCCCTGCTCGCCGCCCTGTCGAAGGGCGACGAAGTCGTCACGCACAGCGGCATCGCCGGCCGCCTCACCAAGGTCAATGACGATTTCGTGACCATCGAAATCGCCGACAACGTCGAGGTCCGCATGCAAAAACAGGCCGTAGCCACGGTCCTGCCCAAAAACACGCTCAAAAGCCTGTAATCACGGAAGCGAGGCGTCCGGCTCCGGCCCGACGCCTCCTTTTTCAATTGCTGCGCTTTTTTAGCGTCAGACACTGACTCTTTTCAATTCCCATGAATCGTTACCCGCTCTGGAAATACATCCTTGTCGTCATAGCGCTGCTGTTCGGATTCCTTTACACCCTGCCGAACTTCTTCGGTGAATCGCCCGCCGTTCAGGTTTCCAGCGCCAAGGCCACGCTCAAGGTCGATAACAGTACGCTCCAACGCGCCGAAAACGCGCTCAAGACTGCCAATATCGAGATTGACGGCGCCTTTCTCGACCCCAACGGCGTCAAAGTCCGCTTCAAGGACGAGGACACCCAGCTCAAGGCGCGCGATCTCCTGGAAAAAGAGTTCAACGCCCAATCCAGCAACCCCGACCCGGAATACGTGGTGGCGATGAACCTCCTGTCCGGCTCGCCGGACTGGCTGACCCGCATCGGCGCCCGTCCCATGTACCTGGGCCTGGACCTGCGCGGCGGCATCCACTTCCTGCTTCAGGTCGACATGCAAGGCGCGACGACCAAGCGCCTGGACTCCACCGGCGCCGACCTGCGCAGCCTGTTCCGCGACAAGAACATCCGCCACGGCGGCATCTCCCGCGAAGGCGAGCGCATCGTCATCCGCTTCCGCGACACGGAAACCCGCGACAAGGCCCGCGATGTCCTGCAGGACAACCAGCCCGACCTGGCGCTGGCCGACCAGGGCGACGGCACCGACCTGCGGATCAACGCCACGCTCAAGCCCGCGGCGCTCAAGAAAATCCAGGAATCCGCGGTCAAGCAGAACATGGGCACCCTGCACAACCGGATCAACGAGCTGGGCGTTGCCGAGCCGGTGATCACCCAGCAGGGAGCTGACCGCATCGTTGTCCAGCTGCCCGGCATCCAGGACGTCGCGCAGGCCAAGAAACTTCTCGGCCGCACCGCCACGCTGGAAATCCGCATGGTCGACGACTCGCCGGGCGCGCTGCAGGCGGCCATGTCCGGACAAGTACCCTTCGGCACCGACCTCTACGTCGAGCGCGGCGGCCAGCCGCTGCTGGTGAAAAGGCAGGTAGTGCTGACCGGCGACCGGCTGACCGACGCGCAGGCCGGTTTCGACAACCAGACGCAGGAACCGGCCGTGCACCTCTCGCTCGATTCCACCGGTTCGCGCATCTTCAAGGACATCACGCGCGAAAACGTCGGCAAGCGCATGGCCATCCTGCTGATCGAAAAAGGCAAGGGCGAAGTCGTCACGGCGCCAGTCATCCGCACGGAAATCGGCGGCGGCCGCGTACAGATTTCCGGCCGCATGAGCACGCAGGAAGCCAACGAAACCGCGCTGCTCCTGCGCGCCGGCTCGCTCGCCGCACCGATGGAAATCATCGAGGAACGCACCTTCGGCCCGAGCCTCGGCGTCTAGAACATCAAGAAATGCTTCCACTCGACGATGTGGGGCTTTGCCGCCATCTCGGCGTTCATGATCGCCTACTATGTGCTGTTCGGCCTGATCTCCGTCGTGGCGCTCGCCGCCAACCTGCTGTTCCTGGTGGCGCTGCTGTCCGCCCTGCAGGCCACGCTGACCCTGCCGGGCATCGCCGCCATCGCGCTCGCGCTCGGCATGGCCATAGACGCCCACGTGCTGATCAACGAGCGCATCCGCGAGGAACTGCGCCACGGATCGCTGCCGCAAACGGCCATCCATTTGGGCTACGACCGTGCCTTCGACACGATTCTCGACTCCAACGTCACCACCCTGATCGCCGGCGGCGCGCTGCTCATGTTCGGCTCCGGCCCGGTGCGCGGCTTCGCCGTCGTGCACTGCCTGGGCATCCTGACATCGCTGTTTTCGGCCGTGGTCGTCTCCCGCTCGCTGGTCAACCTGATCTACGGGCGCCGCCGCAAACTCGAGTCGCTGGCCATCGGGCAGATATGGAAAGAAGGCCAACGCAGCGCAATCTGGACGCAGAAATAAGGAAGCACAGAGATGGAATTTTTCCGCATCAAAAAAGACATCCCCTTCATGCGCCATGCGCTGGTGTTCAACGTCATATCGCTGATCACCTTCCTGCTGGCGGTCTTCTTCCTGGCCCACCGCGGACTGCATTTTTCCGTGGAGTTCACCGGCGGCACACTGGTCGAAGTCCGCTACGAACAGGCCGCCGACGTGGAGAAGATCCGCAACGCCCTGCAGAAGGCCGATTACAACGACATCGCCGTGCAGAACTTCGGCTCCAGCCATGACGTGATGATCCGCCTGCCGCTCAAGGATGAGCAGAATTCCGGCAAGATCGGCGAAGCGGTCATGAGCGTGCTCGACGCCGAAGTGCCCGGCGCCTCGCTGATGCGGGTCGAATTCGTCGGTCCGCAGGTCGGCAAGGAGCTTGCCGAGAACGGGCTGCTGGCCCTGCTGGTGGTCGCCATCGGCATCATCATCTACCTCTCGTTCCGCTTCGAATGGCGCTTTTCGGTCTCGGCCATCATCGCCAACATGCACGACGTCATCATCATCCTCGGCTTCTTCGCCTTCTTCCAGTGGGAATTCTCGCTCTCGGTGCTGGCCGCCGTCCTCGCTGTCCTAGGCTACTCGGTCAACGAATCGGTGGTCGTCTTCGACCGCGTGCGCGAAACCTTCCGCAAGGTCCGCGGGCTGACCACGCCGCAGGTGCTCGACCACGCCATCACCAGCACCATCTCGCGGACCATCATCACCCACGGCTGTACGCAGATGATGGTGCTCGCGATGCTGCTGTACGGCGGCGAAACACTGCACTACTTCGCCATGGCGCTGACCATCGGCATCTGCTTCGGCATCTACTCATCGGTTCTCGTCGCCAGCCCGCTGGCCATGTGGCTCGGCGTCTCCCGCGAAAACTTCATCAAGCCGAAAAAACAGGTCGACGGAGCCAACAACGACGGCGCCGTCGTTTGAACGAAACGCCGCCCTCCCTGTCATAACAGCAACACCTGCGGGCACCTGATCGGTGCCCGTGGTTTTTTTAAGCGAATGGATTCCAGGGAGAAAACCATGGCAGCACAGCGCATAAAACTGTGGGATTTACCGACACGCCTTTTCCACTGGCTGCTCGTCCTGCTCGTCACGGCGGCGGTCGTCTCCGGAAAAATCGGCGGCGACGCGATGATGCAATGGCACGGACGGATCGGCCTCGGCATTCTCGGTTTGCTCGCATTCCGCCTCGTCTGGGGATTCGTCGGCTCGACCTACGCCCGCTTCCTGAGCTTCCTTCCGACGCCGGGCCGCATCGCCGCCTATCTCAAGGGCCAATGGCACGGCTTGGGCCATAACCCCCTGGGCGCCCTATCGGTTTTCGGCCTCCTGGCCTTCACCGCCGTGCAAGTAGGCACCGGCCTGTTCAGCAACGACCAGATCGCCTTCAAGGGACCGCTGTACCGCCTGGCAGGCTCGGAACTCAGCGACCGCCTGAGCGGCATCCACGCCCTCTCGATAAACATCCTGCTGGCATTGATCGCGCTGCACATCTGCGCCATCGCCTTCTACGCCCACGTCAAGAAGGACAACCTGATCGCACCGATGATCACCGGCTGGAAGAAAATCGATCCGCAGGAAAACCCCCAACGCCCTGCCGAACCGGCTCAAGGCGGCGGCGCGGTTGCCCTCATCGCCGCCCTGCTCATCGCTGCAGCCGCCATCTACGGCGGCACCGGCGCCTGGCTATCCGCAGATCCACCGCCTGCTCCCGCCCAGCAAAACACGCAGGACCCCGCCAAGAAATTCGACTGGTAGGAGTTGGGTTGGTAGGGCGGATAAGCGCAGCGCCATCCGCCGAATGTTCATGACATTATCTTGCCGCAGGCATGCAGGCGGATAGTCAGACAAGGCGTCGAGGGCAGGCGGGCGGCGTAACCAGACAGCGGCTCGGAACGCCTCATTCGGCGGATGGCGCTGCGCTTATCCGCCCTACCTGAGCTTCTATCTACGTAGGCAGCTCACGAAACGGAAAAAGCCGCATGGCCTGAATAGCGTCCTGGCATGCCGACTCGGCTGTTTCACTGGCATCCGCGAATAGCCGGTGTCCGGCAGAAGTCAGGCAGGCGTATCCCACCCGGGCATCGCGCGGGTCGCTTTTCCGATCCACCAGGCCGATTTTTTCGAGGGGCAGAAGCGACCTCGTCACGGCGGATACGGTCAATCCCATAAGCTCGGCTAGATCGGTGCGCCGCAACCGCGACTCATGAGCGTGCTTCAAGTGATACAGAATCGTGAAGTCGCCAAAGCTCAGCCCATGAACACTGGACAGCTTGCCGTCGACGCGCCGCAGGGTTTCCGTGTAGGTACGAGTAAGACGCACACAGAAGTCAAGCGCAGTCGGCTTGGCTTCGGCAGGTTCGCTTTCATTTGAGTTATGCATTAGTCCGTTCCTTCAGTTCCAGATCATCAAGGGCCAATTTCAAAACGATTGGCGTTTTTTCGGTATCGGAAACCCTCAACCGAAAACGACAGTCGCTTCAGAATTTGTTTCAAAATATTTGATTGTTCAAGTATATGGAAACCTTTTGGCCTTGGCAAGCCCTTTGGATATTGCTCATCAAACGGCACTCAGCCGTCCCGTGTGGGCACGCGCTGCACAAAGCACCACGTTCATCGGCGCCTTGCGCCAGGAGGCGGTCACGGCGCCGATGGTAACTCAAGGGCCAATCAATGGGACGTTGTTTCTAGAAGGGGAATGGGACGTTGTTTCTAGAAGGGGAATTGAAGGTAAACAAATGATATAAGGGTACTTTCTTGTGATATGTGACGGAGATAATAAATGAATAAGTCAGGGATATTCAGTTTCGCGCTTATGGCATGGGCTTTTGCTGGCCATGCAGTCGCCGAGCAACCGCTGCAAAATTACATACGCCCGCCCGCCCCGGCTACCGACTGCAAAGCGTGGGTTGGAACAGATCGAAATAAGGAACTGCCTGGCTACATCATTCCAAAACCCTCAGGTGGTACGGTTTGTGTCCCACTTCTGCTGAGCGCCTTTGCCGCTCCCGAAGGCTATAAGGGGGATTTCCACATAGAGGAATTCACCGATGCAAAACTGAAAGAACGCTGGTCTTCATGTAAGGCCGATCCGGCATGCTTTGCCCGCGTAGACGGCCAAATGAAGCGATGGCTGCCGCCGAACAAAGCGAGGTCTCCTCGCACCACTGGCGCGGTCGATCCAATCGGCAAAATCGACTCGGACGACCCTAGCGTCGATCTTTCACAGATTCGCCGCCCTCGGTTCTTTGCCAAGGCCCCGTACGAGGAGGGGATCGCGCGGGCCGATGAGCGTACCTATATTGTTGAATTTACGGTTCCTCGCGATACTTTCGAGCGCATCGATCTAAAAATGAACGATCCGATAAAATTGCGCGGCTGGTATATTGAGGGAGCGGGGGTCGATGATGGCAAAGGCGGTCGTATACGCGCCCTGGTATTGATGGCTCCCGGTGGCGGAAACCAGCTCACCGCAATTCAGCATCCGGACGAAAAATCCTACCGCATCGATCCTGCCACCCGAAAGACCGCCGGAATCGCATTTCCGAATGCAACGACCGAAACGATGGGCATGCGCTGGTATAGAGAAAACCTGCAAGCGCTTAACGAGGCTGGATTCGATGTGCTGGCCTATGACAGACGTGGCGAAGGCATATCGGGCGGTTTCAGTGATACGAATACTCTGGAACAGGGCGAAGATGTATTTCGAGTGCTTGCGCAACTCGATAGTGGGAATGGGCTTCGCATTCTCACGCCATCCGGCCAGGTTCTTGCTGGCTCCGCTGCTACAGGCCGATTGATGGCAGGTCAAAAATCGACGCAGATCCCCCTACTGCTGGCAGGCTACTCACGAGGGTCGATGTCAACGGCTTGGGCAATGACCAAGAATTTTTCAGAATCGTGTTCTTATGACATGCCGCAGCCAGTGTGCACTTCTCCAAAAAGCCTGAAAAATATCATGGGGGCGATCTTTTTGTCATCATTCGCCAGCGGTGCCGGGTATTTACCGGATGCGCCAGATCTGGCAGATCGAAACCTGTTCCTGGGTGGCATGGCCGCCGATCACCATATCCTGTTCTATCCAAATTCGGCGCCACTGGCGAGTATGCATCTCTGGCCAGCAGCATTCTTCGGCAAGGGGTTGTGGGATCGTGCCGAATCTGTTGAAGGCACCATTGCGGCGTATGATCGTATTCGTGGGGCAAGGGAAATCGTAGTTGCACGTGCTCCGCATTCAATCGAGACATGGCCTGAAACCGACAAAGCGTATCTACGCGAACGCATGGTTGCATTTGCGAAGGTTGCCATCGTGGGTGGCAAACAGGTGCCGGGAGCTAAAACGTGGTCGGACCTCAAATCGCTCGTCGCCACTACCCCGGACTCCTGGGAACCTTCATCGGAACCAATGCACTGAAGTGTGGTGGCTTGGTAGCGCGTAGCCCGAATAAACTTGGCAAGCGATATCAGGGCGAAAAAGCGAAGCGCCTTCCGGCGGATGGGGATTCACGCAATCCCCTCGCCCCGGATTTAAATTACCCCCCGGCCTGCACTTCAAAGTGCACCTCGACCGGGCGGTTGCCGTTGATGGCGACGATGTCCTGCGGGCAGGCCGACATGACGACCACGCAATCCATCTCGGCGCGCAGCAGCACGTAGTCGCCGGGTTCGGCGACGGTGGGGAGCCACCGGATGCCGTAGTCGCCGCCGACGGGAATGTTCATCCACAGATTCAGCGGTTGCGGCACTTCGCGGGCGCGCATGCCAATGGCTTGGAGTGCCAGGCGCATGTTGTCGGCGCAGTTGTCGTGGTACTCGGTAACGCCCAGATTCCGGTAGCGGTACGCATCGCATGCTGCGATCAGCGTGTCATGCACGCCTGGCGAAGTGTCCTCGATCAGCGTCAGGATGGCGCGGCGGCGGTTCGTCGCCAGCGGATCGCCGGGCTTGGGAACGATGCGGTCGATGGCCGCCCGCGCGTGCTCCATGGACATGAATTCGCTCAAGTCGTCCGCCTTGAACGCCCACGTATCGCAAACCTGCGTGCCGTGGGTGTTGATGATCTTGATGCTTTCGCCTTTGTTCAAGCGCACCGCGCGGCCCTGGCGGGCGGGAACTTCATAACGCTCGCCGATGACCGGCCGGCCGTCCGGGGCAATCGCCTCGCGTTCGGAACGGTTCAGGCCGACCGCATCGCCGTTGTCCTGCACGAATTTCGCAATGGTTTCAGCTCGGGTATCCAACATGGAGTCTCCTTCTTTCAAGTTATTCCATTTCTGACTCGCGAGTGGCTTTGTCGCCTTCACCTTCTGCCGCTCACGATTCATCAATGGAATTACAGCCAAGAGTAGGGCTAAGGCCGGCACGCCCGCTTCATGACACCGGCACGGCGAGCGCCAACAGGCAGTCAGCCAGCACTTGCGTGCAGACGGCCAGATCCTTCGCGTGAGTGTTTTCCTCGGGATGGTGGCTGATACCGCCAATGCTGGGCGCAAACAACATTGCCGACGGCGCGAAACCGGCCATGGGCATCGCGTCGTGAAAGGCGCCGGACACCATCGTCATTAGCGGGAACCCGCGTGCAAGGGCCACGGACTCCAGCCGCGCCACCAGCTCCTGGGAAAAAAACGTCGTGGGGCTGTCCTGCAGCCGCTCCACCGTGCAGCCTTCCACGCACAGCGCCTGCAGCAGGGCGTCGAAAGCATCGATCGCCTGTGCATCGGGGTGCCGCACATCCACCGTGAATCGCACCCGGTCGGCGATGGTGTTGATCGCGCCGGGCTCGCAGACCCAGCGGCCGATCGTCACGCGCAACGCACGATCCCTGCAGTCCCTGGCATAGGCATACAACGCCCCGGCCATGGCAATCGCCTTGGCCTGCGCATCGTTCCGGTCCGCGAGAGGCGTGGTGCCGGCATGCGCACAGCGGCCGGCGACCGTGACCTGGTACCAGCGCACCCCCTGGATCGCATGGACCACTCCCACGCCGATGCCTGCCCGCGCCAGCACCGGACCCTGTTCGATGTGGGCTTCGACATAAGCGCGCACCGGCTCCGCCAGCCCGGCATCGAAACGCTGCCAATGCCCGGCCTGTGCAGCCTGCCGAAAATCCGCCAGCGCGGCGTCGCGCGCCGCCTCGAAGCTTATGCTCCGTCCATCCACGACCGGCAGGAAACCGTCCAGCGCGGTGGGCTGCACATAGGACCGCGACCCCATGAGACCGGGTGCAAACCTCGACCCTTCTTCGTTGGTCCATGCGACGACTTCCACACTGTGCAATGTCGTGACGCGGGCCTGGTCCAACGCCTCCAGCACCGCCGCCCCGGCCATCACGCCGAATGCGCCGTCCAGCCAGCCCCCCAGGGGCTGGGTATCGGTATGGCTGCCGGTCATCACGACAGGCGAACCGGTCTCGCTGCCCAGCCTGCGGATGCGCAGATTGGCCGCCGCATCCATACCGACGACATATCCGCGGCGTGTCGCGAAACGCGCGGCAAGCCAGCGCCGTGCCGCCAGATCCGCATCAGTGAGGCTTTCGCGAGCCACGCCGCCCCTGACCGACCCCCCGAATGCCGCCAGATCCCGCAAGCTCCGGAGCAAACGGTCGGCTTCGATCTGCACGCCCCTCGCCCGCCAGCCGTTCTGGTTCATGCGGCCTCCTGCCCGGCGCGTCGAATGTGCCCGGAAACCGCGCCCGGACTGCGCCGTATCCATGGCCGCAGAAACACCCGGATGCGCGGATGGGTGGGATCGAGCGCCGACCTCGGCTCATCCAGCAGCATGGCTTGGGGGCGCACAGCCATTGAGCAGCAATCGCGTATTCATACCAGTCCCTCACTCGATCGCAGGCACGCCGAATGGCGATTTTGCGCATACTTCATGCAAGTTGCCCGCATGCTGTTCCTGCAATTTGCGTACCCGCTTTTCCGGCTTTGAAATGCGGCAAAGATCAATCGCATAGCGGCAGACGCCAGTCATGGAAGCACGCCCGGCGCACAAAAATGGGACCTCGCGCCGCGGATTGGTGCGGGTCAATAGCCCTTCATCGGGAGTAAAAGAGAAGGTTGGCCGGGCGAAGCGCAATCCGCCGGATGTCCGTGGCGCTCTCTCGCCGACGGTAGTTGGATTGGGGCGTTGAGGGCTAACCGGTCGTTTGGCCGAACGGGGACTGGACATACGCCATCCGGCGGATAGCGCTACGCTCATCCGCCCAACAAAACCGGCCATTCAAATAAACGAAACTCTCAGCGGTTGCGAAACTCCCGATGGCACGCCGCGCACGTCTCGCCGGTCTTGGCGAACTGCGCCTTGATGGCCGCCTGGTCGCCCGTGGCGGCGACCTTGGCGAGTTCATTAGTTTCCTTGATGAAAGGCATCGCGAGTTCGCGGACTTTATCCGGCTGCTGGAAGAATTCCGGCTTCACGCGCGTCGCCTCGTTGCCGGCCGCCTTCTCCGTTCCCGGGCCGAACAGCGCGCCCATGCCGGAATTGGCCGTGGCGGCCACGAGGTTAGCCGCGGCGATGACCTGCTCCTTGTTGAAGCTGCCGTCCAGGTTGGCCTTGATCTTCTCCATGTTCCAGGACATGAAGCGATAGCCGGATTTGCGGATGCGGATCATATCCTCGGGCGAGAGTTGCTGCGCCATGACGGCGCCCGACAGGCCCACAAGAATCAGCGACGCGAGTATCTTTTTCATGTTTTTTCTCCAAAGGATAAGCCAAGCGGGTAAAACGAAACCGAAGCGGCAGCACTCCGGCTGTTATTTGTGTAATCTTGTTTAGTCAAAACGGCCCACGGAAAGTTTCCCGGTCAGACGGCAAACACATGCTTGATGCGCAGCATCTTCCCCTCCGCGAGCAGCCCGATCAGGCGGTCGATATTCGGGTGCTTCCCCGGATGCTGGCGCGCCTCCTCGGCATGCTCGGCATAGAGTTCCAGGCCCTTGCGCGCCGCTTCCGGCGTGATGGCGCCGTAGGTCTGCCCCAGGTGGTTGTAGATCGCCAGCGATCCCTGGCTGCCCGAGGCGTTTTCGATAGCGGCGACGAGATTTCCCTCCCGGTCCAGCAGGTTGATCGCCGCCAGATGGGAGGTACCGGGGAGTTTTTTCAGGTTTGCGGCAAATTGCGACATCCGTACATCGCCCCTTCAGATCCGCTTCGCCAACTCGGCGGCCTTGCCGGTGTAATCCCAGGGCGTGAGTTTCAGCAGTTCCTCCCTCGCCGCTTCGGGAATCTCCAGTGATTTGATGAACTCCTGCATCTCGTCGCGCGAGACGCGGTTGCCGCGCGTCAATTCTTTCAGCTTTTCGTAGGGATTGGCGATGCCGTAGCGGCGCATCACCGTCTGGATCGGCTCGGCCAACAGCTCCCAGTTGGCATCCAGATCGGTGCACAGGCAGTCGGCGTTGGCTTCGAGCTTGTTCAGCCCGCGCAGCAGCGAGTCGTAGGCCAGCAGCGTGTAGCCCAGCGCCACCCCCATGTTGCGCAGCACCGTCGAATCCGTGAGATCGCGCTGCCAGCGCGAGATCGGCAGCTTTTCTGAAAGGTGGCGCAAAAGCGCATTGGCAAGCCCGAGGTTGCCTTCCGAATTCTCGAAGTCGATTGGGTTAACCTTGTGCGGCATGGTCGACGAGCCGACTTCGCCGGCCTTGAGCTTCTGCTTGAAGAAGCCCAGCGAGATGTAGCCCCACACGTCGCGGTCCAGGTCGATCAGGACGGTGTTGACGCGCGCGAAGGCGTCGAACAGTTCGGCCATCGCATCGTGCGGCTCGATCTGGATCGTGTAGGGATTGAATTCCAGCCCCAATGATTCGACGAAGCGTTTGGCGAAGCCTTCCCAGTCGAAGTCGGGATACGCCGCCAGGTGCGCGTTGTAGTTGCCCACCGCCCCGTTGATCTTGCCCAGCAGGCTCACCTTGGCGACACATGCGCGGCCCCGCTGCAGGCGGTGCGCCACGTTGGCCATTTCCTTGCCCAGCGTCGTCGGCGTCGCCGGCTGGCCGTGCGTGCGCGCCATCATCGGCAGCGCGGCGTGTTCGTGCGCCAGATCGCGCAGGCGGGCAATCGCCCGGTCGAGCATCGGCAGCATCGTTTCGTCGCGCGCGGCCTTGAGCATCAGCGCGTGCGACAGGTTGTTGATGTCCTCCGAAGTGCAGGCAAAGTGGATGAACTCCCCGACGCGCATCACCTCGGGGTTGTTCGCCAGCTTCTTCTTGATCCAGTATTCCAGCGCCTTGACGTCGTGGTTGGTCACCGCCTCGATGTCTTTCACCTCTGCCGCCTGCTCGGGCGAAAAATCGGCGGTCAGCCGGTCCAGTTCGGCGATCGTCGCCGCCGAAAAGGCGGGAATTTCGGAGAAATGATCTTCCGCGGCCAGCGCCTTCAACCAGCCGATCTCCACCTGGAGACGGCGGCGGATCAGGCCGTATTCCGAAAACTGGAGGCGCAGGGCGTCGACCTTGGCGGCGTAGCGGCCGTCGAGCGGCGACAGGGCGGTGAGTTTGGAGAGGGTCATGGCGTAGAAGGCTTTCGCGTAAAGGGTAAGTTAGGGCTAACTGTCGGAACCGCCATTTTACCCGTCCTGCAAAATCTCTCACAATTCCGGGCGCGGCGGATGGTATATAATCGATTACAGTCATCCACTCGCGGAAAGCAAATGAAACTCATCGGGTCACTAACAAGTCCTTTTGTCCGCAAGGTGCGCGTCGTGCTGGCGGAAAAGAAAATCGAATGTGAATTCGAAGTCGATTCTCCGTGGGTCGAGGGCTCCAACGTTCCCAATCTCAACCCCTTGGGCAAGATCCCCGTTCTGGCCCTGGACGACGAAACCATCCTTTTCGATTCGCGCGTCATCAGCGAATACCTGGACAATGTAGCGCCGAACAACAAGCTCATGCCGTCGCCGAACCGCGAGCGCACGGAAGTCAAGCGCTGGGAAGCGCTTGCCGACGGCATCTGCGACGCCGCCGGCCTGATCTTCCTCGAAGCCAAGCGCCCGGAAGGCGCGCAGGACGCTGCCTGGATCTCGCGCCAGAAAGACAAAGTCATCCGCGGCCTGGAGTACATGTCCGAGCAGCTTGGCGACAATCCGTGGTGCATGGGCACGCACTTCACGCTGGCCGACATCGCTACGGGCTGCGCCCTGGGTTACCTGGCTTTCCGTTTCCCGGAAATCGACTGGCGCGCCAAGCATCCGAATCTCGCCCGCCTGTACGACAAGCTGATGCAGCGACCGGCCTTCGCTGAGAGTGTTCCCAAGGGCTAGGCATCGCTGGCAAATACCGCATTGAACAAAAAAGCCGCGATTGCGGCTTTTTTGTTGGTGCCTCTTGGTTCGAAGCGAGGGGCTTAAACCGAAGTTCCCCCCGTTGAAGTACTGATTGCGCGTGCGGAAGCCTGCGTATTTGCTGGGAATTGGGGTTGTTCAGCTGGTTTTGTTTGTTTTTTTGTGTAGTCACTAAATTGTTCTTGACATTTGCTTGTTATCGGCTATA
>JAVBSG010000199.1:0-38528 GCA_031547245.1 Propionivibrio sp.
GGCGGTTTTTTTACGCCTGTTCTTGGCTTGGCGTTATATCGTCTCGGCAGCCTTCGGGTTCATCAAAAACGCTCTCGCCATAACAAGAGTTGCTTGCGGTGTCGTATTCAACTGAGAAAAACGAATTTCGCAGGGACGACGCCGTATCGTCAACAACTGCACTTTGACGAATTGCTCCTTCCACGTCATTTTCTTGCCGCCAGCAAACTATCCGCGCAGGTTCTCACCGCTCCGGAAATCCCGGACAGGCTATCTCGATGAACGAACTGACGTTACCCCATAACGTCTGTTTTGGTGCATAAGCAAAAAATGCTCCATTTTGCATAAAAAGTCATTTTTCTCATATTGTGATTTTTTATGAAAAAAAATGTTGTAAAAAGTTGACTTCTTACATATAAATATCAAAAAGAGCAATTTGATTGGCCATTGACAGGGAAAACCATAGGGTGGCCGGGGCCGTTCGTCGGCACCGAAAAAACAACTAAAGCCAGCACACCCATCATCTGATGGAGAAGGAGCACGCAGCATGGCAAACAATTACGTGGAAGGTAGTACCCCTCAAAAAGAAAGCTATACGTATGAATGGTATGTCGTCTTTTTTTGCATGATTGCCTATGTATTTTCTTTTGTGGATCGCCAGATACTGGCTTTGATGATCGAACCCGTCAAAGCTGATCTGCAATTGTCGGATACCCAATTCAGTTTGCTGGTGGGCTTGGCATTCTCGCTGTTCTATGCGGTCATGGGGTTGCCGATCGCTTATCTTTCCGACCGTTTTTCTCGCCCGCTGATTATTTCCATCGGCATCGCCTTCTGGAGTCTGGCCACCGCCGCCTGTGGGCTGTCGAAGAACTTCCTGCAGTTGTTTCTGGCGAGAATGGGCGTGGGGATCGGGGAAGCATCGCTGACTCCCGCTACTTATTCGATGCTGAGCGACATGTTTCCCAAGGAGAAACTCGGGCGCGCCATTGGCGTCTATTCGCTCGGCGCTTTTCTGGGCAGCGGGATTGCCTTCATGGTTGGCGGCTCCGTCATCCACTTGCTGCGCGATGTGCCGAGCCTCGATCTGGGATGGTTTGGCGAGATCCGCTCCTGGCAACTGGCGTTTATCATCGTCGGACTGCCGGGGCTGCTGGTCAGCCTGGTGATCTTGCTGGGCGTTCGCGACCCGCAGCGCAAGGATTTGCGGAGTATTTCGGGGCAGCCGAGCAAAAAAGCGGGATGGAACGACTGCTTTCGTTTCATCGGTGCGCACAAAATGACATTGACCTGCCTATATCTGGGTTTTGCATTTTTCTCCATGGCGCAATACGCCACGCTGAGCTGGACTCCGGCGCTTTATATTCGCCGGTTCGGGCTAAGCTCCATTGAAACAGGTTACATTCTCGGCGCCGTTCTGCTGGTCGCCAGCACGAGCGGAGTGTATGCCGGAGGCTGGCTGGTCGACCATCTGCAACGCCGGGGGCGCCAGGACGCAGGCATGATGGCGGGAGTCATCGGCATTGCCTGCCTGGTCGTACCGGGTGTCATCTATCCGCTGGTGGATCAGCTTTGGTTATCCATCGTCCTCATGATTCCCGCCATGTTCTTTGCTTCGTTTCCGCTGGCGACGTCGGCGGCAGCCATGCAGGTACTGGCGCCCAATCAGGTAAGGGCGCAGATTTCCGCGCTGTTCCTGCTGATCGGCAATTTGATCGGCCTCGGCGTCGGCACGACGCTGGTAGCCCTGATCACGGATCGTTACTACCAAACGCCGCTTGCCGTGGGTTCATCGATGGCGATAGTCATTGCTGTTGCCAGCGTCATTTGCTTCTGCCTGCTGCTGCCGGGTTGCCGGCATTTCAGGCAAAGCCTTGCGCGCGAAGCAGAACGGCAAAAGCAGTAATCCGCAAAAAAAGCGGGCGACGATCCCGGTGATCGATCCGGCCACCGGTGAGGCAGTCGCCCGTCTGGCACGCGTCATTCACGCTAATCGGAGTAAGTGGAGCCCCAGCCCAGCGCATCGAGCACACCGGAAAAATCGTCGGCGGGCGGGGCAGAAATGGTCAGATTCCGTCCTGTGACGGGGTGGTCCAGGCGAAGGTGGATGCAAGCCAGCAGCAGGCGGCGGCAGCCGAAGAGTTCCTGGAACAGCCGGTTGTGGCGGCCTTTGCCGTAAGTGGCGTCGCCGACGATAGGATGCGCTATGTGTTTGAGGTGGCGGCGGATCTGGTGCCGGCGTCCCGTCAATGGATGGACTTCTAGCAGTGCGTAGCGGCTGGTCGGGTAGCGGTCGACGGCATGGGGCAGTTCGACGGTGGCCAGGCGGCGGTAGACGGTTACAGCTTCCTGGGCCTCGCCCTCGCGGGCGGCGTTTGCCGGGCGGTATTCGTAATTGTCGAACTGGCGCGTGAGCGGGTGGTCGATGCGGCCGCTTTCCTCGGGGTGGCCGCGCACGACGGCGAGATAGGCCTTTTCGACCTGCTGCGAAGCGAAGCGCTCGGCAGCTTGCCGGCAGATGTCGCCATCAAGCGCGAACAGCAGCACGCCGGAGGTCCCGCGGTCCAGGCGGTGCACGGGAAACACGTGTTGGCCGATCTGGTCTCGCAGGATCTGCATGGCGAAGCGGGTTTCATGGCGGTCGAGGGTTGTACGGTGCACCAACAGCCCGGAGGGCTTGTGCACGGCGATCAGATGCTCGTCGCGATAGAGAATGGGGAGCTCTTCCGACACACGCGTGGCGGCATTCACGATTTGCCGTTTTCCGGAAATTGGTCGTTGACGTAGTACCAGCGCCCCGCTTCGCGCACGAAACGGCTGATTTCGTGCAACCGCTGGGCGCGGCCGGCGATCTTGTAACGCGCAGTGAACTCGACGATGGCGCTGTCCGTGCCGATCGCTTCATGGCGTTGGATTTTGAGGCCGAGCCAGCGCATTTTTTCTTCATCGTTGAAATACTGGGTGGCCGGGCGGGTGCTGTTGTGCCAGGTGGCCAGCAAGTAATCGGCGAGTTGCTTGGCGTAGGCCGTGTAGCGCGACCGCATCAGGGCTTCGGCGGTGGGGGCGGGAATTCCGCCGTGGTAGCGGCCGCAACAGGCCGGGTAGCTGATGCCGCTGCCGCAGGGGCAGCCATCGGAGGAGTCAGTTGCGGCAGCCATGCCGACTGCCGGTCAAGCCTTGCTCCAGCTGGAGGAAAAACGCGCGCGCACGTTCTTCATATGGCGGTGCATGGCCGAACGCGCGGCCTTGGCGTCGCCCTGTTTGATGGCTTCGAGGATTTCGCGGTGCTCGATGATGGCGCGTTGCCAGACCTGCTCATTCTGGAAATGATCTTCCAACCCTTGGGCGACCGGTTGCATGCGGGTCGACCACAAGGCCTGTATGGCGAGCAACAGGGCGCCGTTGCCCGACGCCTGGGCCAGTGCGAAATGAAATTCGCGGTCATATTCGAGGCGTTTGATATCGCCGGCCGAACAGCAGACCATGTCCCCGAGCGATTGGGCGAGTGCAGCGATATGCGCGGGCGTGGCATTTTTGGCGGCTAGGGCGGCGATGTCCGGCTCGATCAGATCGCGGGCATAGAGCACTTCGAAGGGGCCGGGAGTCGGGATGCCGTTGACCGTCGGCGCAGGATGTTCGACGGAGGACTCGGGATCATCCAGAACGAACACTCCCGAGCCGCCGCGGATTTCGACCCGGTTTTCGACTTCGAGTGCAATGAGCGCCTCGCGCACGGTGGGGCGGCTGACGGTCAGGCGTTCTGCCAGAATACGCTCGGCGGGCAGGCGTTCCCCCGATTTGTATTCACCGCTCTCGATCAGGCGGATAATCTGGTCGGCGATCTGGCGGTAAAGCCGACGGTTGTCGATGGATTCGAAGGGCATGATTTAGGCTGTCAATTTTCCGGCCAGTTCGAGATATAACGTTTTTTTGCGTTGTTGACATGGCGCCGCATGGCCGTTCGGGCCGCTTTTACATCCCGGTTCTTGACGGCTTCTAATATCTCGCGGTGTTCGAGAATGGCCTGCTGCCAAACGGCTTCATTGTGAAAATGGTCCTGCAACTGAACGTAGAGGGGGGCCAGGCGCATCGACCAGATCGTTTCCATGACCTGGATCAGCGCGCTGTTGCCGGTAGCTTCGGCAAGCGTCATGTGAAACCGGTGGTCGTGCTGCATGTGCATGGGGTCGGTGGATGAACAGCACACCATGTCGCCAAGGATGCGGGACAGCACGGCAATCGTGCCGCTTGTAGCGTGTTTGGCCGCCAGGGCGGTGATATCCGGCTCAACGATGTCGCGAGCGTCGAGCAGTTCGAGGGGGCCGACGGCCTGCACAGTGACTGCCGACGTGGCGTTTGTCGACGAATTATCATGTGCGGTTCGCGACGGTTTGCCTTGAACGAAAACCCCAGTCCCGCCACGGATGTCGACCCATCCTTCGACCTCCAGAGCAATCAGTGCTTCGCGTACACTGGGGCGGCTGACCTGGAATTGCTCGGCCAGCGTACGTTCCGCCGGCAGGCGCATTCCCTGCGTGTATTCTCCGGCCTCGATCAGATTGGCTATCTGGTCAGCAATCTGGCGGTAAAGCCGACGATTTTCAATGGTTTCGATGGGCATGAGGCGATAGCTTGAAACAGAAATTTGATCGGAGCAACATTCTCTCAAAAAAGCAACAAATGCTCTAAAAAACTTTACTTCTATTATTCCCGGTTTTGCGATGCAAAGGTGGGCAATGCTCCGCCAAAGCCGAGTCGGTTATTTCCCTTTTGCCAGAGGCGGGTGCTTGGTGCTGCTGTTGCGGTCTGTCCGAGGGCTTGCTGTGAGTGGCAATCGCCCGGAATTCATTTTATGATCTGCGGCTTCCGGTTTCGCGCCACTCTTCATCTTAGATCAAACCGGCAAAAAAAATCCCGCGCCAGTGTGGCACGGGATTGAAATCCCATCGTTGCGATGGGTCAGGGAGGGTCAAACGTTGCCAGCGAAAACGCTGAAGCAACGGAACGAAGTGTAGACATATTGCTTCCCTTCGTCTGTTGTTGTTATAGGAAGCTTTTGTAATGGTTTGTAATCGATGAGAAATTGTTGGCAGTTATCCATCCGTTCGTCGATGACCTGAGAATAGGGCGTCGGACGATAGCATGATTGGCTGGGATTTCCTGAGTATGTGCGTGCAAGCGCTGCTCTGGCTTGCTTACTTTTCGGTGCACTCGTTGCTGGCATCCCGGGGCACGAAAGACCTCTTCGCCGCCCGCTTGCCGCATTGGATGCCGTATTACCGTGCGGCATACAACGCCTTCGCCTTCCTGTCGTTGCTGCCGGTCGTCTGGTTCGCGCATCGATACTCCGGGCCAATGCTCTGGGCCTGGAAGTATCCATGGAATTGGCTGTCGGATGCGTTGGCCCTGGCCGCTCTGGCATGTTTCGTCCTGTCATTTCGTTGCTATGACATGAGGGCGTTTCTGGGTTTGCCTCCGCGAGAGACGTTTACCGACGGCGGCCAGGAGCGCTTCCGGATATCGCCATTTCACCGGTACGTGCGCCACCCGTGGTATGCCTTTGGCCTCGTTCTGCTCTGGACGCGTGACATGTCGGCCGCCATGTTCGTCGCGGCTATAGTGACGACCGGCTATCTTTTCGTCGGCTCCTGGCTGGAAGAGGAAAAACTTCTTGCACAGTATGGCGAAGCTTACAGGCGTTATCGGGAGCGCGTTGCCGGCCTGATTCCTCTGCCCTGGAAATGGATTTTTGCGCAAGAAGCCGCCGACCTCATACAGGACGGAAAGCCGGCAAACAAACAGCACTGCCTATGAAACGACAAAAATCAATTCTGCAGCAGCCTGAGCCAGATGAACAGCTTTTGTTCCTGCGATTCGGCAAGCTGCGCCAAATCGACAAGAGAGGAAAGAAAAAACTGTACCTCTTCGGGATCGGTTCCCTCTTCTTCATAGACGTCGGTGGCAGCTAGCTCAGTGGCCACGTTTTCGATGGCGTCGTCGTCAAGTTCCAGCAATTCGTCGAACAGTTCGTCGTCGATGCGCAAAACGACGGTTTCTTCCTCGTCTCCGGAAATGAAGACGGGTTCGTAACGATCGAGCGCCGCTTGCAGGGAATTGCCCGTCAGCAGCGAGTGCAACGAGGCGATTTTTGTCGTATCGAGCCCCGGCGACTCGATACCGCTCCATTCGTCCAACGGCATGTTCGACTGGGCTATATCGGGATACTCATCTTCTTCGGCAGCAACAATGAAGGTCAAGGTATGCATGATTGCGACTCCGGATTATCGATCTCTTGGTGTTCTGACTAAAAGTGTAGCTTGAGGATGTCAAAAACAAAATGCGTAAATGTTGGTCGAATAGCATGCCGCGCAGAATCCGATGCTACGGCATGCGATAATCTGGGAAGGCCCGGATGCTGTGATGGCTATTTTTCGGGCTTTTTTACTTTACTGCAGCCATTTGCCGGACTCAAAATCCGATGGCTGCATGGGCGGCAAACTCTCTTTCCCGTATGAGCAAAATCATCGAAGTCCGCATCCCGAAGTTTCCCGAATGCTGGGAATCCTGCGGTAATTGCGGCCAGGGCGAGGTCCTGGTGGATGATGTCCTGGTTCTGCCGGGCGACAAGGTGGAGCGTGACGACAATCTGATTGTATTGGAAACCGGCAAGGTGGCTCTCGATATTCCATCGCCGGAGACCGGAACAATCGTCGAAATATTTTTGGCGCCTGGCGATAAGGTTGCGGAAAAACAATTGATTCTGACACTATCGGTCGAATAGATTGCCATTGTGGATTTCCGCTTCGTTGTGAAATTTACATAAAAATATTGATATTTTCAAAAAAATAATTTATCTTTTCCTCGGTTTTAATATCCTGCAAAAGAGGAAACGATGAGTACGTATGCCGAGCTTGTTAAACAAATCGATGAACTGAAAGCCAAAGCCGAAAAGCAACGGATTGCCGAGCTTACAGCCATTATTGCCGAGATAAAGGAAAAGATTGTCACATATAATTTGACGGCTCAGGATCTTGGTCTGGGGAAAAAGGCCGCGCAAGGTGGAAATGGTAAAACGGGAAAAACCGTTGAGGCAAAATACCGCCACCCGAGTAATCCGCAACTGGCCTGGAGCGGCCGGGGCAGGCAGCCGAAATGGGTGGTTGCCTGGATTGCGGAGGATGCCAAACACAACGTGGAAGATTTGTTGATCAAAAACTAGGTATCAACAGATGTAATGCATTATATCGGTATCAAACCGATATCCGCTTGTTTGGATGTGAGTAGTGCGAGTATATTGCGCCATTCAATATATAAGCCTCTGATTAATAGGGCCTGCGCTTTGATTATATTCAAAGGCAGGCTTTATTATTGAACATCTTCCGATGATGGTTCGAATACCAGGCATTGGGTGAGTAGTTGCTAAAAATTGGCACGGTGGCCGTATTGTGCGTTTTTGTATTTCTGTATTTGATGCCGGACTTGGCAGGTGTTTTTTACTGGTAATGAAATCAACCCTCTGGCTGGAAATCCTTCCCCGATACGAATAAATAAACCGGACACTACACGGTATAATACCGACCTGATCCCCATCAGGAGTCTTCGTGAGTCGTTCTATTGCTCAGATAGCCGCCTGAATTTCAACGATTCAAGAGAAACAACCGGTAGAGGATATGGCTCAATACGTAATGTCGATGCTCCGCGTGAGCAAAATCGTTCCGCCCAAGCGGCAAATCATCAAGGATATTTCCCTCTCGTTTTTCCCCGGCGCCAAGATCGGCCTGCTGGGCCTGAACGGCTCGGGCAAGTCGACCGTCCTGCGCATCATGGCCAACGTGGATAAGGAATTCGACGGCGAAGTACAGCATCTGGCCGGCATCCGCATCGGCTATCTGCCGCAGGAGCCGCAGCTCGACCCGGATCTGACCGTGCGCCAGGAGGTGGAAGGCGGCATGGGCGAGGTGATGGAGGCGCAGGCCAAGCTGGAAGCTGTTTACGCCGCCTACGCCGAACCGGATGCCGACTTCGACAAACTGGCCGAGGAACAGGCGCGCCTGGAGGCGATCATCGCCACCGCCGGGGCCGATACCGAAAACCAGATGGAAATCGCCGCCGACGCCCTGCGCCTGCCGCCCTGGGATGCCGGAATCAAGAACCTGTCGGGCGGCGAGAAGCGCCGCGTGGCACTGTGCAAACTGCTGCTTTCCAGGCCGGACATGCTGCTGCTCGACGAACCGACCAACCACCTCGATGCCGAATCGGTCGAATGGCTGGAACAATTTCTCACCCGCTTCCCCGGCACTGTCGTCGCCGTCACCCATGACCGCTACTTCCTCGACAACGCCGCCGAGTGGATCCTTGAACTCGACCGCGGCCACGGCATTCCCTGGAAGGGTAATTACTCCTCCTGGCTGGAGCAGAAGGAAGCCCGCCTGGAACAGGAACAGAAGCAGGTCGACGCGCACATGAAGTCGATGAAGCAGGAACTCGACTGGGTGAGGCAAAACCCCAAGGCGAGGCAGGCAAAGAGCAAGGCTCGTCTGGCCCGTTTCGACGAACTGTCGAGCGTCGACTACCAGAAACGCAATGAAACGCAGGAAATTTTCATCCCGGTCGGCGATCGCCTGGGCAACAAGGTCATCGAGTTCAAGAACGTCAGCAAGGCTTTCGGCGATCGGCTGCTGATCGACAAGCTTTCGTTTTCCATCCCGCCCGGCGCCATCGTCGGCATCATCGGGCCTAACGGCGCCGGCAAATCGACACTGTTCCGCATGATCACCGGCCAGGAGAAACCTGATTCAGGCGAAATCGAGATCGGCGAAACCGTCAAACTCGCCTATGTCGACCAGAGCCGCGACTGCCTCGACGGCAGCAAGACCGTTTTCGACGAAATCTCGGGTGGTTCCGACATCCTGACCGTCGGCAGATACGAGACGCCGGCACGCGCCTACATCGGTCGTTTCAACTTCAAGGGAGGGGATCAGCAAAAATTCGTCGGCCAGCTCTCCGGCGGCGAACGCGGCCGCCTGCACATGGCCAAAACGCTGATCGCCGGCGGCAACATGCTGCTGCTCGACGAACCGTCCAACGACCTCGATGTGGAAACACTGCGCGCGCTGGAAGACGCACTGCTCGAATTCGCCGGCAGCGTGCTGGTCATTTCGCACGACCGCTGGTTCCTCGACCGGATCTGCACGCACATCCTGGCATGCGAGAGCGATTCGCAATGGACCTTCTTCGCCGGCAACTACCATGAGTACGAAGAGGATAAGATCAAGCGCTTGGGCGAGGAGGGCGCCAAGCCGAAACGGATCCGCTATCGGCCAATCAGCCGTTAATCATGAAATGCCCGAGCAGCGTCAAATCGGGCGATTTCTCACTGTTTTGAAGGCCACTGCGCCATAAAAAAAGACCCGCGCCGGCGGGTCTTCTCATTTCCCTGATCTGCCGCCCCAAAAGCCGCAAATCAGCAGAAGACATGCCGCTTAAGCCTAAGCAGCATGGTAAGGAAAGATCAGTGCTCTGTCTTGAGGCTAGCGGCGAAAGCCGCTTCCATGCACTCGGGAAACCGAAAGCGGGTAAACACGTCATGGACCCGGATCTGGTCGATGCCGGTATCGTCGTCCTGGAAACGTATTCCGAGAGGACGGCCATTCGACGCCAGCGTCGAGAAGGCGTAACGCCACCGTTGCGCTTCAGCCAGACGTTCGCGCAATTCGCGCTCGTTCGTAATGGCAACGCCTGCCTGCTTGAGAGAATCCAGAAACTCGTCGAACGATTCGTTGCTCAGACTACCCATGATTTGACTCCATCAAAACCGGTGAATGACCACCATGAGGCAAATAACGCACGTTTTTCCACCGGGTTGACACGAAACTGAAAAAATTGGGTACGCAAATTCACATTCTGTGGCACGAAGGAAAAACCGTTATTGTTTTCATGGGGTTATAATTGCTGTCCAGAACACTGTCAGGCTCTCATGATCTCCCGTAGCGACGCATTGGAACTTCTTTCCCCCGCCAAAAACGCCGATTTCGGCATCGAGGCCATCGATCACGGCGCCGATGCCGTCTATATTGGCGGGCCGCTGTTCGGCGCGCGTTCCGGCGCCGGGAATAGTGTGGCGGACATCGAACGCCTTGCCCGGCATGCCCACCGTTTCAACGCCCGCGTGCTGGTGGCGCTCAACACCATTCTTCGAGACGACGAGCTGGAAGCTGCCAGCCGGCTGGTCCGGCAGGTCTACGAGGCAGGCGCGGACGCGCTGATCGTGCAGGACATGGGGCTGCTCGAACTCGATCTGCCGCCGATTCAGCTTCATGCCAGCACGCAATGCGACACACGAACGCCTGAAAAGGCGCATTTTCTTGAGAATGTCGGTTTCTCGCAGATCGTTCTGGCCCGCGAACTGTCGCTGGAGCAGATCGCCGAAATCAGCCGCCAGACGACGGCCACGCTGGAATTTTTCGTCCACGGCGCTTTATGCGTCAGCTATAGTGGCCAGTGCTACCTGAGTTGCGCGCATACCGGGCGCAGCGCCAACCGCGGCGATTGCGCGCAGATGTGCCGTCTGCCTTATTCGCTCCTCGAGCCGCAGGGCAGGCTCATCGCTGCAAACAGCCACCTGCTCTCGCTGAAGGACAATGATCAGACGAACAACCTGCAAGCGCTGATCGAAGCCGGCATCCGTTCGTTCAAGATCGAAGGAAGGCTGAAGGATCTGGCCTACGTCAAAAACGTCACAGCCCACTACCGGCGGCAGCTCGACGCCATCCTGGAAGCGTCTCCGCAGTACTGCCGCGCCTCGTCCGGACGCTGCGTTTTCTCCTTCATGCCGGATCCCGGGAAAACCTTCAATCGCGGCGCCACCGATTATTTCGTGCATCAGCGCCAGGCCGACATCGGCGCATTCGCCACGCCCAAATTCACCGGCGAAAAAATCGGAATCGTCAGGACGCTGGCCCGCGACAGTTTTGAAATCACTCCCGATAACCCGGTCCTGGCGCTGAACAACGGCGACGGATTGACCTATTTCGACACGAAAGGCGAACTTGCCGGTTTGCGCGTCAACTCGGCCGAACGCACAAAAACTGGCTTCCGGCTGTTTTTCTCGTTGAGCAATGGCAAGCCGCCACCCGGCCTGCGCGCAGGAACAGCGCTTTACCGCAACCATGACCAGGAATTCTGCCGCCTGTTGGAAAAGAAAAGCGCCGAGCGGCGCATCCCGCTCCGCCTTCAGTTTGCGGAAACACCGGAAGGGTTCAGCCTGCGGCTTGAAGACGACCGCGGAATATCCGCCGACGCTCACCTTGCCTACGCGAAGGAAATGGGGCGGGATGGCGAGCGTGTTCTTGCCGCTTTTCGGGAAAACCTCGGCAAACTGGGCAATACGATTTATACCGCCGAGAGCATTGAGCTATCCATGTCAGAGCCGTGGTTCGTTCCTGCCTCGCTGATCAACGCCCTGCGGCGCGAAGCAGCGGAAAACCTCGACAAGGCCCGTGAGGCTGCCCGGCAGAGACCGGAGCGGCACCCGCCTGCCGAACCGCCGCCGCGCTATCCGGAGCATGCACTTACATATCTGGGCAACGTTTACAACCGGAAAGCGCGCGAGTTTTACGAAAAACACGGCGTCGAACTCATCGAGCTGGCATTCGAATGCGGCCGGGAAAACGTAACGTCCACCGGCGAAATTCCGCTGATGGTCACCAAGCACTGCTTGCGTTTCAGCTTCAACCTCTGTCCCAAGCAGGTCAAGGGGATACGCCCGGACCCGCTGGCTCTCGTCCGTGGCAACGACCGGCTGACTCTGCAATTCGATTGCAAACGCTGCGAGATGCTTGTTATGGGAAGGGCCGACAAAAAGGCTTTTGCGACAGGCGGGGAGCCCAACGAGCATTGAACGCCATCTCCTTGCGGCCGCCGCAGCAGTGTTTGGTGGCTGGCTTTTCATCGAAATCGTTTTAGGTAGCGGCTCGCCGCAAGTGCCAGATGAATGCCCGGTCTGTACAATGAGCGTTTTTTGTTTTGGAAGTCTGCCGCGAAGCGCGGCGAATTGCCAAAGCTGCTCCAGGTGAATAATGGCAGCGTTTCAGAGCGTCCTTTCAATCCTGCTGATGATCGGAATCGGAGTACTGGTTTCCTGGCGGCTCGATTTCGACGAGAAGAATTCGGCGGGCTTGTCCAAGCTGGTCATGAGCGTGACGCTTCCGGCCTACATGATCAGCAACATCTCGGCAAACTACAGCAAGGAATCCCTGATTGCCATGGCCCCCGGGCTGCTCGTTCCGTTGGTATCAATGGGGATCTGTTACATCCTTGGATTCGCAGCGGCGCGGATGTTGTCTTTGCAGAAAAACCAGCGGGGAACGTTCAATTCGATGTTCGCCTTGTCGAACACCATATTCATAGGCGTTCCGGTCAATCTTGTGTTGTTCGGGGAAAAAAGCATTCCGTACGTATTGCTTTTCTACATCGTAAACACGACCCTGTTCTGGACGCTGGGAATCCTGGGTATCAGCAAGGATGGCAGCAATGCCAATCAGAAAGTGCTGACCTTCGACAATGTGAAGCGGATGTTTTCCCTGCCGCTTACTTCCTTCCTTTTTGCGGTTGCCTGCGTTCTGACTCAGATCAGGCTGCCCGATGTGATTCTCGACGTCTGCAAGACGGTTGGCGCCGCGACAACGCCGCTGTCGATGATTTTTATCGGAATCGTGCTTTATTCCGTGGACTGGAAATCGATCCGCATCGATAAATCGCTCGTGACTCTGGTTCTTGCGCGCTTTGTCGTCGCGCCTCTGGTCCTGGTGCTGACCTGCCGCTATCTGCCGTTGCCGCTGTTGATGAAACAGGTTTTCCTGATCCAGGCGTCGATGCCGATCATGACTCAGACGGCCATCATTGCCAAAGCCTACGGCGCGGACTACAAATACGCCGCGGTCATGACCTCGGTGACGACGCTGCTCTGTTTTGCGACGATTCCGCTGTATATGCTGATCATGAGCAAATACAACATCTTTCCATGAGCGGAGCCCCGTGGCATTTTGCGGCGCGGCGGTCAGTCATATTTTGAATGGGAGCGGATGGCGCGCAGGAATTCGTTGCGAAACTGTTCCGATGTCTCGAACTCTCCGGCAAAGGACTGCGTAACGACGCGTTCATCGCCGCGCCTGTCCTCTCCCAAAAGCAGGCACAACTGTTCAGCCTCGATCACGCAGGCTGCGCCGCGCGCCTTGCCGTGCATCATGAGCGCTTCGGCAATGTCGCGGGTCATCCACTCCTGATAGGTGAACCGGTGTCCGATGGCGTCGACGAGGCGGGCGATCCTCCCGAAGCCGTGCAGACGACCGCCGGGCAGGTAGGCGACATGGGCTACGCCGCGGAAAGGCACAAGATGATGTGGGCATACGCCGTGTACGGCGATACCCCGTACCACGACCATGTCCCGGCGGTGATCGGCGAATCCATCGCCCAGCGCTACGCCGGGATCGAGATCGTAGCCGCCGAGGAGCCGCTTTTGCCAGAGTTCGCGGACGCGCTGGGCGGTTTTTCCCATATGTTCGGTATCCGGCGCAATTCCGCAGGCATCGAGCAGGTCGAGAACCGCTTTTTCGAAGGCAGGCGCGTTGAAGCCTTTGGCCCGAGGGATGCCCAAACTGCTGGAAGCGAATGTCAAATGGTCGTGATCGTAATGATCGCTCATGGAACTCTCCTGGGGGCGTTTTGCCATGGATGATACACTTTGGACGCGGCGAAAGCGGTTGCTGCGCCAAGATTTTCTCCACCGCGCCGTGTTACTGCGGAATTGAAATTGTCCAACACTCGGGATTGGCCGACTGTGAGAATTTCCGCTTACTTTTCAACCAAGTTCGTGCACGATGAGGGATAATATCGAATTAACAAAATATAACGATACTTTTCCTGTCCGTGCGACGGGAATGGGGCAATGGAAGGCTTTTAATGAAACGTGTGGATGATTTCCGCTGGCGACTGGGCAACAAGGAACTGGTTCCCATCGTGATCGGCGGCATGGGCGTCGATATCTCGACGTCCGATCTGGCGCTCGAGGCGGCTCGTCTTGGCGGGATCGGGCATATTTCGGATGCCATGGTCAACACGGTAACCGATCGTCGTTTCGACACGAAGTACGTCAAGGAAAAACTCAAGCAGTACAAGTTCAATGTCGCCAATTCCAACAAGGCGATCGTGCAATTCGATCTCGGGCAACTCGCCGAGGCCACGAAACTGCATGTCGGCCGTACGATGGAGCGCAAGCGGGGCAATGGCCTGATCCTGGTCAACTGCATGGAAAAGCTGACCATGAACGCGCCGCGTGAAACTCTGAGGGTGCGCATGCAGGCCGCGCTCGACGCCGGAGCCGATGGCATCACGCTGGCGGCGGGGCTGCACCTGGGGTCGTTTGCCTTGATCGAGGATCACCCGCGTTTCCGCGATGCGAAACTGGGAATCATCGTTTCTTCGCTGCGCGCACTGCAGCTGTTTCTCAAAAAATCCTCCCGGACGCACCGTCTGCCGGATTATGTCGTGGTCGAGGGGCCTCTGGCCGGCGGCCACCTGGGATTCGGCCTGGACTGGGCCAAGTATGACCTGGCCGCGGTTGTTGCCGAAATTCAGCAGTACCTGTGGGCCGAGAAGCTGAGCATTCCACTGGTTCCGGCGGGCGGCATCTTCACCGGCAGCGATGCGGCGGGTTTTCTCGATATGGGAGCATCTGCCGTGCAGGTGGCGACGCGTTTCACGGTGTCCAAGGAATGCGGCCTGCCCGACGATGTCAAGCAGAAATATTTTGCGGCGACCGAAGACGGAATCGAGGTCAACATGGTTTCGCCGACGGGTTATCCGATGCGGATGCTTTCCAACAGCCCGGCCATCGGCGACGGCATCCGGCCCAATTGCGAGGCCTACGGCTATCTTCTCGACGGTGCGGGCAACTGTTCCTACATCACTTCCTACAACCGCGAAGTGGCGGCGCATCCGGGCGCCAAGCGCGTTTCGGTGAAGGACAAGACCTGCTTGTGCACGCAAATGCGCAATTTCGACATGTGGACCTGCGGGCATTACGCCTACCGCCTCAAGGATACGAGTCGTCAGCAGGAGGGCGGCGGTTACCAACTGCTGACGGCGGAGCACATTTTCAAGGATTACCAGTTCAGCACCGACGGCCAGATCGCGCTGCCCGAATGAGCGTGTCCGGGCCAATCTCAAAGTCGGTACGCTCTGTGCCGGGGCGGTTTTCGCGGGGGTTGCGATGCTGAGTTACCGCCATGCCTTTCACGCCGGCAACCATGCCGACGTTCTCAAGCATCTGGTCCTCGTTCAGACGGCGCGTTACATGGGGCAGAAAGACAAGCCCTTCTGGTATATCGACACGCATGCCGGCGCGGGCGCCTATGCGCTCGATGCAGGTTACGCGGTGAAACTCTCCGAGTACAAGGGCGGTGTGGGGCGGCTGTGGGACCGTCGGGATTTGCCGCCAGCGGTTGCCGATTACATGGATCTCGTACGCCGTTTCAGCCCGAATGGCGGGCTGCGCAATTATCCGGGGTCGCCATTCTTCGCTCTGTGGTGCATGCGGGGGCAGGATCGATTGCGCTTGTTCGAACTGCACAGCAAGGATGCGCGCCTGCTCAAGGAGAATTTTCAGCAGGCCGGCCGCCAGGCGATCGTCGAAGCTTCCGACGGTTTTGCTGGACTCAAGGCGCTGTTGCCGCCGCCATCGCGCCGTGCGCTGGTTTTGATTGATCCGTCATACGAGGAAAAGCAGGACTACGAACGCGTGATCCAGGCGCTCAAGGATGCTCTGGGGCGTTTTCCGGGCGGAACCTACGCGGTCTGGTATCCGCAGTTGACGCGCATGGAATCGCGCGAATTCCCGCAGCGCTTGAAACGCCTGCCGGCCAAGGGGTGGCTGCATGCCGCCCTGCGCATCCAGGAACCGGCGAAGGATGGTTTCGGCATGCACGGCAGCGGCCTCTTCATTCTCAATCCGCCCTGGACGCTGCATGAAACTTTGGCGGAAACGCTGCCCTTCCTGGCTGCGGCGCTTGGTGCGGATGCCGGGGCCGGCTTCACGCTGGAGCAGCAAGCTGCTTGATGCCCCGGTTTCTGGTCGCTTTAAGGCAAGTTTTCCCGAAAAATCACGCTGATGCGCAAGGCTTCGACACCGGCCAGCGGGTCGCGCCTGTCGCGCAGGTTGCAGAAGATGCGCACGCTGTTCATGACGACGGCGAGCGGCGGCTGCGTGAGCACCGCGTCCATGGCGCCGTCGATGAGCAGCGAGCGCGTGTCGGGCGTGAGGCCATGGCCGACGAATACGACTTTTTGCTCCCGCCCGGTGTCCTTGAGAGCCAATGCCACGCCGTCGGCAGCGCCGCCGATGTTGTAGATGCCGACGAGATCCGGATTCTGATCCAGGAGTTGCCTCGCTTCGCGGCGGTTCGTGTCGGTATCGTCCTGCCCCTCGCGCAGGCCGACGACGCGCATGGCCGGGAACGACTCCCTGATCAGGCTGAGAAAACCCGCCTCACGCTCCTCGTGCGCCCGATAGCTCCGGCTGCCGGCAATCAGCGCCACCGGGCCGCGGCCGCCGGCAAAGCGGCCGACGATCAGGGCGGCGGTGCGTCCCGCAGCGCGGTTGTCCAGTCCCACGTAGGCGGCGCGGCCGGAATGGGTGAGGTCGGAAACCAGCGTGACGACCGGGATTCCCTCGTCGGCCAGCGTATCGACAGCTTCGCGCACGCGCGGATGTTCCAGCGCCATGAAAGCAACGCCGTCGGAGCGCCGGCCGTAGTGCAGCAGCCGCTCGGCCAGGACATTGGGATTGAATCCCTCGACGAAATGATTGCGGCAGCGCACGTTGTAGGGCGCCAGGTGCTCATCGGATGACGATACCATATCCCCCAGCATGCGCAGATAGCGGTTGGTACCCGATGGCAGCAGAAAATGGAGATTCAGCGGTTTTGGGCGCAACGACTCGAAAAGGTTCGTTTCCGGCAGGTAGTTGAACTTTTCCGCGATCTTGAGCACGCGCTGCGCCGTGTTTTCGCGAACGCCGGGGCGGCGGTTGAGCACGCGGTCGACCGTTGCCGTCGAAACGCCGGCTTCACGGGCGATATCGACGATGCGAGTTTTAGTGAAATTTGATGGCATTCGCTTAATACATCAAAAACAATCATTTTAAATGTTTGACCATGCTTGCAACAAGGGGATAAATTTACCCTGACGAACTAAATAAAACATCAACAAACATCAATAATAAGATATCAGCAAACCTTTAGGACGCAAGTTTTTTTTGTATTGCCAGTTCTACCGCCGGTATTTCGGAACATCGGTAAAGCGGGCAGCGAAGATAACGGTAATGTTCGGATCGGGTATTGGCTGTTTGCGGGAGTGCGGTAATTTATCAACGGGTACCCTGCCGTTTGCAGGGAGAGCAGTCTCTTATAAAAGGGGAAATACCATGTTCAGTTCTTCCAGACGTAATGTTTTGCGGACCCTGGCGGCTTCGCCCATCGTTGCCGCCGCGGCGACGATTCCTGGACTGTCGCGTGCCGCCGAAGCGGAGTTTTCGTTCAAGTACGGCCATAACCAGCCGACCACCCACCCGATGCACATCCGCGCGCAGGAAGCGGCCGACCGCGTCTTCGCCGAGTCCAAAGGCCGGCTGGAAGTCAAGATTTTCCCCAACAACCAGATGGGTGGCGACAGCGACATGCTGGCGCAGGTACGGAGCGGAGGCCTGCAGATGTACGCGCCGTCCTCGGCTGGCCTGTCGACCCTGGTGCCGGTGGCGACCATCAACGCGGTGGGTTTCTCCTTCGCCGATTACAAGCAGGTCTGGGCTGCCATGGACGGCAAGCTGGGCGCGCACATTCGCGCGGCCATCGAGAAGGTCGGACTGCATCCGCTCGAACGCGTCTGGGACATCGGTTTCCGGCAGATTACCACCAGCGGGAAGCCCATCACCGGTCCGCAGGACATGGCTGGCCTGAAGATCCGCGTGCCTGTCAGCGCGCTTTTCGTCTCGATGTTCAAGGCTTTGGGGGCGGCGCCGGGCAGCCTGCAGTTCGCCGAGCTTTATACCGCGCTGCAGACCAAGGTCTATGACGCCCAGGAAAACCCCCTGACGATCATCCAGATCGCCAAGATGTACGAAGTGCAGAAGTACTGCTCGCTGACCAACCACATGTGGGACGGCTGGTGGCTGATCTTCAACGGCCGCGCCTGGAAGGAACTGCCGCCCGATCTGCAGCAGATTCTGGCTGGGGCGTTCAACGACGCGGTACTCAAGGAGCGCGAGGACGTTCTCAAGCTGGACGAAGCGACGCAGGCCGATCTGAAAGGCAAGGGCATGATCATCAACGAAACGACGCCGGAACCGTTCCGCGCCGCGCTCAAGAAGGCCGGCTTCTACGAGGAATGGCACAAGAAGTTCGGTAATGAAGCCTGGGGGCTGCTGGAGCAGTACGTCGGCAAGCTGTCCTAAGTAGACCTAGAAGGAGGAGGGGACGATGCAGTCACCAACGTTTGCCTTGCCGCTGGAAGAGACCAGCGGCTGGAAGAAGGCGCTCGCCGCGTTCGACCGTTACCTTGGGGGCACGGTTGAATACATCGCGGCCGCCGTGGTGCTGGCCGAGATCGTGGTGCTATTCTCGGGCGTGTTGTCGCGCTACGTGTTCCATGAGCCGCTGGTCTGGTCCGACGAGCTGGCCTCGACGCTGTTTCTCTGGTTGTCGATGCTCGGCGCGGTGGTCGCTTTGCGGCGTGGGGCGCATATGCGCATGACGGCGGTGGTGACCAAGCTGCCGAAGGAGAAGCAGGTGCTGATCGAGGTCTTCGGCATCGTCGCCTCGCTGGCTTTCCTGCTGCTGTTCCTCTGGCCGGCCTGGGAGTACGCCAAGGACGAGGCGATGATCACCACGCCGGCCTTGGAGATCAGCAACATGTGGCGCGCTGTTGCGCTTCCTCTCGGTTGCGCCCTGATGGCGGTGGCGGCGCTCCTGCGCCTGGCCCTGTACAGCCGTCCGCGCGACATCGCCATCTGCGTGGTGGCGGTCGCCGCGCTGGTTCTCGCCTTCTGGCTGGCTGGCCCGCTGTTGAAGGGGCTGGGCAAGGCGAACCTGGTGATCTTCTTCGTCGTCATCGTCGGCATCAACGTGTTCGCCGGCGTGCCCATCGCTTTTTCCTTCGCCCTGGCGACTTTCGGCTATCTGGCGCTGACCACGCGCACGCCGATGCCGGTGATGGTCGGGCGTGTCGAGGAGGGGATGTCGCACCTCGTGCTATTGGCTGTGCCGCTGTTCGTCTATCTCGGGCTCCTGATCGAGATGACGGGCATGGCGCGGGCGATGGTGCAATTCCTGGCGAGTCTGCTGGGCCACGTCAAGGGCGGTCTGTCCTACGTCCTGATCGGCGCCATGTACCTCGTCTCCGGCATCTCGGGTTCGAAGACCGCCGACCAGGCGGCCGTCGCCCCGGTGCTTTTCCCGGAGATGAAGGATCGCGGCGCCAAGCCGGGCGACCTCGTGGCGCTGCTTTCGGTGACCGGGGCGCAGACGGAAACCGTGCCGCCGAGCATCGTGCTGATCACCGTCGGCTCGGTCACCGGCGTGTCGATCGCCGCCCTGTTCATCGGCGGCCTGCTGCCGGCCGTCATCTGCGGGCTGGCGCTGTGCGTCGTCGTGTGGTGGCGCAACCGCAACGAGGACCTCTCCAAGGTCAAACGCTATACGGCCCCCGAGATCGGCAAGCTGTTCGTCGTCGCCGTGCCGGCGCTGGTGCTGCCCTTCGTGATCCGCATCGCGGTCATCGAAGGTATCGCCACGGCCACGGAAGTCTCCACGATCGGCATCGTCTACTCGGTGGTCATCGGGCTGCTGATCTACCGGCAGTTCGATTTCAAGCGCGCGGTGAGCATGCTGATGGACACGGCCAGCCTGGCCGGGGCCATCATCTTCATCATCGGTTGCGCTACGGCCATGGCCTGGGGATTGACGCAGTCTGGGTTCTCGCATGACCTCGCAGTGCTGATGAAGAGCATCGGCGGCGCCAATACCTTCATGGTCGTGTCGGTCGTCGTGTTCATCATCCTCGGCAGCGTGTTGGAAGGCATCCCGGCTATCGTGCTGTTCGGCCCGCTGCTCTTCCCGATCGCCCGGGAAATGGGTATCCACGACGTCCACTATTCCATGGTGGTGATCCTGGCCATGGGTACCGGGCTGTTCGCGCCGCCGTTCGGCGTCGGCTACTACGGCTGCTGCGCGGTCAGCAAGGTGCACCCGGATGAGGGTATCAAATACATCTGGGGCTATCTGCTCGCGCTGGTCCTCGGGCTGTTGGTCGTGGCTTTCATACCCTGGATTTCGATAGGCTTCCTCTAACCAACCGACGATTCAACCGACCCGGACGGCATGTGCTTCTCGCATGCCGCTGCCGGGAATCAATCTGGAGAATGCTATATGAATAAAGTGATCATCTCGCTGGCCCCAGTTTCGGCGGCCGATACGCGGGTCATTCCGTCAGAGGTGGCGGCGGAAGTCGTGAGGGCGGAGAAGCTTGGCGCGGCGATGGTGCACCTGCACGTACGTGACAAGACCGGCAAGCTGACGCCGGACGTGAGCGATTTCGAAGACACTATCCGCCCGATCCGCCAGGGATCGAACCTGATCATCCAGGCGTCGACCGGCGGCGTTTCGGCGATGAACATGGAGCAGCGCTGCGCGCCGCTGTTCAAGTGCCCGCTCGTCGAAATGACTTCTCTCAACGGCGGCTCGACCAACCTCGGCGATCTGGTCTACGCCAATTCGCTGCCCGATACGCTTTACTGCGCCAAGGTGGCTGTCGAGAAAAAGATCGTGCCGGAGATCGAGGTTTTCGAACTCGGCATGATCCACGCCATGATGGAAATGGACGCGCAGGTAGGCTTCTCGCAGCCCATTCTTTTCAACACCGTGTTCGGCCACCGCGGCACCATGCCGGCAACGATAGACGCGCTCGTACACTTCCGGCATTTCGTGCCGCCCGGCGCGCTGTGGGGCGTGACGCACTTCGGGCGGCAGGGCTTCGCCTTCCTGGCCGCCGCGATCGGCATGGGCGCCGATCTCGTGCGCATCGGCTTCGAGGACAGCAAATTCCTCGGACCGGACCAGCGCGCGGAAGACAACCTGCAGCTCGTCGAAAAACTGGTCGCGCTCATCCGCAGCATGGACCGCGAAGTCGCCACACCCGACGAGGCGCGCAAGATCATGAACATTCAGAACCGCAACTGACCTTTTGATTTGATCGGAGCAATGAGTATGCAAAACCTGAATCAACGTGCCGCACAGTCGGTCATCGCCCACGCGCTGAAACTTTCGCAGGAGAAATACGGCGGACGCGATCTGAGCGTTTCAGTATGCGATAAGCATGGATTCCTCCTGGCCTTTGCGCGCACGGACGGCGCCAAACTACTGAGTATCGAACTGACGCAGCGCAAGGCCTATACCGCCGCGCGCATGGGCGTGCAGACGCAAGCCTTTCTGCAGCGCCTGCAGCAGGAAAACCTGAACATCGCTTACTTCGCCGACGAGAAGTTTTCAGCGATGCCCGGCGGCATCCCAGTGTATGACGATAACAAGCAGTTGCTCGGCGCCGTGGCGATCGGCGGCATCTCCGCCAAGGAGGATCAGGAAGCCGCCGAAATTCTCGTCGGCGCGCTGTGCGAAGGATTGCGGAACAACCAATTCAATTGAGGTGAAAAAAATGACCAAGGCAGCGATTTTCCATACCAGCGCAGCGACGCTGGCAATGTTTCAGACCCTGACGGCCAAATGCATGCCCGATGTCGAAATCATGCACATCGTCGAGGAATCGATGATCAAGGACGTGATGAAGAACGGCGGTCCGACGCCGGAAATCAACGCGCGCCTCGCCGGCTACGTGCAGGCCGCCGAGAAGGCTGGCTGCGCGATCTTCATGACGGCATGCTCCTCGATCGGCTACAGCGTCGAGCAGTGCCAATTCCTGACCCGCATGCCGGTGACGCGGATCGACGAGGCGATGGCGGAAGAGGCTATCCAGAAAGGGCCGCGCGTCGCCGTGCTGGCCACCGTCGAGACCACCCTCAAGCCGACGCTCGAATACATCAACCGCAAGGCGAAGGAAGCCGGGAAAGAACTCACGGTCGTGCCGACGCTGATGGCTGAGGCGTTCAAGGCGCTGCTGGCCGGGGACAACGAAACACACGACAAGATCGTTTCGGCAGGCCTTCGTGCGGCCTTGTCATCGGCGGATGTCGTTGTCCTGGCTCAGGCGTCGATGGCGCGCGTCATGAACGGCATGGAGCCGAGCAGCGTCCCCGTCCTGACTTCGCCCGAAAGAGGCGTGCAGCGCTTCAAGGAGCGCATCGAGTGCCTCTGATGGTCCGTTAGCCTGAAGATACGGATTTTCCCCTTTTTTGTACCCGTAGGCCATGTCCGTCGATAGATGGGCATGGCCTGTTCTTTTGTAAACGGCTCCAGCCGCTATCACTAATTCCGGTACCTCGCCGGCTTCGCTTTAGCCTCTGCCGCACGGTCTGCTGTTCGGGAAACACGGATCGATAACCCGGCGTTGCGCAATGCCTCTCTCACGATATTTCGGGCTTGCCGTATGGCGCATTTCCCTCGCATGAGGCGATTCGTCTTGAATGCGAATCGAGGTCGTTCCGTTCGGGAGAAGCAATACAAAAGCCATATTTCCATGGTTTTTTTCAGGTTCCGTGCGATCCGCTCCCCTGTATTCATTAACGCACAATCCGCTGTGCATCCCGCTTTCGTTCAATGCTGAAAATAATTTCAATAAAATTCAGAAATAGTTTTCATATTTTTTTAGTACAGTAATTAACTATATGAAAATAAACATTAATAGTTAAATCATAAAAAAATGGAAATGACTTCCAAAAAAGTTGACACGCATGCCATTCTGCTTTAAATTGGCGACAACAAAAAAAGATTTTTCGGATGCATTTTGCTGGTGACTTCAAGGTCAATAGCATGTGTGCCGATCTACGCAGTCCGGTGGTTTGTTTGGCGGTGGATAACTGAAAGTCTTATGAGCGGAGGGTCATGATGGAATTTTATGTTGAGCCGGAAAAAAAGATTCCCGTGCTCGCGGAAACAGAGGTGCTGGTTGTCGGAGGAGGGCCGTCCGGCATTGCAGCGGCATTGGCTTCGGCCAGAACCGGTGTAAAGACGCTGATCCTGGAAAGGTTCGGATGTCTGGGCGGGGTTTTGACGACAGTCGGGTGCGAAGGGTACGCCTGGTATCGCCATGAAGGAACGATCGAAGCCGGCGGCATCGGCATGGAGATCGAGAAACGGGCAATCGAGATGAACGCTGCCAGGCCGGAGCCTCAATCGGATAGTCATGCGATTGATGCCGAGATGTTCAAGTATGTCGCCGACCGGATGATGAAGGAATCAGGCGTTTCCGTTCTGTTTCATTGCTGGGCGGTCGGTGTCATCAAGGAAGGGAATAGCGTCACCGGCGTCATTACCGAGAGCAAGAGCGGGCGCCAGGCCATATTGGCAAAGCGCATCATCGACTGCTCGGCCGACGCGGATATCGCCAATTTTGCCGGGGCGCCGATCGACAAGCGGCCGCGCGAACAGATGCTCGGACTGACCGTCATGCTCAATTGCGCCGGGGTGGATGTTCCGAAATTCGAAGCCTACGTCGCCACGCAAAAGCCTACCTATGCGGACTGGGGCACCGGTTTCAGCGACTGGAGCAATAAGGGCGGAGGAATAGCAACTTCCCGGAAAGAGGACAAGATGTTCAGTCCTTATCTTGAAGCGCCTTTTACCCAGGCGAAAAATGACGGATTGATTCCGAAAGAGGCCAAGGTCTGCGGTTCTTACAGCACGTTTTCGGAACACGGCGAGGCCACGCAACTCAACCTCGTGACGATGCGGGGGTTGGATTGCACGGATGTCTGGGATCTCACCAAGGCGGAAATCGACGGTAGGGAAAACTGCATTCATGCCATCACGGCCCTGCGCGCCTATGTTCCGGGGTTCGAGAAAGCGAAACTGCGGAATTTCGGGATGACCGTCGGAACGCGCGATTCCCGGAAAATCGTCGGCCGGAAAACGATCGATGCGGAATATGTGACGAACGAAGGGCGCTGCGATGATTCCGTCGGGATTTTCCCCGAGTTCCTGGACGGCTACGGCCTGATCGTTCTGCCAACGACAGGCAGGTATTTCCAGATACCTTACGGAATTCTTCTTCCACAGCAGATAGAGAATTTGCTGGTTGCCGGGCGCGCGGTTGCCGGCGACAAGGTCTCCCATTCGGCTACCCGGAACATGATGTGCTGCGCGGCTACCGGCCAAGCGGCAGGTGTGGCCGCCGCCGTGTCGATTCAGACAAATACGTCTACCGGCGAAGTCAGTATCCAGAAAATTCAGGACGCACTCGTCAAGCAGGGCGTTCGCATCAACTAACGAAAAGGGGTAGGAATGAAAAATATTTTTGTCGGAGTGGACGGAAGTCCTCTCTTTGCGTCGAAAAAAGTTTTTATGAACTTTGTCGTCCTCGTGATGTGCGCGCAGTTCGCGTTTTCATTGCTGGCCATGAAAGGCGTACTGCTGCCGCAGATGCTTGAGTTGTGGAAGATTTCGAAAACGGAGTTCGGCATTCTGATGTCGATATACGGCATCACGCACAACATCTTTTATCTGGCTTTTTCCTGGGCGCAGGATCGCTTCCCGCCGAAAACCCTCATTCCGGTCAACATGGTCTTTGGGGGATTCACCACCTTCTTCCTCGGCTATACCAGCAACTTCGCGCTGCTTTGCTTCCTGTTCGTCATGCTGTCGCTGTGGTGTGAAGGCGTGTTCTGGCCTGCCGTGCTGGCTTCCGTCCGCAAAACGACGACGAATACCAACCAGGGTAAGATTTTCGGCCTGCTGGAAGGCGGGCGCGGGCTGGTCGAACTGGTGCAGAACACGGCGGTGGTCGGCCTGTACGCCTATCTTGGACAGAGCGTGTTCGGACTCAAGATCGCCTTCATGGGCAACGCGGTGATGATGGTTCTGTTGGGCGTCGTTGCCTGGTTCATCCTGCCGACCGAGACATTGCTGAAGTCCGGTTCCGATTCGAAGAAAGCCAACAAGGAGGTCAGCGAAGGAATGAAGGTCACGATGAGGATTCCGGAGGTCTGGCTGGCCGGGATGCTGGGTTTCACCGTCTTCATGTCCTATACGACGCTTCCCTTCTTCCTGACCTTCCTGAAGGAAGCCTATCTTCTGCCGGTACTGGCCGTTTCAATTTTCGGCATTGTTTCGACTTCAGGCGGGCGCATCACCTGCGCGATTCCGGCGGGTTTCATTGCCGACAAGTTCTTCGGCGGCCCCAGCGGTGGTATGCGTTTCGGGTTGTCGCTGGTGACGATACTGAGCATTGTCATGCTCTTCATGCCGAGAGGCGAGGCCTATGCCGTGCCGGCGATGATCGTTCTGGTGCTGCTGACCGCGACCTTCTTCTTCATGCGTTCGTTGTATTTTGCGCCGTTCGGCCAGATGGGTCTGCCGCAAAGGTTCTCGGGGTCGGCAATTGCTTTTGCCGCCTTCGTGATCTATCTGCCGGCAACATTCGCCTATGGCCTTTGGGGCAAGGTTCTCGACAGCGGCGCGGCGGATGGCACGGGTTACACCACGCTGTTCTCCATTCTGGCGGTGGTCGGTGTCGTTGGCGTGGTTCTGGGCGGCGCTTTGCATAAACGCATCAATAGCGGGGCTGCCGAAAGAATCGCCGAACGAATCAAGGAGATCGACGAGAAGCTCGGACTTGAAGGTGAGGAAAAAACCCTGAGCGAACTGATAGAAAAGACCGAAGCCAAGTAAATTCATGGCGGGTTTATTGCTCCTTCATAGATTTTTAGAAACCTGATAACGGAAATATAAAATGACCAAAATGCGCGCCGTGGAAGCGGCAATCCAAGTACTGCGTAAGGAGGGAATCGACACGGCGTTCGGCGTTCCCGGCGCGGCGATCAATCCTTTTTACGCGGCGATGAAAAAAGTGGGCGGGATCGATCACGTGCTGGCCCGCCACGTCGAGGGCGCCTCGCATATGGCCGACGGATTTTCTCGGGCGAAGCCGGGCAATATCGGGGTGTGCATCGGCACTTCCGGTCCGGCCGGGACCGACATGATCACCGGCCTGTACGCGGCGCAGGCCGATTCGGTGCCGATCCTGTGCATCACCGGGCAGGCGCCGCGCGCCAAGCTGCACAAGGAGGATTTTCAGGCCGTCGATATCGAAAGCATCGCCAAGCCCGTCACCAAGATGGCGGTGACGGTGCGGGAGCCGGGCCTGGTGCCCCGCGTGTTCCAGCAGGCGTTTCACCTGATGCGTTCGGGGCGGCCGGGGCCGGTGCTGATCGATCTGCCGTTCGACGTGCAGATGGCCGAAATCGAATTCGACATCGACACCTACGAACCCTTGCCGGTCTACCGCCCGGCGGCCAGCGCGGTTCAGTTGCAGAAGGTGCTGGATATGCTGGCCAGAGCCGAAAGGCCGCTTATCATAGCCGGCGGCGGCGTCATCAACGCCGGAGCCAGCGTTCTGTTGCAACAGTTTGCCGAGCAGACCGGCATCCCGGTCGTGCCGACCCTGATGGGCTGGGGCAGTATTCCGGACGATCACCCGCTGATGGCCGGCATGGTCGGCATCCAGACCTCGCATCGCTACGGCAACGCCAATTTCCTCGCCTCGGACTTCATCCTGGGGATCGGCAACCGCTGGGCCAACCGTCATACCGGATCGATCGAGGTCTATACCAAGGGCCGTATCTTCGTTCACATCGACGTCGAGCCTACCCAGATTGGCCGTGTGTTCAATCCCGACTACGGCATTGCCTCCGATGCGGGAATCGCTCTGAATGGGCTGTTGAAGCTGCTCGATGAGCCGAAGAACAAGCAGCCGGACCGTAGCGCCTGGGCGTCGGGGTGCCTGGCGCGCAAGACCGATATCACCCTGCAGCGCAAGACGCACTTCGACTGCTCGCCGATCAAGCCGCAGCGCGTTTATGAGGAAATGAACCGCGCCTTCGGCGAGGATGCCTGCTACGTCACCACCATCGGGCTGTCGCAGATCGCCGCCGCGCAGAACCTGCACGTCTACAAGCCGAACCACTGGATCAACGCCGGCCAGGCCGGGCCGCTCGGCTGGACGCTGCCCGCCGCCCTTGGCGTGGTGAAGGCCGATCCCTCGCGACGGGTCGTCGCCCTGTCCGGCGATTATGACTTCCAGTTCCTGATCGAAGAGCTGGCCGTCGGTGCGCAGTTCAACCTGCCTTACGTCCATGTGCTGGTCAACAACAGCTACCTCGGCCTGATCCGGCAGTCGCAGCGCGGTTTCGACATGGACTACTGCGTGCAGTTGTCGTTCGCGAACATAAATTCGCCGGAAATCGGCGAGTACGGCGTCGATCACGTGAAGGTGGCCGAAGGGTTGGGGTGCAAGGCGATTCGCGTGTTCAAGCCCGAGGACATCGCCGGCGCTTTCGCGAAGGCCGAAGCGTGGGCCAAGGAGTTCCGCGTGCCGATCCTGGTGGAAGTGATTATGGAGCGTGTCACCAACATCTCGATGGGGCCGGAGATCGACAACGTCACCGAGTTCGAGGAACTGGCCAAAACGGCGGCCGATGCGCCGACGTCGCCGGCGGCCAGGGCTTGAACGGGGGCGGAGGAGATTTACCATGGTGAAGCTTTGCGCGAACCTGTCGATGCTGTTTACCGAGGCCGGCTTCCTGGATCGTTTCGGGGCGGCCGCCAAAGCCGGTTTCAAAGGGGTCGAATACCTGTTTCCCTATGCCTTCGACAAGAACCTGCTAGCGGACAAATTGGCCGAAAACGGCCTGGTGCAGATTTTGCACAATCTGCCTGCCGGGAATTGGGAGGCAGGGGAGCGAGGCATTGCCGCACTTCCCGACCGCATCGGCGAATTCCAGGACGGCGTCGGCAAGGCCATCGAATATGCCAAAGCGCTACGCTGCAAGCAGGTCAACGTGTTGTCCGGAATCGCTCCCCTCGGGGCCGATGCAGACAGAACGCGCGAAACCTATGTCGTCAACATCCGCTTCGCCGCCGCGGAACTGAAAAAAGCGGGAATCAGGCTGTTGATAGAGGCGATCAACACCTACGACATGCCCGGCTTCTACGTCAGCCGGACGCAGCAGACGCTGGATCTGATCGATGCAGCGGGTAGCGACAACGTTTTCGTTCAATACGACATCTACCACATGCAGCGCATGGAGGGCGAATTGGCGGCCACTCTGCAGAAGCATCTGGCGCGCATCGCGCATGTCCAGCTGGCCGACAATCCGGGCCGCAACGAACCCGGGACAGGAGAGATCAACTACCCCTTCCTGCTCGGTTTCCTGGATCGGCTCGGCTACACCGGGTGGATCGGCTGCGAATACAAACCGGCCGCTGATACCGCCGCCGGTCTGGGATGGGCGAAAACATACCTGTAGGACTTCGAGAGGAAAACACAATGTCTTCAAAAATCGGTTTTGTCGGCCTGGGGATCATGGGAGCGCCGATGGCGCTCAACCTGATCAAGGGCGGGCATCAGCTGTTTCTGTATTCCATTCCGTCGATTCCACAGGCGTTGATTGATGCTGGTGGCATCGCCTGTGCGTGCGGCAGGGAGGTGGCGGAAAAGGCGGATATCGTCATCATCATGGTGCCTGACACGCCGCACGTCGCCAGCGCCCTGTTCGATGAAAACGGCATTGCCGCAGGGTTGTCGAAGGGCAAGGCCGTCGTCGATATGAGTTCGATCTCGCCGATCGAAACCAAGAAATTTGCCAAAAGGGTCAACGATCGCGGGTGCGATTACCTCGATGCGCCGGTTTCGGGCGGCGAGGTCGGCGCGAAGAATGCCACGCTGTCGATCATGGTTGGTGGCGGCGAGGCGGTCTTCGAGCGGATCAGGCCGATCTTCGAATTGATGGGCAAGAACATCACGCTGGTCGGCGGCAACGGCGATGGGCAGACGGCTAAGGTCGCCAACCAGATCATCGTTGCCCTCAACATCGAAGCGGTTGCCGAGGCTTTGCTGTTCGCCGCCCGGGCCGGGGCCGATCCGGCCAAGGTGCGCGCCGCGTTGATGGGAGGTTTCGCCTCCTCGAAAATTCTCGAAGTGCATGGCGAGCGCATGGTCAGGCGGACTTTCGATCCCGGGTTTCGCATCGAGCTGCACCAGAAGGATCTCAACCTGGCGCTCTCTTCTGCCCGCGCCCTTGGTGTCAGCCTGCCCAACACCGCCACGGCGCAGGAGCTGTTCAACAGTTGCGCGGCGCACGGTGGCAAGGCCTGGGATCACTCGGCCATGGTTCGTGCCCTGGAAATGATGAGTAATTTCGAAATCGGGAAATAAGCAACCCAAAAAGCAAGGCAAGACGAAAGCCGGCATTTCGCCGGATTCACGGAAACAGCAACCGAAACTGTTTTCGCGGGACCGTTCATCTCATTTTTGGAAAATTTGGAAAGGGAAAACATCATGAAAAAAATAATGATATCGCCATCGAAATACATTCAGGGCGAGAACGAGCTGTTGAATCTCGGCGCTTATGTCGCAAACTTCGGCAGCAAGGCGCTGCTGGTCTCTTCCGGAGAAGACGAGGGCCGGGTGCGCTGTCAGCTTGACGAGGCCATCAGCCGCAACGCATTCACGCTGAAATCGGCGGGATTCAATCTGGAATGCAGCATGAAGGAGATCGAACGGATCGAGGCGATCGCCAAGGCGGAAGGCTCCGACGTGGTCATCGGCCTGGGCGGCGGCAAATCGCTGGATACGGCGAAAGCCGTGGCGTATCTGGTGGGCAAGCCGGTAATCGTCGTGCCGACGATTGCGGCAACCGACGCGCCAACCAGTTCCTCGGCCGTCATCTATACCGAGCATGGCGAGTTCGAAAAATATTTCTTCTTCAAGAACAACCCGGATCTCGTCCTCGTCGATACTGGTGTCATTGCACGCGCGCCGGTGCGCTTCCTGGTTGCCGGCATGGGGGATGCGCTGGCTACCTGGTTCGAGGCCCGTTCCTGCGCCCGCGCCTTTGCCGACAACAATGCCAACGGCAAGAGCACGAAGGCGGCGCTGGCCATCGCCAAGCTGTGCTATGAGACGCTTCTGGAGGATTCGCTGAAGGCCAAGGCCGCCTGCGAAGCCAAGGTCGTGACCGGTGCATTGGAGAACATCGTCGAAACCAATATTCTGCTTTCCGGCCTGGGGTTCGAAAGCTCGGGCCTAGCGGCCGCGCATGCCATTCACAACGGACTGACGGTGTTGGAAGAAGTGCACAAGTTCTATCACGGCGAGAAGGTCGCCTTCGGCACCATCGTGCATCTGGTGCTGGAGAACGCGCCGGCCGAAGAGCTGAATACCGTCATTGCCTACTGCAAGTCGGTTGGCCTGCCGACCTGCCTCGCCGACCTCGGTGTCAGGAACGCCACACCGGAACGCATCATGAAAGTGGCAGAAGGCGCGACTGCCGAGGGAGAAACGATCCATAACATGCCTTTCCCGGTAACCGCCGACATGGTGGCCAGCGCCATCTTTGCCGCCGATCGTTTGGGAGCAGCCGCATGATGAAGAAGATCCTCAATGGTGTGAATGACGTGGTCGTCGAGATGTGCGAAGGGATGGTCATGGCCCATCCCGGGCAGCTCGCTTTCGACAGCAAGTACAGGATACTCAGCCGCAAAGTGCCGAATCGCGGGAAGGTGGCGCTGATTTCCGGGGGGGGCAGCGGCCATGAGCCGGCACACGGCGGTTTTGTGGGAACGGGTATGCTCGATGCCGCCGTTTGCGGCGACGTGTTCGCCTCGCCGTCGACGATACAGATCTATAACGCGCTGGTGAAAACGAAGTCGGAGGCCGGTGCGCTCCTGATCATCAAGAATTACTCGGGCGATTGCATGAATTTCGATGCCGCAGCCGAGATGGCCGAAGAAGACGACGATATCCAGGCGGCCCGCGTTTACGTCAATGATGACGTTGCAGTCAAGGATAGCCTCTATACCGTGGGGCGCCGCGGCGTGGCCGGGACGGTTTTCGTGCACAAGATCGCCGGTGCGGCGGCCGAGGCCGGGCAGAGCCTCGATGAGGTGAAAGCCGTTGCGGAAAAGGTGATCGCCAATGTGCGCAGCCTCGGATTTGCCTTGAGCTCATGCACGGTGCCGGCCAAGGGATCGCCGACGTTTTCGCTGGGCGAAGGGGAGATCGAGTTCGGCGTGGGAATTCATGGCGAACCGGGCACGGCACGTGAAAAGCTGTCAAGCGCCGATACGCTCGCGGTGCGCATCGTCGATGCCCTTTTTGCCGACCTGCCGTTCAAGGCGGGCGACGAGGTAGCGCTGATGATCAATGGCCTTGGCGGCACGCCGTTGCAGGAATTGTATTTGTTCAATCGCGCGGTTACGCGGCATGCGCAGGCAAAGGGTTTGAATATCCACCGGACGCTGGTCGGCAACTATATGACGTCGATCGACATGGCCGGGGCTTCCGTGACGCTGCTTCGGCTCGACGCGGAAATGAAGGCGCTTCTCGACGCGCCGGCGGATACGCCAGCAATGAAGGTATAAGGCAGGAGACGAGGATGAATACGATCAGCAAGGAACAGGTCGTCCGCACGGTCGACAGGATGTGCGACATCATCGTCGCCAGGGAAGTGGCGTTCTGCGAACTGGATTCCGTCGCCGGGGACGGCGATTTCGGCATGTCGCTGGCAAAGGGGTTTCGCCAGTTGAAGGCCGGGTGGAGCGATCTCGAATGCGACGATATCGGCGGTTTTCTGAAATCCTGCGGCATGGTCATTACCGAGTACTGCGGCGGGGCATCGGGTCCGATCTGGGGTTCGGCGTTCCGCGGCATGGGCCGGGCTGCGCAGGAAAAAGCGGAATTGAGCCTGAACGAACTGGCCGCCATGCTGCGCGCGGCAGTCGACGCGATACAAAAGCGTGGCGGGGCGAAACCTGGAGAAAAAACGTTGCTGGATGCTTTTATCCCTCTCGTGGAATCGCTGGAGTCGAGCGCCGCTTCAGGTTTTTCTCTGGCTGAGGCATTCGCCAGGGCAAACACCGCCGCTGCCGAGGGTGCCGAGAACACGAAGAAGATGGTGGCATCCAAGGGGCGCGCCAGTTATGTCGGCGATCGCAGCCTCGATCATCCCGACGCGGGGGCGATGGCCATTGCCATCATCTCCCAGGAGTTGATGGCTGCCCGGTCTGCCTGATCGGATAGGCGTCCTGGTTCTGCACGGCATGGCTTGATCCCCGCAGCCATGCCGTGTGCGCGACTATTCACCGGGCATTATGAAAATCTGCGGCATCCCATACCGGGCCTGCCTTTGCGTTTGCCAAATTTTATATTCGACTCGACTTGTGTGATACCATCTGCAGCTATTCCTAGAAAAACGGAGGCATTGTCGACTTCGCCGTGCCAACCTGTTTGCGTTGTCTGCGGCTCGTCTTCGCGTCTCCTTATATTTACACACAGCTATAAGCTCTGCGAGATGCGCCATGCCTGTCAACACTGCCCAAAAAATCCATAGTGCCCGTCAAAAAAAAACGGCGAATGATGCTTCCGGCGCCCTCAGCCGTGGCCTGCTCCTGCTCGAACGTATCGCCGAGGCCGGGCGGGGCGGCATCACGCTGACCGATCTTTCCCTGCAGGCCGGCTTTGCCGTTTCCACGACGCATCGTCTGCTCAATACGCTTGAGCAAGGGGGCTTCGTGCGCAGGGATACGGAACTGGGGATGTGGTACATCGGCCTGCGGGCTTTTTCCATCGGCAATGCGTTTCTCGACAGCCGCGATGTCGTCGTTCAGGCGCGCCCGTTCATGAAACGCTTGATGGAGCAGACCGGGGAGACGATCAACCTGGCCGTCGAAAATCAAGGAACCATGGTTTACCTCGCCCAAACCGAATGCGTCGAGATGATGCGGATGATCGTGCGGCTGGGTTCAAGCGCTCCGGTCCATGCTTCGGCCGTAGGCAAGGTGATGATGACCTGGATAAACAGGAAACAGCTCGAAGAAGTGCTTCAGTCCCAGGGGTTGCGGCGGTTTACGCCGCACACGATCACGACGATGGCGGAATTGCATCAGGATCTCGAAAACATACGCCAGAGAGGTTTCGCCTATGATCTGGAAGAGCACACGATAGGGCTTCACTGCGTTGCTAGTCCGATTTTCAACGAACACGGCGAGCCTATTGCCGCTATCTCGCTCTCCGGCCCGAAAGCGAGAGTCACGTCGGAGCGTCTGCCGGAATTGGGTTTGCTTGTCAGCCGTACGGCCGGCGAGATAACCCAGGCGATCGGCGGGCAGGCGCCTCGTTGAGCCGTCGCTGCGGGCCTGTTATGCAAAATAAGTGCTTCGGATTTTCTTCGAATCCGCCGGTCAATCCAGCACCGCACTTCGCCCCAGCACCTTGAGCTGCTCGTCGCGCAGTTGCGTGAGAATGGCGTCGCCGGAATCGTCGACGCGGAACTCGCCGTAACGGGCGGTTTCATAGATTGCTCCCTGGCCTTCCTCGAAAAAGAAAGCGTTGGTGGCGATTTTGATATTGCCGCGTCCGTCGCGCACGCGGTAGCGCAGCCGCACTTCTCCACTTTGCAGCGGCTGGCCGTCGTCGAGACGGACGAATTGCGCGATGTTCCTTTCGTCGAGGTTCAGGATGGCGATTCCATCCTCGCTCGGTTCGCCGCGCGACGTTGTTCGCTGCAGCTCGTTCGCCAGCGCGAAGTGCAGCGCCATGTAATCCCCCTGCATCAGCGAGCGCGGGTCGACGGGCGCCAACTGCAGCAGGACGATCCGGCCTTGCTCGATGAGGCGTTCGCGCTTGAAAATGTTCCAGTTGAGCAGCGCCAGAATGAGAACGCCGGCCAGCACGGCGACGAGAACGTGCCGCTTTGTTTTCGTGGGGACGTTCATGATTTTTCATCCTCCGTATCGGCTGCCGGGGCGGGCGGGAACGCGCGGCTGCCCGCGTAAAGCAGCAGCAGCGCAGCGCCCAGTGCGGAGAGCGACAGCGATTTGAACAGCAGGGTGTCCTGCATCGCGTAATAGTAGTGGCCGACCGACCACAGCAGCTGCGCGACGCCGAGTCCTTCCAGGAGTTTGTCCCGTTGCGAGAAACCGAGGGCGAAAACGCCCAGCGCGAACAATGCCAGCGGCACCGGCCAGGTTCCTGCCGCCAGCAGGATGGCCAGCAGCCAGACCACGGCGTTTTTCGGCGCGAAAGGTTCGGCCGTCACGCGTTTTAACAGCGCGCAGACGAGCCCCAGCCAGACGGCGATCATGGCCGCGCGCGCCGTCCAGAAAGGAAGCCTGCCCAGGAATTCGAAACCATGGCGGCCGCCGCGTGACCACATGTGGAGACCCATGAACAATTCCTGTGTTGCCGCGATGAAGAAAGGAACGATGCACAGCGCCAACACGACTACGGGCCAGAGGTGCGGCGCGTGCCACCGCCGGGGTGTGCTCCAGGCCAGCAGGGCCAGGCATGCCGGTATGAAGAACCCGGAGAAGCCCCAGAAGAACAATGTGTTGTACAAACTAACCAGAATGGCCAATGTGCTCAGAAATCGGTTGGGCGGATAGCGGATCGCCATGAGGACGGCGGCCTCGAACAGGGCTGTCAGCAGCCAAGCGTTGGTGCCCCACTCGAACCTGTCGAACCAGCCGAAAATCGCGCTCAGCACCAGCGCTTGCCCCAGCAGCGCCATCACGAAAAATATCTGGCTGGCGAATACCGACAGCGTGCCGCGCCGGAAGCCTCCTGCCGCCAGCGCGCAGACGATGAGGCCGAGTATCGCGCGCGTCCATTCCTCCCTGAACAGCGATCCGAGGAGCAGGCCGACGAAGGCCAGGAAGAGCAGCGACGATAGCCAGGCGCCGGCGCCAAGCATCGCCTTGACGAACCACGGCGCATCGTCTCCACGTGCCTCTTCCGGTGGTTCTGCGGGCATTTCTCCCTGGACCAGCCCGGCCTCGGCAAGGGTATGCCATAAGGTTTCGGGAGTGCTGCCCGATGCGGGGAAGATTTTCATGGCGCGTCCTCCTGGCTATCGTCAGCGAGCGGCATCCGCGCTCTTTGTTCCCGTGCGACCTGCCGCAGCCACCACGCGGCGGCCGCCGTTGCCAGCATGGAGAAAAGGGCGAGGAGCAGTACTGCGCCGGTCATGTCTCCTCGGAAATCGTCCAGGAGCGTGCGTGCCAGCCATGTGGTGGAAACAACGATGGCGCTCAGCGCGCCGCCCGCCAGCATGAAAAGGTCCGGCACGGCGTGGCGATAGCCGGCGTACAACCCGGCCAGGACAGTGGCGTAAAGCATGAAATGGATGCCGCGGCTATCGCCGTGGTCCAGGATGGCATGCATCGCCAGCGTCGACGCCGCGATTCCTCCGGCTAACGCCAGCAGGCGTGGCGCCCAGCGCCCGCGCATCCATTCCCGCTCCTGCGCTGCGCAGTATTCCCAGACGATCAATGCCAGGGAATCGAACAGCACCACGACGACCAGCGCCGACTCGTCTCTCAGGAAAAATCCCCACAGCAAGCCGAAGGTCTCTACGTAAAATGCATAGGCCACATGCAGGATGGCCAGCCACAGTATCCACAGCGCCGACAGGCGTGCCACCAGCACCCAGGGCGTGATCAGCAGCGCCCAGACGAGAAACAGTTCGAAGGTGTCCGCGCCGGTCTGGTAGGTTTGCCCGATCAGGGCCAGCAGGGCGCCCACAGCCAGGCTCGCCGCGAGCAGCGCGGCGTTGCCGTGGCGGAAGCGCGCACCGAATACGTAGGCCGCGAGCGATGCGGCGATAGCCGCTTCGGCCCGCGCGACTTTGAAGAAGCGGCCCATGCCCGACCAGTTGGCCGCCACGAAAAAAATCAAACCCGACAGCAGGGCGGCAACACCGAGCCACAACAGCAGACGCTCGATCCACAGGCGCCACTCCTGCCGCGAAGGGGGGATGCCGGCCAGCCGCAAGGCTTCCGGGACCTGCGGCGCGGGAAGAGCGCCCTGTTCCTGCCAGCGTGTAATCCATCTCTGGTTTTCGTGCATCGGCGATCTCTCTTCAGGGGATATGAGTTCGGTATTTCTTCGTTTGCAACATCTGGCCCGGATTGTAACCTCAGAGGCAGGGCGGAAAGGTGCCAAGGTGTTTGCATGAATGCCGATGTTTCGGCAGCGCTGTGCAAGCTACCCTTACCCCGGCCCCGCCCGCCAGTGGGTACCGTATGCACACATCTTACCCCCTATGAGAACGCATTCTTCAGCTTGCCGACAGCTTCGTCCGAGGGTTTCCTCAAACGCTTCCCACCCTCACCCCTACCCCTCTCCCGCCAGCGGGCGAGGGGATGTGACATTGACCCGCCACAGGGCACGGATAGACCATAGGCCCCCTCTCCCGCGGGCGGGAGAGGGGTGAGGTGAGGGCGGAATCGGGCGCTACGGAGAATGTTCGCAGCTATCCCAACGTGCGTTCTTCATGCAAATGAAATGTGTGCATACGGTAGCGCCAGTGGGAGAGAGGAGGAAGCTGTTTGTCGGTTGCGCTGTGCCTTACCCATGCGCTCATATCCGTCGCATGGCCTTTCAGTTCGCTCTCCGCATCGGCGAAAAACAGCTCGAAGGCGAACTGTTGAGCGATAGGGATGCGTGGTGGAGGGCCGTGTGTATGCGCGGGGCAGCCGGTTTTACAGGCAGGTGCGGCAGGTTTTCCGCGAATGGCGATGTTCGTTACTCTGTTTGTATCATTTCAGATTCGATTTCAGCTTGTCGACATAGGCCCGTAAGGCTTTCTTGGTGACTTCGACACAGTCGCCTTCCATGCCCGTCTGATAATTATCGGAGACCCTGACGGAAACGGTCTGTTTATCGCTCGCATTCGGCGATTTCAGAGTTCATCGAGACCAGAATGAAAACCACATGAATATCGGACGTTCCCTTTTCTGCCCGGCGGTGGTTTTCAGGGCGATTTACGTGTGTGGCAATCTGTAACGGACTTATTGAGTTGTTTTCTGATTGAAGTTTGCGTCACTTATGCCAGCTGCTGGTTCCCCGGTAGCCGGAACCGCTGCCCCAGCTGCGGTAGCTGCCGCTGCTGGTTTCGGCGTAGTTGCAGCTGGTGACGGCCGTGCTGACGATCAGGCAATAGATGATGTAAAGAGTGCGCATGTCTTAATCGTCGTCCGATGCTTGCATTTTGATGATCCAGGGAGCCCATAGGAATGCGCCTCCCCAGAACATCGAGAACAGGTAGTCGTCGATCCCCATCCTGGGGAGGATGGGGAGGTTGATGATCAGCAGGAGGATGGAGGAGACGATGGCTACCGGCAGCAGCGGTGAAAGGCCGGCTCCTCCGTTGGCTTCTTTGTCAATGTTGGCCAGTTCGGGGCGGTGGAACCAGGCCGCGATCTCCTGTGGGGTTGCGGGGTGCGAGCGGCTCCAGCTGAGCTCGTTCGGATAGCGTTCGCTGGTCAGCTTGCTTTTTTTGCCTTTGTAATCGGCGATGAAGGAAATGTCGTTGGGTTCGATACGCCAGGTAAATGCACCGGCGGCGTACAGCACCTTGCTGCCGTACTCCCATTGCTTGGTGTATGACATGCCCGAGAGCTTGGCCGAATCGTCCTTACCCAGGGTCGGCCACTCATTGAGTTCGGTGGCGGTTTCCCAGCCTTCGTTGGTCTCGACGATCCAGCGGAAGCCTCCCGTGGGGTTGTAGAGCAGGTATTCGTACCACTCGGAAGACTTCACCAGTTTCATGGGGTTGTCTTCCAGGTGTGGCATGTAGTTGGCGTACGATTCCTTCAGGTAGGTCGTGCCGTCCGCTTCCAGCTCCTGGCAGCGTATCAGGCCGATGACGGTCCAGGGCAGGCCGCCGATCTTGGCGACTTCTCCCAGCTTGATGTTGGCAGCTTCGATCTGCGCTTCGCGCATGCTGTGCACGCGCAACACGTGCGCTTCGTTGACCGTGATGCCCACGTCGGCGTGGCAGCTCGGGCAGACGACATAGGGCGTCACGCCGGGATACCAGGACAGCGTGCTGCCGCAGTTGGGGCAATCAAGCGTACTGACTTCGCCGCGCAGCTTGCCGGCGCTCTCCAGGATCTGGTCTTCGGTACGCAACAACTGGCACCGCAGATCCTCCAGCGTTACGCCATGGCCGAAGTACAGTTCAGGCCGGTTGGGTTCCGGCTGCCCGTCGGTGGGCGGTGGAGGCGGCGGTGCGTCCTTGCCGTTCTCGCGGATCAGCTTTCGCAGGTTGACGGACTCGAAGTCGATGGGCTTGCTTTTATCCTCGCCCACCGGAATCGGCGGGTGATTTGTGTAGTCGAGCGTCAGGAAATATTTGCCGGCGCGGTAATCGGCGGCGTAGGTGATTTCATCCTTGTCCAGCCTGAACGGCAGCTCTCCCTGGGCTTTTACGCTCAGGCTCTTGGCGCTGCGCACGTCGGCGGCGATGAACATTTTTCCGGCATACGCGAGGG
>JAVBSG010000210.1:0-10599 GCA_031547245.1 Propionivibrio sp.
CCCCAGAGCGAATAGGGTGCCGCCCGCCAGGACGAGGAGAATCACCGCGCCGAGGAGTCCCACGTTGCCGTCGGAGAAAGACACGATCACCGAAAACAACGCGATCCAGGCGGGCAGACTTCCCGCCATGAGGGTGATTCCCGCCGCCATCCCGCCGCGCAGGCGGGTAAAGCGCCGCAAAAGACACCACAAGACCAGGCAGCCGAACAGCCACGCCAGAACGATTTCCATGCTTCCCCCAATCAGCCTGATTATAGTTCCAGCGGGCATCCGGCGGATTGAGCGTCGCTTTGCTCAACCTTGCCAGGAGGTTCCGGGAATCCTATTTTGAAAATATGGGGATCTCAGGGGAAGAGAATGCAAAAAGCGTTTTGGGGTTTGCTTCTTGCCTCGGTCAGTGCGGCGGCGCTGTCACAGGAGACCTTTTATTATTGTTCGAAGAACGGCGAGATGCTTATCTCCGATCGTCCCTGCATGGAAGGGGCCAGGGAGGTCAAGCGTGTCGACGCGGAAGATCTTCCCCCTTTGAACACGTCGCAGGTGCTGACACCGGAAGAGCGATTGCGTGCGGTCCGGAATTGGGAGGAAAGGAAAGAGGCCGAACGGCGACAGGAAGAGGAAGAACAACTGCGCCAAAGGGCTGAGGAAAAACTGCAGTTGCAGGCACAGGAAAAACAGCAACGCTGCGACAAACTGACCCGATGGAGACACTCCCTCTTGGCTCAGCAACGCAAGCGCGATGGCGCTTTAGTCAGCAATCTGATTGTCAAGGCAAATATCGAGCTGCAAAAATTGGGCTGCGAGTTTTGATTTCTATCGTTTCTCCCGGAAAAGCCAGACTCAAGGGCGGATAGGCGTACGTCAACCGCTGAACTGCTACAACGCCGGGCGCAACAAAATGGCCGGACAACCGCCGGCCATTCCATCCGCGAACCGGATCAATCAATCCGCATGATGAATGTCGCGGTCCTTGGTTTCCGGCAGGAAGAACAGGCCGATGACGGCGGTGATGATGGCTACCGCGATCGGGTACCACAGGCCGTAGTAGATGTCACCCGTTGCGGCAACCATGGCAAAAGCCAGCGTCGGGAGGAATCCGCCGAACCATCCGTTGCCGATGTGGTAGGGCAACGACATGGATGTGTAGCGTATCCGGGTGGGGAAGAGTTCCACCAGCCAGGCGGCGATCGGGCCGTAGACCATCGTGACGAGGATCACCAGGAAGGTCAGCAACGCCAGCATCATGGGTTTGTTGATCTTCTCGGGATTGGCTTTTTCCGGGTAGCCCGCCGTTTTGAGCGCAGCGCCCAGGGATTTTCCGAATTCCGAGTTCTGCGTGGCGAACCCGCTCTTGGTGAGCGCCAGCCCTTCAAAACTCGGAACCATGACTTCGCTGCCGATCTTGATCTGCGCCACGGCTCCCGGTGAGGCATCGACGGTCGAGTAGGGAATGGCGCGTTTTGCCAGCGAGCTCTTGGCAATGTCGCACGAGGAACTGAATTGCGCCTTGCCGACCGGGTCGAACTGGAACGAGCACTTCGCCGGGTCGGCGATGACGACTACCGGGTTCTGGCTTGCTGCCTGGAAAACTTCCGGGTTGCCGAAAGCCGTCAGCGACTTGAATACCGGAAAATAGGTCAGGGCGGCAATGAGGCAACCGGCCATGATGATGGGTTTGCGCCCGATCTTGTCCGAAAGCGCGCCGAAGAAAATGAAAAATGGCGTCCCCAGAATCAGCGCCCCGGCAATCAACAGATTTGCGGTCTGGGTATCGATCTTCAGCGTCTGGGTCAGGAAGAACAGCGCGTAGAACTGGCCCGTATACCATACGACGGCCTGTCCGGCCGTGGCTCCGAAGATTGCCAGCAGGACGATCTTGAGATTGCCCCAGCGCCCGAACGATTCGGTAATCGGCGCCTTGGACGCCTTGCCCTCGGCCTTGATGCGCTGGAATACGGGCGATTCGTTCAACTGCAGGCGGATGTAAACCGAAACGGCCAGCAGGATGATGGAAAGCAGGAAGGGAATGCGCCAGCCCCAGGCATCGAAATCTTCCGCCGAGAGAAAGTTCCGACATGCCAATATGACCAGCAGCGACATGAACAACCCCAGCGTCGCCGTGGTCTGGATCCAGCTGGTGAAATACCCGCGCTTTCCCTGCGGGGCATGTTCGGCCACGTAGGTTGCCGCGCCTCCGTATTCTCCTCCCAGGGCGAGGCCCTGCAGCAGCCGCAGGACGATCAGGATGACCGAAGCGGAGATGCCGATGCTGGCGTAGGTGGGCAGCATTCCCACGATGGCCGTGGATAACCCCATGATCATGATGGTGATCAGAAAGGTGTATTTACGCCCGATCATGTCGCCCAGCCGCCCGAAGATGACGGCGCCGAAGGGCCGGACGGCGAATCCCGCCGCGAAGGCGAGCAGGGCAAAAATGAACGCCGTGGTTTCGTTGACGCCCGCGAAGAAATGCTTGGCGATGACGGCCGCCAGCGACCCGTAGAGATAGAAGTCGTACCACTCGAAAACGGTGCCGAGCGAAGAGGCGAAGATCACCTTCCTCTCTTCCGCTGTCATTCCTTGTGGACGGGGCGTCGCACTCAATGTTGCCTGGCTCATCTGCGTGTCTCCTGCTCGAGGGGGAAAAAACTGCGGATACGGAGAGGGATATGCAATTGCCGCTTAAGACACCCAATATGGATAAATAAGTTCCGGTAAAAATACCGATTTGAAATAATTTGGAGAAATATTTTTCGAAAAATCCCGGGCTGCGAAAATGGGTATGCCGGATAATATTCGCACGTTTTTTGTGACTATTTAATCGGCATATATATGCCGACAGTATGGGTATTGTGGGAGGCCCTGGCGTAGGCTGCCGGCCGGATTCGCCGCGTTCTTCAATGTTTTTCTGTGCGTTCGGCACGCCTATTTCCCGTTCCGCGGAACCGCGGCGAACGGGATGACGTTTTCATCTTTACGACATTCGTCAAGGTATGCGTCATGAGCCGGATATGCCTGCCGCGTTCGGTGCAACCCGGCGCATGACTCGACGGTATCGTTTTGCGACTAAAATCCTTGCACCGCCTCCAGCGTGTGGTAAACCTCCGCTGGACCGGAAAAACAATGGCCGACACAAGCGCGCCATTTCTGGAAATCCTCGGATTCCCGGAAATCGACCATGTGGTTTTCCAGCGTTTCCCAGCGGACGAGCAGGTGGTACTGCAGCGGCTTCTCGTGGAAGCGCCGGACCTCCATGCCCTTGCACCCCTTGGCGCGCTGGAACAAGGGTACCGCCTTGCGCGCGCCTTCCTCGAATTCCGCTTCCATGCCGGGTTTAATGCTGAGCAGGGCGACTTCCAGAAAGAATTTATTTGTCATTTGTGATGCTCCGCGGCGATGGGAGCGGTGGCTCCGCTTTCGATCAAGGTGCGGGTGGCGTCCGCACGGGCATAGATCCACAGGATTTTCATCGGTTTGGTCTCGGACAAGTTGCGGAACCGATGCGGGACGTCGGGAGGAATGTACGTGCAGTCGAGCGGCTTCAGGCGGTATTCCTTGCCGTCGATCTCGAGGACGGCGTCGCCTTCGACGAGCACCACGCTTTCCTCGCAATTGTGGCTATGGAACGGGATCTTGGCGCCCACGTCGAAGTCGGTATAGCCGGTGATGAAACTGGGGTTGCCCACGGCGCGGGAGACGAGCGGCGTCGTTCTGGCGCCGCCGCCGCGTTCGTAAACGGGCAGGTCGGCGAGTGTCATAACGACGGCGGACGAGGGGGTTTTGTCGGTCATGATTCTTCCTTTCCAAACGGTTATTTTGCCGGGCCGATCCAGACGGTTTTCACGTTGGTGAATTCGCGTATGCCGAATTCACCGAGTTCCCGTCCGTAACCGGATTGCTTGATGCCGCCGAAGGGCAGGCGCGCATCGGAGGCGACGATGCCGTTGACGAACACGGCGCCCGCCTCGATGCGCCGGGCCAGTTTCTTGGCGCGATCCGCGTCGCCGGTCCACAACGCCGCGCCAAGGCCGAATTCGGTGTCGTTGGCGATGCGCAACGCTTCTTCGGCATCGGCAACGCGGAGGATGGCCGCCGCGGGGCCGAAGGTTTCCTCGCAGCCGGCAGCCATTTTGGGCGTGACGTGATCGAGCACCGTCGGCGCATAGTAGAAACCGGGGCCGTCGATCGGGTGGCCGCCCATCAGCAGTTTTGCTCCCGCCGCAACGCTACGCTGCACCTGCTTGTGCAGGTCGTCGCGCAGGCCGGCGCGGGCCTGGGGGCCGATGGTGCAGTCGCGGTCCAGGGGGTCGCCCACCTTGAGCCTGGCAGCGCCTTCGCAGAAAAGTTCGACGAAACGGTCGGCGACGGAAGCTTCGACGATGAAGCGCTTCGAAGAGATGCAGCTCTGCCCCGTGTTCGAGAAGCGGGCCTTTACGGCCGTTTTCGCGGCCAGTTCGATGTCTGCATCCGCCAGCACGATGAACGGGTCCGAACCGCCCAGTTCGAGAACCTGTTTCTTCATCGCCTTACCGGCGATCGAGGCAATCTGCCGGCCCACCTCCGTCGATCCGGTGAGGGTGAGCGCGGCGATGCGCGGGTTGTTGACCAGATCCGCGACAGCCGGGTGTTCGACCATCAGCGTCGTCACCAGCCCTTCGGGAGCCCCGGCGAGCTTGAATGCCTCTTCGAGCGCCAGCGCGCACTGGGGAACGTTGCTGGCATGCCGCAGGATGGCGGCGTTGCCGGCGGCCAGCGCCGGTGCCGCAAAACGGATGAACTGCCAGAAAGGATAGTTCCACGGCATGATCGCCAGCACCACGCCGAGCGGATCGAAAACGACCAGGCTTTCGGTGGCGTTGCTGGCGATTTTCTGGTCGGCGAGAAAACCCGGCGCCGATTTGGCATAGAAGTCGCACGTCCAGGCGCACTTCTCGACTTCGGCTTCCGCTTCGGTGATCGGCTTGCCCATTTCGAGGGTGATCAGCCGGGCGTATTCGCTCTTTTTCTCGCGGAGCACCGAGGCGACCCGCGAAATCAGGGCGCAACGGGATTCCATCGACTCGCCGGCCCATTGCCTTTGCGTCGATACCGCGCGGTCCAGCAGTTTGTCCACCGTCGCCTTGTCATGGCACGCGAACGTTCCCAGGAGTTTTTCGTTGGCAGGATTGATGGATTGAATCATGGTTTTTGCCTCTCTGTAATAAGTAAAGTGTATTCGGTTGATGCGGCGTTCTGATGATATTCAAGTAGTCACCGTTTTTCCGGGATGAACAGCTCGCCTTTCATGATCCTTCTGGCCGTCCGCTCCATTCCGACGCTTTCCACGCAAGTGCCGTCCGCGCTGAGCCTCACCATGACTTCGACGATGCCTTCCGGGTGGCCTATGCGGACCATCTTCTCCCGCGTTCCCGGCGCAAAACCGGCGATCCGGTTGGCGACGGTGCCTTCCATCAGGGCGATCGACGCCAGGTTGTAGAGGCCGCTGGCGGGGCAGGTCCGGTGCAGTTTCCACATCGATACGGCCTTGATGAGAATGTCCGTTTCATCCTTCCGGATCGGTTCTCCAGCTGTTGTCATATAGTCCTGCGGGGGCGCGATGACGGCGATTTTCGGAACGTTCGGCCGGTTCCGATGGGCGTCCTGCTCGTCCTGCGCCATGCCGGCGGCGACTGCCATCCTGTCGCGGATCAGATTCAACTCATCGATGACCGTCTGGTTGCCGGCGACCTCCTGGTGAGATTCGCCGCCCGCGAGGCCGAGATCCGCGCCCGACAGGTAGATGAAGGGATTGATCAGGTCCGAAAAAGTGACGGAATAGCTGCGTTTAGGCGTGGCGATATCGGTCGTCCTGCCCAGCAGCATCTGCCTGCCCGTCATCTCGCCGCCGGGCGCGACAATCGAAACGCGCAGCATGGCTCCCGTCTGCGCGACGCCCGGCATGGCGTAGTCCCCCGATACCCGCGCCTTGCCATGGATCAGCGGCACTTCCATGTGCAGCTTTTTCCTGATGTTGGTGTTGTAGACGACCACGGTGGCGACGTCCGCGCCGGGATCGGGCTTCACCAACCCCTCGTCGACCATGAATGCGCCGACGGCCGCCATCATGTTCCCGCAGGTGCCCTTGTCGTCGACGACGGGTTCGCCGGTGCCGACCTGGTAGAAGGTCCACTCGCCGTCCACGCCTTCCCTCGCCGAAGGAGCAATGACGCAGACCTTGCTGGTCGAGGACGTGGTGCCGCCGAGGCCGTTGACCTGCGACGGATTGTAGGCGTCGATGCCGGCGAGAAAGATCCGGTTACGCTCGTTCGCGTCGGCAGGCAGATCCTTTTGGTGGAACATCAGACCGCGGCTCGTGCCGCCGCGATAGACGCTGCATGGAACGGATGATTGCGGCATGGCGGCTCCTGTATTTGCGATGAGTATTGTATTTATAGTGTATATAATACAATAAAAATCGCAGTGTCAACTGTAAAATGGTATTTATCGGTTATTTAATACTCGGTGCTTGTCGACTGTCTACGCCGGCCGGCGTCGGGCCGTATTTGCGCAACACCGATGAAAGTGGAATCGGAATGATGCGCGCTTCACTGGCGAGGAAGCAGCACGCGGAAAACCACCTGGAGATCATCGACGCCATATACGCGATGAATTTCATCGCGGCGGCCTCGATGACGCGCAGCCACCCTGGATAAATCGCGCCGCGAAAAGATTTCCCAGGACTTGTTCGTTCTATCTGAAATAATATCGACCGGTCCGGTAAAAACAAAGGAGTGACTATGCTGATGAATCTTGAAGACGCCACCCTGCTCGTCATCGATGCGCAGGAAAGGCTGGTCCAGGCGCTGTTCAACAAGGATGTGCTGCCGGCGCGGCTCGAATGGCTGGTCGGGGCGGCGACGGACGTGGGGCTGCCGGTCGTTTTTTCCGAGCAGTATCCGAAAGGACTCGGGCATACCCTGCCCGGCATTCTCGCCAGCGCACCCCTTTCCGCCGTCGTCGAGAAACTGCACTTCTCCTGCGTCGCCGGGGAATGCCTGCCGGACGCGGCGATGGACCGCTCGCAATTCATCGTTACCGGGATGGAAACCCACGTTTGCGTGCTGCAGACCGTGCTTGAACTGCTGGCGCTGGAAAAGAACGTGTTCGTCGTGACGGACGCCGTCGGCAGCCGCTACGAGCACGACTACGCCACGGCCCTGCAGCGCATGAGCGCTGCCGGCGCCATACTGGTGACGCGCGAGATGGTGATCTTCGAAATGCTGCGGCAGGCCGGAACGGAAGTGTTCAAGGCGGTCAGCAAGCGCTACTTCACGGGCGAGCAGCCGGCCTGACACGCCGCCGCGGGCCGGGATGCCGGATGGATGGCCGGCCCGGCTCCCGCTACCGGACGTTCAGGCGCGAACGTTCCATCCCCCTTGTTTTGACCGCTGGCGAGGAGCGGTCACGGAAAACGTATTTCTGCTATGCAGCAGGATGCGGGAACCAAGCGCCGTTGTCATTGTCGGTGGCTTATCCGTTGTCGATAATCCAACAATGCAGTCAGACAAGGAGGCGATCATGGCAAAACTATCCGGTGAAGTCGTTTATCCCGATGCCGCAGTAGCCGAGGCGGTTCCCGATCACGAAAGCCTGCGGCGGGCGGCCGCCGACAACCCGCAGAAGTTCTGGGCCGACCAGGCGGCTGAACTCAGCTGGTATCAGCCGTGGGAGAAAGTGCTGGACGACAGCAATCCGCCGTTCTATAAATGGTTCGTCGGCGCGAAGACCAATATCGTCCACAACTGCATCGACCGGCATCTGGCCGGGCCGCACAAGAACAAACTGGCACTGGTCTGGGTCGGCGAGAACGGAACCGACCACCAGACCTTTTCCTACTTCAGCCTCAACCGCGAAGTCACCAAGATGGCGAACGTCATCAAGGCCATGGGCGTGGGCAAAGGCGACAAGGTCACTATCTATCTGCCGCGGATTCCCGAAGTCATGTTCGCCATGCTGGCCTGCGCGAAGCTCGGCGCGGTGCACTCGGTGATCTTCGCCGGCTTTTCGTCGGACGCGCTGCAGGACCGCATCGGCGACTCGGAATCCAAGCTGGTGATCACCGCGGACGGCTCCTGGGTCAACGGCGGGGTTTTCAAATTGAAGGACATCGTCGACGAGGCAGTGCGTTTCAGCCCGACGGTGGAGAATGTCATCGTCGTCAAGCGGACCGGGCACGGGGTGGCCATGGATCCGCTACGCGACCACTGGTACCACGACCTGACGGCGCTGCCGATCGCCAAGGGGCCGTGCGCAACCGAGCCGATGGATGCCGAGGACCTGCTGTTCATCCTCTACACCTCCGGCTCGACCGGCAAACCGAAGGCGATCGTGCACACGCACGGCGGCTACATGGTCGGCACCTATGCCACGCTTAAATATACCTTCGACATCCGCGACGAGGACCGCTGGTGGTGTACCGCCGATCCCGGCTGGATCACTGGCCATTCCTATCTGGTATACGGGCCGCTGCTCACCGGCGCCACGATTTTCATGTTCGAGGGCGGGCCGACGTACCCCTACCCGAACCGCTGGTGGCAGCTCATCGAGTACTACGGCGTCACCACCTTCTACACGGCGCCGACGGCGATCCGCTCGCTGATGCGTTTCGGCGAAGCCTGGCCCAACCGGCACGACCTTTCCAGCCTGCGGCTGCTGGGGTCGGTGGGGGAACCCATCAATCCCGAGGCCTGGCACTGGTTCCACCGCGTCATCGGCAAGGGCAAATGCCCGATCATGGATACCTGGTGGCAGACCGAAACCGGCATGTTCCAGATCTGCCCAACGCCCTCCATGCCGCTCAAGCCCGGTTCGGGCGGCAAGCCCTTCTTCGGCCAGGAGGCCGAAATCCTGAACGAGGCGGGTAAACCCGTCGCGGACGGGGAAGAGGGGTTCCTGGTCCTGAAGAATCCCTGGCCGGCGATGCTGCGCACGCTCTACAAGGACGATGAGCGCTACCTCAATACTTACTGGAGCAAATATCCGGGCAAATACCTGACCGGGGATTCGGCGCGCCGCGATGCCGACGGCTATTTCTGGGTCATCGGGCGGACCGACGACGTGATCAAGGTTTCCGGCCACCGGCTGGGCACGGCGGAAGTCGAATCGGCGCTGGTTTCGCATCCGGCCGTCGCGGAAGCCGCCGCCATCGGCTTGCCGCATGAGGTGAAGGGCAACGCGATTCACGCCTTCGTCGCCTTGCGCATCGGCGTCGAACCCAGCCAGGCGTTGGCCGAGGAACTGCGCATGCACGTTGCGTCGCATCTGAGCCCGATCGCCAAGCCGGATGCCATCGATTTTGCCGAGAAACTGCCCAAAACGCGCTCCGGAAAGATCATGCGCCGGGTTTTGCGGGCGCGCGCCCTGGGGCAGGACGAAGGTGATCTGACAACGCTGGACGAATGACGGACGCAAGCCGGCAAGTGACGAACGCCTCCCTCGCGGAGGCGTTTTTACGTGGGCCGCCTCGATACACTCCGATCGCAAAACGCTTCGGAACCCGGCAGATGCGCCATCATCGGTTCCATGCGTACGGAATGAAAACCCATGAGGCCGGGGAGTGCCAACTTTGGCCTATCTCGCCGAATCAAATTTTGAGACAATGCTTGCCTCATAAAAATAGAGCGTGCTCCTGGACTGATCCGCAGTGCGTGTTCACGGCGCTCTTTGTCCGTTTTCATTCTTCGAAAGGTGGAAAAAAATGAGGTACAAGTTGTTGGCGGCATTGTTTGTCAGTCTCGGATTCATGCTGTCCGGTTGCGGAAAATCGGATGCTCCACCCCCGGCAGGCAATGCCAGCGCGGCGAAACCTCAGGACGCCAAACCCGCGGAGAAAAAGGCGGCAAGCTCCAATTCCGAGGCGGATTGGCAGGCGAAAACGCAGGCTTACATCCGTTTGAACAACCGCCTGATCAGTTTCAATTCGTCCAGGAACGAAACATTCGCCAAGTGGGCGGCCGCCAGCGCGGAAAAAGTGAAAAAGGGCGATTTCAAATCGATCCGTACCGATACGCATTATTTCGGGGATTCGTTTTTCAAGGACATGAAAGCGGCAATCGACATGCCCGGAAACATTCCGGAGGTCGACGCCGCCGCAAAGAATCTCCTGGCTGCGGCGGAAAAATACCTTCCGAACTGGAAGGAGCTGGAATCCTATAACAAGGCCAAGAAATACGAGGACGACAAGGGCGCCAAGGGCGAGCAGATGCTGCCGATGTACGTGGAAGGCATCGACGCCTTGCGGAAAGCCACCGGCGAATTCGATTCGAAAGTCAGCGTCATCGCCAAGCAATCGCACGAAAAGGCGCTGGCCAAGTTCAAGGCCGAAGGGAAACTGCTGGAAATGCACACGTGGGAAGCCATGGGCGCGGCGCAGAAGATCCTCGAAAGCTTCGAGAATACGAACGACCTGAAGGATCCGGCGAAAATCGAAGCCGCCAATGCCCAACTGGCGATCATGGAAACCAACGTGGAGGCCATGAAGGCCGAGCATGACAAGCGCAAGGCCGAAGCGCCGAAATCGCTGCCCACGATCGATCGCTACGACTCGATCCAGTCGAGCCT
>JAVBSG010000147.1:0-37200 GCA_031547245.1 Propionivibrio sp.
AGCGGCTTCGGCCAACTGCTCTACCAATCCCCCGAATGCAGCCGGCAACTGGCCGAAACCGAGCAATCGGAATACGGCCTGTTGTTGAAGCTTCATCGACTCAAGCCGGACGATGCGGCGGCCCGGAAACGCCTGATCGACGTCATCGCCGACAACACCGAATACGCACTGCACGAACTACCGCTGGGCGTGCTCTATGGACACAACGGCGCCTCGATCGGCGAATGCGCGGAGTTGCTCGGCGAACTGGATTTCCTGAAAACCCTGCTGCGGGAAGAAGGCCGCCGCGACCTGGACGAATGGCTCGCCGAGGCGCGCCGCCACATTGCTGCTTACCAGCATTATCTCGCCACGCGAAAATCCGGCGACACCTTCGAGCACTACCTGCAAACGGAAAGAGCGATGCCGGTTGCCATTCTCCGCCATACCGACGAGGCCTTTCCCGGCTGGGTCGAGTGCGAACTGACCGACGCCGCCGGCAAGTGCCATCGGTTCAACGAAAAGGCGCCAGTCGTTTCCACGCTCGACCTGACACCCTCAGCCGCCTATCCGCGAAGCGGTTTCATCGCCTGCCGGCCCGTCGCCACCTGGACGGACGATAACGGGCGCCAGATCACCCGTGTCGACACCGTGCGGCCCTGGGGAGTCGAATCCACAACAGGCGAAACGCAGTTCACCGTTACATCCGAAACACTCGTTCCCCTGCTCCGATGAAAACTCTGCCGGAAATCAGGCAACAACTCATCGCCGTACAGAAACTCTGCCGGCGCAGCATTCACGACATCGCCCCCGTCGACAAAAAAACCACCGGACCGCTCATCGCGTTAAAGCGCACCCTGGCGGAATACCTTGCCGCACACGTCGACAAGAAGAAACATGCCAAGGCCATTTCCGGCCTGCGCAACAATGGCGGCTACTGCGACTGCAAAGTCCGCTGCAACCTGACCGATCAATGAAAGGCGGACAAACGCCAAACCATCGGAATCCCTTCCCGACATGAGTTCGAATTCAAATCCCTCCCGTATTCTCGCCATCCGGCTATCCGACCGCGACGCCGGTCTCTGCGCTCTTTTCGCCGACGACGGCATGCTCGCCCTGCACGACAGCCGCAGCGGCGCGAACACGCCGCTTGCCACCCTGGATAACATCCGGGAACGCGAAAAACCGATCGGTATCGACTTCCATCATCCCTACATCTGCGTCGCCGAACGCTTCGGGCTGAACGCCGCCGTCGTTGACACGCGCAATGGGAGCATCCGTTCGTTCACGCGCGAGGACTACCACGCCAACGTCTCCAGCTACTCGATAGGCTTTCTGGAACACGGCAGGCGCACACTGCTGATTCACCAGACGCAGTGGAACCGCCTCGACATCACCGACCTGGAAAGCGGCGAATTGCTCACCCCGCGTGAAGTCTTCATCCGCGAAATTTCCCCGCCGCAATACGACGAAAACAAAAAGGAAATCGCGCCCCGCCGTTACGAAGAAGCCAACTACCTGGACTTTTTCCACAGCATTCTGCACATCGCACCCGACTCGAAAAGTTTTCTCAGCAACGGCTGGGTATGGAGCCCCTGGGACAACGTGCGCTGCTTCGACGTCGAAGAGTTCCTTCAGCATTACGAGCCATCCAGCATCGGCGTCGACTACGGCAACGGCTACAACTGGGACCGCCCCTGCGCGTTCATCGACAACGACAGCTTCGTCATCGCCACGGACGACAATGCCGACGAGCTCGACGACGAGGAGCGAAAGGACTACCGCTACCGGCAGCTCTGGTTCTACCGCCTGTCGGACCGGCCGGAAGCGGACGGGACAACCCGGCGCTGGCTGCCCAGCCACCGCCAAGTCGCCTGCGACGTTTTTTTCGCCGACAGTTACAAGGAAGTCAAAGGCCAGCTGTATTACGACGGCAAGCATCGCTGCCTCGTCGCGCTGAGCGGCAACGGCGCCTATGCCGTCACGCTGGAAGGGCAAATCGTCGGCGAGGATGCAACAGTGAAATCCGGCGAATACAACGCCCACACCGATTTCGGCAGCCATTACGCCGGCGCCGCGGGCTGGGACTACAGCGCCGAGCATCACGTTTTCTACACCTACGACGCTGGAGAACGGCGCCTCATCACCAAACCGCTCAGTGCAATGCTTGAGCAGGCGAAGTGAACATGGCTGCCGCCACCCCGCCGCTCTTCGATTTCGCGCTGCATCCGCTTGAAAACGTCATGCCCTGGGGTAAACCGGAGGCGCCGTACCTCTCCTGGTTCGGCCTGACCGACGGCTACTACGCCATCAACACCGGCGCGCAGCGGCATTACCGGTACACGCCCGAAATCATCGCCTTCTGGGCCGGGCAATATCCCGATTCATCGCCCGGCGTGCCGGGGCCGCTCGCCGACTGCACGGACTACCAGATCGTCCGCCTTTATGAAGACGTGCTGGATGTCCTGCCGAACGTCCTCGCCCCCGTTCCCGCCGAGGCCCACGCCCTGCTCGGCGGCCCGGGCGACATCACGGCATGGCTCGCCTCGTCCGACTGGGTCGAGGACATCCCCGATGAATCGCCCGATGGTGAAGCGCTCATCGACCTGCGCTACACAGCCTCGCGCTGGTTCGGCAGCCGCACGCTCACCAACTGGCACCTGCAGGCCGGTCCCGACATCTACCTGTGGCGCCATGCAGATATCATCCACTTTGCCTGGGACCACACCCGCCTGCGCCTCGACGATTACCCGGACGCCGTCTGGACCGCCACCTCCGGCACGCATCGGATGCCCGCCGCCGCCTTCATGGAAGAAATCGCATCCTTTCACGACCGCCTCATGGCTGCCATGGCCGAACGCATCCATTTGCTGCACACGGCCAATCCGATCCCGCATGTACATATCGACATGGAACAGCTCGCCGCCGAACACGAACAGCGCACGCACTCGCTGGAAAAGGCGCTCTCCACGCCGCCGGAACCCTCCGATTGGTCCGCCGTGCTGGCAGCCAACAGCGAACTGGCTGCGCAACGGGCATTGCGGCGACAAGGGCAGCGCCATGAATGACAGAATATCCTTACTGGTCCAGGGGAAGAAAGATCAGAAAAAACTATCCGGCACGCCCGATTTCTCCAACATCACCGACCTGCATATTGAAAAGGCGGACGAGCTGGCGATCGACTTCTCGGTGTTCCCCTCCGTCCGGGAACTTTGGATCGACAGCAGGCAACCCTGCCGGATCCCGGAAACATTGCTTCAACTGCGGCATCTCGACAAATTGATCGTCGGAGGACATTGCATTCTTCCGGCCGAGACTCACCGGCTGGAAAGTCTCCGCGAACTGTGGCTGAAAGACCATGGCATTATCGCGCCGCCGCCCGACATAACTCGTTCGTCATCGATCAGGGAATTGAATATCGCCTACTATGGCGACGTCGAACCGCGTCCGATCCCGGAATGGATATTTGGAATGACTCGGCTCGAAAAAATCCGTTTCAGCGTCTGCCGCTTCACCGCCATTGGCGAGCGAATAAACCAGCTCACCAATCTCGTCGAATTGGATTTGGGCTGTTCGTTTTCCGATCTTCAATCCTTCCCCGATCTTTCGGGGCTGGAGAAACTGCGGCGGTTGGCAGCCGCCAGCGAAAGCGTTCAGGGGCAAAAGCAGCCGGCCTATTCGCTGTTCCCACAGGTGCTGGACGGCATCCGCAATCTTCGCGATCTCGACTGCCTGGATCTGTCCGGCTGGAAGCCCAGAAAGAAAACGGAATGGCCGGTCACGCAAGACAAGCGGCACTCCATCCCCGATGTTTTCGACCGCCACCCGCATCTGCACGAACTCTCCCTAGGCGGAATGAACATGGACTTCATTCCCGAAACGGTGCTGCGGCTAGCCGGCCTGAAGAAACTCAAGCTCAACGGCAACAAACTCTCCCGGGAAGAAATCGGAAAAATCATCCGCCATCTTCCGCGCTGCATGATTGACAGCGATATTGTCTGCTACAAGCCGAGATAATAGTCCATCATCGTGAAAGCATCTTGCTTTGCCAGCCCGCACAACGAAAAAGCCTCTGTTGCCCTGCCACGACTACTGATCTCCGCACTGCGGATATACCATCTCCTACGCCCACTGCCCGTACCGCTCGCCATGGCCACACTCACCCCCGAAATTCTCGCCCTCCTCGAACGCATCTATTTTTCACCGAACAGCAGTTATTTCGACGAGCGGGACCGCTATTGCCATCGCATTCCGTCAAGCTTTGCTCCAGGCGACCTCAAGGCGCTCGACGATGCCGGCATGATGCCCAATACTTTTTTCGAACTCCCGCATGACGATGCCGTCAAGCGCCTCTCCGCCGCCGCCCGCGCCATCGACTTCTCCCGCGCCGCCGATGCCTTTGTCGCCTCGCTCACGTCTGCCGATCTCGCCTGGCAGGCCGTACTACCAGCTGCCGCGCTGGGGCTTGCCATTCCGGAGCATGCCATGGCCGCGACGGGCAGCGACCGCCTGCGCTGCCGCAGCTGCTTTTACTGTGACGAAGCGCACGACGTCACCCTGCGCCGCTATTTCGCGCACGTCCAGGGCACCGGTTTTTCCGACATCAACAAAGGCCCCGTTGAGCCCCTCCTGACGCTCGAACGCGCCCTGGCCGTTCCCCTCGCCGACTGGCCTTCGCCGACGCCGCGCGACGTCTGGGTATTTCACCGCGTCCTCGGCATCATCCGCGAGCAGCCGCCCACCACCCGCTATAGCAAAGTCCGTGATGCGCTCAAGAAAGCCGCGCTCCTTTCCCGCAACAACCCCTACCGTTGCGAAACTCATCTCGAAGCCCTCGCTCAAATCGGGCTCCTCGCCACGCCAGACCATCCGGGCTTTCTCACGCGCTTCACTACGGCCGCGGAACGCGACCGGCGGCCAAATACCCGTGTCGAGGTACCCGGCCCCCTCGGCTGGTGGCAAGCATCCGACGGCATCAACGACGAGCTTCTCATCCGCCTCTTCGGCCACCTGGGATGCCCCTCGGACGAACCGCCTGCGCCGGCTACCGCCAGGACGCGGCGCAAAAGCACCGCTGGCGCACCGCGCCTCCCGAAACGCCTGCCCGGCCCGCCGGCCGCCGGCGACGTTTACGCCGTCCGCTACCGCGAGGATCTTTGGGGCGCAGTTTACTGTCACCAAGTTAAAACCGATGCCAACGGCACCACGCGCGGCCTCGTCGAATACCTCGACATCCTATCGCCCGAAGCGCCCACCACCGAAACGCTCGCCGCAGCCGAACTCCGCTTCCGCGACCGCCGCAACGGCAAACGCTGGCAGTCCTGGATGAGCCGCCTCGACGCCGATACTTACGTGCGCCGCGTCGCGAAAAGTATCCCGCCGCCGCCACACGCCCAGCCCCCCGACGACCGACCGCCTTCCGGAGGCGCCCCCGAACTGCGTCACCTCGCCAGCTGGAATTTCGAGGAACTCTGAACGACGGAAAATCGCTGAAAAAGAGGATGGATTACGATGCCGCGATATCTTAACGGGATATTCCGGAACAGCCGCCGGCATGACCAGCCATGGCGGGATATGAGGATACGCTGACAAAATCGCCCCTGTCCTACCCGACACGCTCGCCGCGTGGAAGAAAGGACCCCGCCTGCCGAACAATCCCTTTAGTTTTCGCCCTGCAACAACTCGCGCAGATAGGTCACCGGGATGGCGAAGCTGATCCCAGAAGGGTTGGAAAGCACGGCCTCCTTGGTGCTCTTGATAAAGGTGCCGTTGATGATGCCCAGCACCTCGCCCGTCTCCGAATTCAGCAAGGGGCCGCCGCTGTTTCCGGGATAGGCGGTGCCGTCGATCTGGTAGATGTCGAACGGACCGCTCTTCACCCGCCTGATCACCTTTTCGTTCAGTTGCCGAGCCGATGGCGTCGGCAAGACGATCGGCGTCACCGCCGAAATGATGCAGTGGTGTGTCACTGGCGAAAACCCGAGCGCCCCCCCGATGGGGAAACCGATGAAAATCACGCTCTGGCCTTCCGACGCCATTCCGTTGTGCAGGGGCAAGGCAGGCAGGGGAGGGCCTTCCACGCGCAGCAAGGCAAGGTCGTGGTCGCTATCGCTTCTGATCAGTTTTGCGGTTCTTTGCTGCAACTCGTTTCCTTGTGAGCGGACAAGCACCAGCAAAACCTCGTTCTCTTCCAGCCGCTCCGGAATGACGTGCGCGTTGGTCGCGACCAGATTTCCGCTGCCGACGGCGAACCCGGTTCCTCTCATGGCAAAAGCAGGTGCGCGAAGTTTGTTAAAAGTTCCGACGACGACAATCGATGGTTTTGTTTTCTGGATGAGTTCAGGCAGGGCCGACCAAGCCAGCCCGGACACGAAGCAGAGAAACAGGGTAAAAAACGCCCGCACCGCTCCTGGAAGCACCAAACGCTTTGACGTCATTACAGATTCCTGAGAAAAACCGCTGGACTTATTTGCTGGCCAGCTTGATTTTTGGGAGTTCCGGAGAAGGCTCCGTCACACCCGGATCGAAAGGGTGGTCCTTCTTCGGGAAGATGCGCATGATCCGCGCCACGTAACCTTGCGTTTCGGCGTACGGCGGCACCCCTTTATAGCGGTTGACCGCCCCCTCCCCGGCATTATAAGCCGCGGCCACCAGCGGGACGTTCCCTTCGAAATAAGCCAGCAGCCAGCGAAGATACGCCATGCCGCCACGAATGTTCTGTTCCGGATCGAAAGGTTTCTTGACGTTGAAGCGTGCCGATGTCTCCGGAATGAGCTGCATCAAGCCTTGCGCATTTTTCGGGGAAATCGCTTCGGGCTCGAAATTGGACTCCGCACGAATCACCGCCATCACCAACCGAGGGCTCACTCCGTACTCTGGCGCCAGTTTGCGGACCAACCCAAGAACCTTTTCCTGAGCCGGATTAGCCGGTTCAAAGGGAATTTCGTCTTCAGGCTCCTTCATGCAGCCCGGCAGGGGTGCCGCCACATCGCCGACGAAACGCAGCATCTTTTTGGCATGCTCGTTTCCCTGCTTGGCCGCCATCTGGAAAAACAGCGAGGCCATTTCGTCATTGCGCGGCACGCCGCGGCCGTTGGCATACATCCATCCCAGGCTGTATTGCGATTCGGCATCGCCATTGCGTGCAGCATTGCAGTAGAGTTCGACGGCTTTCTGGGAGTCCTTGGCAACGCCTTCGCCGTATTCATAGCTGCGCGCTTCGGCCCGTAGTCTTTCCAGATCGCCTGCGCTCAACTTGCCCCGCGGCGTATTGTCTGCCGCAAAGGCCAGCGTTCCGGTGGACAACAGGAAAAACGGCGCGAATGTCCACAAAACTTTCCGGCAATACTTCATCGTTTTCACGATCACGCTCCGCTCTTCGTGTCCGCTGAAAAACGCGCCACGTACCAGGGCATGGCTTCACAGATTCCGTCAGCGAGACGATGGGTTGGCGCATAACCGAGCAATCGCGCGGCCTTGGCGATATCTGCCTGCGAATGCCTGACGTCGCCGGCCCTGAAATCGCGGTAAATCGGTTTCACTGCCGCAAGCTCGGGACAGTTTTTCGCCAACGCGTCACGCAGCAATTCGAACAGATGCGTCAGAGTCGTTCTGTCGTTTACGGCAACGTTATAAACTTGGCCGATGGCCTCGGGATTTTCCATGGTAGCGGCCAGGAGATTAGCCTGCACGGCATTGGCGACAAAGCAGAAATCGCGGCTGGTTTCGCCGTCGCCGTTGATCGTGATCTCGTCGCCCAGCAGCATCGCGCGCGTCCAGCGCGGTATCACCGCGGCATAGGCGCCCTCCGGATCCTGGCGTGGGCCAAACACATTGAAGTAGCGCAAGCCGATCGAGGGGAATCCATAGCAGCGGCCAAACACCTCGGCATAAATCTCGTTGACCAGCTTGGTCACGGCGTAAGGCGACAACGGCCGGCCGATATTCTCCTCAACCTTAGGCAGGGCGGGATGGTCGCCATAGGTCGAGCTGGACGCGGCATAGACGAAGCGCTTGACCTTGGCATCGCGCGCGGCGACCAGCATGTTCAGAAAACCATCGATATTTGCCGCGTTGGTTGCCTGCGGATTGGCCAGGGAACGCGGAACCGAGCCCAGCGCCGCCTGATGCAGGACGTAGTCGATATCCCGGCAGACCTCGCCGCAATCTTCCGGTTTGCAGATATCGCCCTCGACAAAGCGGAATCTCTGCCACTGGCCGGGCGATACCGCTTCGCGGATCTCGGTGAGATTCTTTCGATGCCCGGTCGCGAAATTATCGAGACCGACAACGTGTTGATCGAGTTTAAGCAAGGTCTCGACCAGATGCGAGCCGATGAAACCGGCGCACCCGGTGACCAGCCAGCGCGCTGGTGTTTCCGCCAAGCGCCGGCAGAGTTGGTCGAAAGCAGGACTCAGAGCCGCCACACCGTCACTCCCAACGCCTTTAGCCCGGCTTCATCGAACATGCTTTTCACATCGGTCACCACGCCGTTTTTCTGCAGCTTGGCCGAAAAATCGGTCAGCGGCCGACTCTTGAACTCCTTGTGCCCGACGGCAGCCACGATCGCCGCGGCCTGCGGCAGATCTTCCCATTTCTTCTGCAGATCGACGCCGTACTCGTGGTGCGCTTCCTCAACATCCGCCACAGGATCATGGACGATGACGTTGGCGCCATAGGAACGCAGTTCGTCGATCACGTCGATGACACGCGAGTTACGCAGATCCGGGCAGTCTTCCTTGAAAGTCAGGCCAAGGACGATGATCGGCGCATCCTTGACCTGCCAGCCGTTGCGCACCAGGTTTTTGACCGTCTGCTCGGCAACGAATTTCCCCATGCCATCATTAATGCGACGGCCTGCGAGAATGACATCAGGATGGTAGCCCAGCATCTCCGCCTTGTGCGTCAGATAGTACGGATCGACGCCGATGCAATGGCCGCCGACGAGGCCTGGCCGGAATGGCAGGAAATTCCATTTGGTTCCCGCGGCCTTCAAGACCTCCAGGGTATCGATGCCGATCCGGTCGAAAATGATGGCCAGTTCGTTCATCAGGGCGATGTTCAGATCGCGCTGCGTATTTTCGATGACCTTGGCGGCCTCGGCCACCTTGATGCTCGACGCCGGATAAACGCCCGCCGTAATGATGCTCCCGTACATGCTCCGAACACGCTCAAGCGTTTCAGGAGTATCGCCGGAAACGACCTTGACGATCTTCGTCAGCGTGCGTTCCTTGTCGCCAGGATTGATCCGCTCGGGCGAATAGCCGACGAAGAAATCCTGCTTCCACTTCATTCCCGATTCTTTCTCGATGATCGGAATACAAACCTCTTCGGTGGCTCCCGGATAAACCGTCGATTCGAAAACGACGGTTGCGCCGCGTTTCAGGTTCCGGCCCACCGAAGTCGACGAACCGACCAGCGGCGTGAAATCCGGCTGATGCGCGATATCGACTGGCGTCGGCACGGCAACGACGATGAAATCGGCTTGCGCCAGCGCCGCCGGATCGCACCCCACTTCAAGATGCTTGGCTGCCTTAAGATCCTCGGTGCTCACTTCGCCCGTCGGATCGACGAATTTTTTGTAGCTCGCCACCTTGGCCGCCGACAAATCGAAACCGATCGTCCGCCATTTTTTACCGAACTCAACGGCGAGAGGCAACCCGACATAACCCAAACCAACGACTGCAACTGTTGTCATGACTTTCCTTTACTAATCTGCGACTGATCGTTTTTATTGAAGACGCTGCAGCAAATCCTTTACCTCGTTATAGGCCACGAATTTTTCGCCGTACGCCGACAGCTCTTCCAACTGTTTTTTCGCCTCGGCCCGATCCCCGGCCTTGATAAGGCCTTTGGCATAATTGAGCTGGATCATGGGGTCTTTTGGCGCCAGTGAATAGGCCTTCTTCAAGAGCTCTATTCCGCGATTGACGTCCCCTTTGGCGACCAGCAGGCTCCCCAGCGTATCGGCCACGCTGGGCTGTTCGGGCGCCAGCTTGTAGGCTTTCTCGGCATATTCCAGCGCTTTGGGATCCTTGGTCTGGCCCATGATCCATGCCAGATTGTTCAGGAGCGCCGGATTGTTCGGCTGGCTGTCCAGCAGAATCCGATAGTGCTTGATGGCCTCCGGATAGTTCTTCTGGCCGCGCGCCGACTCCGCCATGTAGAGGCGGAAACGGGAGTCCTTCGGATGTTCGCTCATCCAGCGGTCGGCAAACTTGCCCGCATCTCCCAGCATGGTCGAATCGCCTTGGGCGCCCTGCGAAGCGAGCACGGCATGCAGCTTGATGGCAAGGCTGGCATCGTCCGTCTTCCCTATCCCGTTGCGATAGGCCTCGGCGGCTTCTTTCCAGGATTTCGAAAGCACATAGATGTCGCCTTCGAGCGTATATCCCACGGGATTTTTGGGATTCTGCTTCTGGATATTGCGCGCGGTCGCCACCGCCTGGGGAGTCCTGTTGGCGTCCAGATCGATCATGAGGATTCCGCGCTGCACTTCGATCGAGTCCGGTTTCACCGACAGCCCTTTCTGCAGACTCCGCATGGCCTCCTCTTTGTTCTTCGCCGCCCAGTGAATCTCCGCCATGCGCAAGTATGGCTGTACGGAACTGGGCAGCAGCGTCGCCAGTTTGCCGTAGGTGGCCAAGGCCTGATTGCTGTCTCCGGAGGCCTGCTGCGCCCGGCCCATGGCATCTAGGATCGCCGTGTTGTCCGGCAGGGCGCCCAGCGCTTCCTGCGCCGTTGCGATGGCCTTTTTTGGCTCCTGGGTGCCGATATACAGGTTGATCAGCTCCAGACGCGCAGGCACGTTCGTCGGATCCGCCGTGATGGCCTTGCCGATCAGGCCAGCGACTTCTTCGGGTTTGCCCCCGGACTTGGCCTGCAGTTCCGCCAAGGCCAACCAGGCCTGCGTATTCCTCGGATCCTTGGCCACCACACTCTCGAAACGTTTCCTGGCGTCATCGGGCCTCCGGTCGGCCACGTCCATTCTGGCGAGACTGGCCGCGGCCGGGAAATAGGCCGGATTTTTTGCCAGCGCCTTTTCAAAATGCTGTTTCGCCGTCTTGAAATCCCCTTTGCCAAGGTAGGCAATACCCCGCAAGTTATCGACGAGAGGATTCTCCGGCTGCTTTTTCTCCAGGCTCAAGATGGATTTCAGGGCCTGATCGAACTTGCGGCTCTTGAGCTGCGCGGCCACCAGCGCCATGTCAGCCTTGGTTCCCGGGTCGCTCAAGGCCACTGACTCCAACTCCTTGTAAGCGGTTTCGACATCGCCCTTGGCCAGGTGCGACAAGGCGACGGATGTCTGTTTCCTGGTGTTTCCCGGATCCAGCGCTGCCGCCTTGGCAAAGTAAGTGCCCGCTTTTTCGGTCTCGCCGTTCTGCATGAAGACTTCACCAGCGAGGGCAAGCATGTCCGAGTTGTTGCCGATCTTGTCCAGTACGGGCTGCAGAATGCTGAGCGCCTTGCTCGGTTGCCCGCTCCGCAGGTAAGTCATAATCAGGGCTCGGCGCGCCATGCTCAGGTCGGAAGATTTTGGCAGCACTGCCAAAAGATAATTCTCGGCGGTCGCATATGACTTGAGTTCCACTTCTATCAACCCGGCAAGCTGTTGTCCTTGCAGGCTGCCCGGGCTGTTCTTCAGATGCTGCGCGATGGCCTGGCGCGCTTCCAGGAATTTTTTCTGCCGATAGAGCAACTCCGCCTGGACATACGTCGTCTGCGGATTCGACGGCGCCCCCTTCTTCATGAGATCGAACTGCTTGGCGGCCTCGTCCAGATTCCCCGTTTCCATATAGCGCGATATCAGCGAAGCGCGGGCGGGCACGAATTCGGGGCGAATCTGCAGGACCTGCTGGTAGATGCTGATGGCTTCGTCCGGTTTGCCCTGGATCGTCAAAAGATCGCCTTTGAACTGAAGCGCCTCGTAAAAATTGGGATCCTTTGCCAATACTGAATCGAGCAGGGCAATCGCCCCGAGGAAGTCCCGGTTGACGGCCTTGATTCTGGCTTGACCGAATACGGCAGGCCCATAATCAGGAACAGCGGCAATCGCTGTGTCAAACGCCTTCTGGGCGGCGTCCAGCTTGGCCTGCGCAAGATAAGCCCGGCCCACGGTCGTCTGCAAATCCGCCTTGGCCTCCGGGGAAGTCAACTGCGATTTCGCCAGATCCTCCACCTTGGGAGTCTGTCCGAGCATCAGCAATGTCCTCGCCTGCAACGGAATGACCTGATCCGGGGAATATTTGAGGTCCGCGGCTTTACGCAATTCGACGTCTGCCGCCGCCGGATCACCGCTTTCAAGCATCGCCTTGGCCAGCAGGAAGCGGGCTTCCGCCAGATCAGGCTTGCTCTGGAGGACGTTTTTGAGCTGGATGACGGCCGCCTTGTTATCGTTCTTGGCCAAATACTCTTTGGCGGAAGCCATAAGCGCCTCCGGATTGTCTTTACTGCCGCATGCCGCCAGTGCCAGAGCCATCGCGAGCACGGAGACAGAGGCAAAGCCGAAAGGCCTACTTTTTTTCATAGTATTCCCATTAAATAAAGAGGGGCAAATCAGGATGTCATTTTAATCCGTAACGATACATTAAGTCATATAGCGTCGGCCGGCTGACTCCCAGCATTTCCGCCGCGCGCAACACGTTTCCGTCGGCGCGGCTGAGCGCGGTGATGATGACTCGCTTCTCGGCATTTTCTCGCGCCTGACGCAAATCGAGTGTGACATCTTCGTCATTCTCGGCGGAACTCAAGCCGATATCTTCCAGCGTAATCTGATTGCCGTCGGCCATGATAACCGCGCGCTTGATGCAATTTTCCAGCTCACGGACATTGCCAGGCCAGGAATGCTGCTCGATGGCGCGAATCACGTCCTCCCGCATCGTCATGCCGCTACGCTTGTATTCGTCGGAAAACCGGCGCACGAACGCATGCGCCAGCAGAACTGCGTCTGCCTGGCGTTCCCGCAGGGGAGGAAGATTCACTACGATTTCCGCAAGGCGGTAATACAAATCCTCACGGAATCTTCCTTCCTTGATCAGATTCTTGAGATTCTGGTGCGTCGCACAGACGATCCTGACATCGACTGAAATCTCCTGGCGGCCGCCAATGCGCTCGATGACCCGCTCCTGCAAAAATCGCAGCAGTTTCGCCTGTAACGACATGGGAATGTCGCCGATCTCGTCGAGCATCAGGGTGCCATTATTGGCCACCTCGATTTTTCCGGGAGTAGTTTTTACGGCACCGGTAAATGCCCCCTTTTCATATCCGAACAATTCGCTTTCCAGCAGATTTTCCGGAATGGCGGCGCAGTTGATGGCAATGAAGCGCTCCTTTCGGCGCGACGAGGCAGCATGGACGCCGCGCGCAATCAGTTCCTTCCCGGTGCCGCTCTCGCCGAGAACCATCACTGTCGCATCGCTGACCGCCACTTTTTCCACGGTCCGGCAAACGCGCAGCAGTTCCGGGTCGCGGGTAATCAGCCCGGCCAGCACGTCAGGCTGATGCATGAGCTGAAGACGGAGATTTTCTTGCTGCAGGTCGTAGAGCCGATATGCGCGATCGATCGTCAACCCCAGCATGTCGATTTCAAACGGCTTGGCAAAAAAATCGTAGGCACCCAGCGAAATGGCGCGTAGCGCATTGCTTCGATCGTTCTGCCCGGTCAGAACGATCACCTTGGTTTCCGGCGCAAGCACCTGGATCTCCTCAAGAAGCCTGAATCCCTCCGAGACGGAATCGGGATCGGGCGGCAGCCCGAGATCCATCGTCACAACTGGCGGCTGATGACGGCGAACCTGATTCAGCGCGCTCTCGCGGTCGGCGGCGGTAAGCGTTTCATACTGATCGAATGCCCAGCGGATCTGTTTCTGCAGCGCCGGATCATCCTCGACGATCAATAGCGGACGTAATTTCTCAGAACTCATACTGAAACTCCAAAGTTCGAATCTGCTTCGATTTTTGCCTCGAACAGCGGCAGCGACAGGCTGACCCGCGTTCCGACATTGACTTCGCTATCGACGGCCACTTTCCCGCCAAGCTCTTGAATATATTGAAAACTCTCATAGGCACCAATTCCCATTCCCGCCGGCTTGGTCGTCTGGAAGGGTTTGAAGAGCCTCTCCCTGATGAATTCGGGGCTCATGCCGTATCCGGTGTCCTCGACGACGATCAGCGCGCTTTCTTTTTGTTTTTCGAGCGCTACCTTGACCTGTCCTCCTTGCTCCGTGGCATCCAGCGCATTCTGGACAATGTGGCCAATCACCCGCTCCAGCCGATCCTCATGCCCTTTGGTATGGATCTTGTCCGCCAGATTGACTTCCACTTCGCGCCCCTGGCTCAATTTGGCCGTCTGGATGCGGCGGATCACGGCAGCCAGCTCCACGCCGCGCGGGCTATCCACCGGCGTGGTTCCTTCGCGCAACTGCATCATCAGGTGACGCATCCGTTCGACCGAATGCTCGACGGTCATCAACATGTCTTTCTGAAACTCGGGATTGTCCCGGTGGCGTTCCGCGTTTTTCAGCATCAGCGACAGTTGCGCCACGATGTTTTTCAGGTCATGCACGACAAAAGCGGACATCCGGTTGAAAGCATCGAATTTGCGAACTTCAAGCAGGGCTTCCGTGGCCTGCATCTGCCCGAGAAAAGCTCCCGCCTGGCGGCCGGCCGTTTTCAGCAGATCCTTTACCTCCCAGTCGACATCCAGCTCGGCCCGGGCTGTGGCGAGAATGACGAAACCGATCATGTCGCTGCCGACAGCCAGGGGGACGACCATCCAGACATTCGGAATTCCGGTTATCCATGCCGGAAGCTCCAGATTTTCGTAACGCTGCGGGACGGAACGGTATTCTTCAAGATTGATGATCCATCCGCTTTCCCTCATGAATGTGCATAAACTGCTGTCCGCGGCCTCCGTCACCGGAGAAACCGGCATATTCCAACAAGCTGCCTGGGCATAAAAATGTCCGGAAGGATTCTTGAGCCAAAGCGAACCCGCCGGACTCTCGACCAGATCGGCCAATCCCTTGATGACATGCTGCCCCATCTCCCGAAAGCCGTCCTGAGCGGCCAACGTACTGGTAAACCGTAGCCACTCCTCCCGATAGTCGTAGCGGTAGGTGAAGAAATGCTTGCCAACCAGCACACGGAATTTTGCCCGCATGGCGCCCGACAGGCTCAAAAACACCAACAGCATCAGTGCCGCGAAAAGCAGCGCGAGCTGAACGGCGCGCCCCCACTCGCCGCCAAAATAACGGACGTAGTAACCCGCCGCCGACATGAAAAGCAGATAAACCCCGATCATGACAAGCGAGGCCGACTGCAAAGCCGCGCGCTGGGAGAGCACCAGCCGCTTCTTCCAGTCCCGGCTGCGCGAAGTCGATACGGCCACTAGAGGAACCGCCAGCGCGTGGACAAATCCACGAATGCTGAAAGCATCCGTATCCAGGCGATTGAAGAGAAGGGCATCCGAATAAAGATACAAATCGAAGAGAACCGCGCCTCCGACCCCGAGGCAAAGCGGCTTGATGCTCCAGCGAAGATCATGGGGAACGCTTGTCAGCAGCCGTTCGACAAGGACAATGGAAAATACCGTCATTCCCAGATAATCGATCAGAATCAAACGGTGCGGCGGGATATAGTCGGAGACATTGAGCACGCCCAGGATCAGCGCGACGACCCCCAGCAGCACCAGGAATGCGGCAATGGCGGCCATGCCCTTCCAGCGCGACAGCGCTGCGCGCGGCAACTCCGGCTCGGGCTTGAGCAACACCAGCAGGAAACCGAACCAGCTCCCATACCGCAGGATATCCGCCAGCAAGCTTCCCAACTGAAAGAGAGGATAACCCGTCAGGGCATAGGCTAAACTGACGATACCCCAGAACGCACTCAGCGCAACGACAACGAACAGAGCCCGGCTCTGTTCACTTGTCTGCCAGCTGGAGGAACGATAAATGGCAAAAACCGCATAAGCGAAGCCAGCCAGTCCATAGCTCCAGATTCTGATTGTCTCTACGCCAGATCCCACCTGAGAAAACGCTCCACTTTGGCCCTGCCGGGCGGCCGGGTCCTATGACATTACTCAAGAAAGTCGCGCATCAAGACAATGGCTGCAAAGACGCGCAAATCCCGGTCTGGCCTATTCTATTGAGCGCCCCTGCCTGTCAGAACGACGCCGACGGTCTCGAAAAGAACGACGATATCCAAAAACAGCGTGTGGTTCTTGACGTAATACAGGTCATATTGGAGCTTCTGGATGGAATCGTCGACCGAGGCCCCATAGTGGTAGCTGACCTGTGCCCAACCGGTCACTCCAGGCTTGACACTGTGGCGGACGGCATAAAACGGGATATCGCGAGTCAGTTGATCGACGAAATACGGTCTTTCCGGCCGCGGCCCCACCATGCTCATGTCGCCTTTCAAAACGCTGTACAGCTGAGGCAATTCGTCGATGCGAAGCTTGCGGATGATCCGCCCGATGCGGGTGATACGGTCGTCATTGGCCGTGGCCCAACGGGGTTTTCCATCGCTTTCGGCATCCTTGCGCATGCTGCGGAACTTGATGACATTGAACAAACGGCCATTCAATCCAACACGCTCCTGCTTGTAGAAGATAGGAAATCCATCCTCCAGGCCAATCAACAGCGCCGTGATCAGCATGACGGGAAGCGCCAGCAGCAACAGAATGCCCGCGGCGACGATATCGAACAGCCGCTTGACAAACGTCCGCGACCAGCCCTGCCTGAAGCCCTCGCTGAAAATCAACCAGCCCACCTTGAGCGAATCCAGGCGGATCTGGCCCAGCGCGCGTTCGAAATAGCTTGCCAGGTCCAGGATATTGACCCCCGACAATTTGCAGTCAAGCAGCTCGCGCAACGGCAAAACGCCACCCCGGCGTTCCTGGACGGCAATGATGATCTCATTGACGTTCAGGCTATAGGCTGTTTCCGACAAGGAACTCGTGCGCGGCAGCAACAATTGCTCCGGAACCCGAAGCTCGCTCTCCGAGGCGCCAGGATAAAAACCGACGATCTGGATATCCGGAGCCGACTTTTTGAGGACCTTGCCAACGGCCCGGGCTTCCGAACCGGCGCCGAAAATCATGACGCGATTGACCATCAGCGCCCCGGTATGGCTGCGCATGCTATAGACCCGCTGCGCCAGCGTTCCGACCAACGCCGCGAACCCGGACAACAGAAGCACCATCTGGTTGCCATCCACAAGCGACAGCAAGGTGAACACCCCGTAGGCGATCGGAATGGACATCACCAGCGAAAATTGTGCGCGTGCACGCGTTTGCGCCAGGGTACGGTCGTAACCTCGATTGTACAAACCCAGCCAGCAGTTGAACGCCACCATCACCAGTGCGTAAATGACGGCATAGGTAACAACGACTTCCAGGTTAGCCTGCCCCCCGCCGATTCCCAGGAACACAACGGCAAGCACTACACAAGCAACGGGAGCAAATATATCCAGAACGACCTGAACAATCGTTTTCCAGTGAATCCAATGGCTGAACACTTTGATCATAACTACCTTCCCTTGCTTACTCCGAATCTCAGACAGACATTCCAGCTGGCCCGACCTTCTTCCTATTCGAGGTCGGCATCAGTACCCATTTCACGCTGGAAAGGTTAGCACCGGGACAGGCAGCAACAAGTGAAAAAGTACACAAACAAACGAAGACTCTAGAAATATCGGCAAATCAGAGACAACGGCATGCCAGCGGACCATGCTCGTCATACCCAAAACACATGAGGGGGCAGATGATACCATAGGCATTAGATCCGCAAAATGACATGCCTCAAACTTCCCTAGGACACTGGGAACAGGAAGAAAGATCCAGTCGTTGTTAACCTTCCCGCTACTGCGATGACTGGCGCCTTCATCCGGCCGGAGAGTAAGCACTGGATGAGCCCAAGAATGCCGGCTTCGACCGAATCGGGCGTGCTTTTGTAGTGTATGGTCTGAAGATAGTCAGACGATTGCCGGTTGTCAAACCGGATTTGTTGTTCTGTTTTGGATAAAACAGCCCGGACTTGCCGCAATTGCCCATTCCAAGGCAAAAGACACCATCCTTCCTAGCGAGGAAGGGGCGACGGATGGGGATCGAACCCACGACCCACGGAATCACAATCCGTTGCTCTACCGACTGAGCTACCGCCGCCACTGATGAAGCTCGTGACGCACTAAAATTGGCACGCCCGGCGAGACTCGAACTCACAACCCCCGGCTTAGAAGGCCGGTGCTCTATCCGGTTGAGCTACGGGCGCAGAGTACGAAACTCAAGGGGCTATCCCTATAATAACGCATCACTACAGTACAACTGGTCGGGGCGGTGGGATTCGAACTCACGACCCTCTGCTCCCAAAGCAGATGCGCTACCAGGCTGCGCTACGCCCCGAAGAAGGGCGCATTCTACCGGGAGCACCGACCCAGGTCAATCTCGGGATGAAAATAGTCCTAAAAAAGGCGTCCCTGCCGGATCTCTCGCGGCAAGCTACCACCCTGATCGAAGGATCTTCTCGGCCCAGAAAAGTGCCGTGATCGTCTTTCCATCGGTAATCGCCCCATCGCGCACAGCGTCCAGCGCGTCATCCAGCGATAGCTCGAACACATCGAGAAACTCGCCGTGATCGAGATTCTGTTCCGCCTGACGGCGTAATCCGCGCGCCATGAAGATTTCGATCCGCTCATCCGAGTAGCCTACGCAGGGATGCATGAGGCCAAGATGCCGCCACTCACGGGCAACGAACCCCGTTTCCTCGAGAAGCTCGCGCTCCGCTGTGTTCAGGGCCGCTTCACCGGGGTCGATCTTGCCAGCCGGGAACTCTACCAACGCCTGCCCCAAAGGATAGCGGAACTGCTTTTCGAAGATCAATTTTCCGTCGTCAAGGACCGGAATGATGACCGCCGCCCCCTGGTGCCTGACATACTCACGTGTCGCCTTTTTCCCGTCTGGCAGAAGAACCGTATCAAAACGAACGTCAAGCAGCCGGCCGCGATAGAGTTGGGTACTTTCAAGCTGCATTTCGGCCAGGTGGGAGCATTCATCCTTATTCATGTCAGTCATCCAAGGTTTCCGTCGATATGAAAATGCCCCGACGTTACCGGGGCATTCAAGCAAAATCGCAAGCCTGTTTAGTAGAAGGAAATCGACGTGCGCAGACTATTCACGCAAAGCATCATCAATCTGTCCGGCAATATGCCGATCAGCGCCACCGCCAGTCCATTTATGGAAATCAGCAGTTTCACATCGACCGTCGTCTTGATGGCGGCGTCACTCGTCGGTGGGTCGAAATACATGACCTTGACCACCCGCAGATAATAATAAGCCCCCACCAGCGAGAAGAATACGGCCAGGATCGCCAGCCAGTACTGCCGGGTAAGAATGACGGCCTGCAACACCGAGAACTTGGCGAAGAATCCGACGAAGAAGGGAATTCCGGCCATGGAGAACATCATCATCATCATGACCGCGGCAAACCAGGGGCTGCGTTTGTTGAGGCCCGCAAAATCGCGGATCTCATCGGATTCAAATCCCGCCCTGGACAGCAGGAGAATGGTGCCGAAGGCCCCTAGGCTGCTCAGAACGTAAGTCACGATGTAGAACATCGATGAACCGTAGGCGTTGATGATAAAGCGTGGATTTCCTTCGATGACCCCTGTCGCCATGCCCAAAAGCATGAATCCCATGTGCGAAATGGCCGAATACGCCAGCATGCGCTTGATATTGGTCTGCGCGATCGCCGCGAAATTGCCGACAGCCATCGACAACACGGCGAGAATCAGGAACATCATCTGCCAGTGGTGCGAAACGAGGAACATCCCGTTGACCAGCACCCGGATGACGACGGCGAAAGCTGCCAGTTTCGGCGCGCTGGCGATGAACAGCGTCACGGCCGTGGGAGCGCCGTGATACACATCCGGAATCCACATGTGGAAAGGCACGACGCCCAGTTTGAAGGCAATGCCGGCAATCAGGAACACGAGGCCGAACGACAGGATGATTCTGTCGCCTTCACCGCTGAAAAGGCGCTCCGACACTGTCGCAATCTCCAGCGATCCCGTAGCGCCGTAAACCATCGACATCCCGTAGAGCAGCAAACCCGAAGCCAGCGCTCCGAGCACGAAATACTTCATCGCCGCTTCGGTCGAGGCAACCGAATCACGGTTCAGGGCCACCATGGCGTAAAGGGCCAACGACAGGATCTCGATGCCGATATAGACCGTCAGGAAGTGGCTGGCCGAAATCATGACCATCATGCCCAGCGTGGCAAACAGCCCCAGGGCATAGAACTCCCCCCTCGCCATTTGCGGCCGCTCGATCACGTAGGCTCGGGAATAGAAGAGAACGGCCATGACACTGATATAGACCATCACCTTCAGGACATCTGCCAGCATGTCGCTGACGAACATGTTGCTGAACGTATAGTTGATCCCCTCGGTGCTCACGCCGAACGTGATGGCCGCGGCGCCGATCAACGTCAGCTGCGTCAGGATATAGGTCAGCGTCCGTTCCTTGCTCTCGACAAACAAATCAGCGATCAGGATCACGCAGGTCATCGCCAGTACGAATATCTCGGCGCTGACAATGCGCAGATCGGGCAGAACAAATTGCATTTCGGCAAGCGTCATAGCGAGTACCAATTATTGAATCTTGCTTACGGAGATATGCTGCAGCAGTTCATTGACCGACGTGTGCATGACTTCGGTAAATGGCTGCGGATACAGACCCATGACCAGCACGCCGATGGCTAGGAGAGCGAGCACCAGGAATTCGCGCGGCGTGATATCGGTCAGTTCCTCGACGTGATGATTTCCCACCGCGCCGAAAACCACCCGCTTGTACATCCAGAGCGTATAGGCCGCGCCGAGGATCAGGGTCGTGGCTGCAGCGAACGCCACCCAGAAATTGAATTTGACGGAAGCCAGGATCACCATGAACTCGCCGACGAAGCCTGACGTCGCTGGCAGGCCGGCATTGGCCATGGCGAAAAGCATGAAGAAAGCGGCAAACTTGGGCATGGTGTTGACCACACCGCCGTAATCGACGATCAGCCGCGAATGCACCCGGTCGTACATCACGCCGATGCAGTAGAACATGGCGCCGGCCACAAAGCCGTGCGACACCATCTGGATCAGCGCGCCTTCGATCCCCAGCGGGCTGAAAATGAAGAAGCCGAGCGTCACGAACCCCATGTGCGCGATGGAGGAATAAGCGACGAGCTTTTTCATGTCCTCCTGCACCAGGGCGACGAAACCGATATAAACCACCGCGATCAGCGACAGCGCCAGAATCAGCCAGGCATATTCATGCGCGGCATCGGGCGCGATGGGCAGGGAGAAGCGCAGGAAACCATACGCGCCAAGCTTCAGGGCAATCGCCGCAAGAACGATGGAGCCGCCCGTCGGAGCCTCGACGTGCGCATCGGGCAACCATGTATGCACCGGCCACATCGGCACCTTGACGGCGAACGCCGCCAGGAAGGCGAAGAACAGCCAGGTCTGGGACTGCATGGGCAGCGGCAGCTGATGCCAATCCAGGATGTTGAAGCTGCCCGAAGACAGGAACAGATAAATCAGCGCCAGCAGGAACAGCAACGACCCCATCAGCGTAAACAGGAAGAACTTGAAGGCCGCATAGACACGCCTCGGCCCACCCCACACGCCGATGATGATGTACAACGGAATCAAGGACGCCTCGAAGAAGACGTAGAAGAGCGTTCCGTCCAGCGCGGCGAAAATCCCGTTCAACAAACCCGACATGATGAGGAAGCCGGCGTTGTACTGGGCCACCTTGCTTGAGATCACCTGCCAGCCGGCCAGCACGACGATGACCGTGATGAAGCTGTTCAGGATGACGAACAGCATCGAAATGCCGTCAACTCCCAGGTAATACTCCATGTTGAAACGGGTAATCCACGGGTGCCGCTCGACGAACTGCATGGCGGCGGTCGCTGTGTCGAATCCGGTATAAAGCGGCAGCGTCACCAGCAGGCCGGCAATGGCGCCCACCAGGGCAATCGCGCGGGCCAGCGCGGCATTCCTGTCGCTGCCGGTCAGCAGCACGACAAAACCGGCAAAAATCGGAACCCAGATGGCTAGCGAGAGAAGCGGCAATCCTGACATATTGTTCCCAGTCGTTATTCAGTTCAGGTGCGGAGGATCCAGAAGGAAAGGAGCGCGCAGACACCGATGATCATCGTGAAGGCATAGTGATAGATATGGCCGGACTGGAACAGGCGCACCAGCATGGCCACGCCATTCACCACCCGCACGGCCCCGCCGACGATCAAGCCATCGATCACCCCGGCATCTCCCCCCTTCCACAGCCCCTTTCCAAGCAAACGTGCACCACCGGCAAGCACCACCTCATTGAACTTGTCGAAGTAGTATTTATTCTCAAGCACGGTATAGATCGGCGCGCAGGCCGACTTGATCGCCGCCGGAATGCCGGGCTGCTTGAGGTAGAAGAACCAGGCCAGGACCACGCCGGCCACGGCCAGCCAAAGCACGGGCGAGGTCAGCGAATGGGTCGCCATGGCGACGGCGCCCTGGAAATGGTGCGCCAGTTCTTTCATCACCGGATGCGCATTGGCATCGACGAAAATGGCGTCCTTGAAGAAACCGGCATAGAGCATCGGCTCGATAGTCAGATAGCCGATGATGACGGACGGTATCGCTAGAAGCACAAGCGGCAGCGTAACCACCCAGGGCGTCTCATGCGGTTTCTGGCCGGGAGCGAGTCCATGGTGTTCTTCCACTGGAGCCTTGTCGTCGTGATGATCGCTGCCGTGTGCATCGCCGTGCGCGTGCGCCTCGCCGTGTCCGTGATGCACTTTCCCGAAACGCTCCTCGCCGTGGAACACCAGGAAATACATGCGGAACGAATAGAACGCGGTGATGAAGACCCCGGCCATTACCGAAAAATACGCGAACCCCGATCCGGGAATCTTCGACAGGGCCACCGCCTCGATGATCGAATCCTTCGAGTAGAAACCGGCAAAGAACGGCGTTCCGATCAGGGCCAGCGAGCCGATCAGCGAAGTCAGCCAGGTAATCGGCATGTATTTGCGCAAACCGCCCATGTTGCGGATGTCCTGATCGTGGTGCATGCCGATGATGACTGAGCCGGCCGCCAGGAACAGCAGCGCCTTGAAGAAGGCGTGCGTCATCAGGTGGAAGATCGCCACGGAATAGGCCGACGCACCCAGAGCCACCGTCATGTAGCCCAGTTGGGAAAGCGTGGAGTACGCCACGACCCGCTTGATGTCGTTCTGGATGATGCCGAGGAAACCCATGAACAGGGCGGTGATCGCGCCGATGACGATAACGAATGACAGGGCCGCGTCGGAAAGCTCGAACAGCGGCGACATGCGCGACACCATGAAAATACCGGCCGTCACCATGGTCGCCGCGTGGATCAGCGCGGAGATCGGCGTCGGGCCTTCCATCGAATCCGGCAGCCAGACATGCAGGGGCACTTGCGCCGACTTGCCCATCGCGCCGATGAACAGCAGGATGCAAATCACGCTCATCAGGGAAACCGTTCCCCACTCCACCCCGGGGACCAGCGTAATCGTCGCGCTGGCCAGATCTTTCGCACCGGCGAAAACCGGCTGGTAGTCCAGTGTTCCGAAATGCGCCAGCACCAGGCCGATCCCGAGAACGAAACCGAAATCGCCGACGCGGTTGACCAGGAACGCCTTCATGTTGGCGAAGATGGCTGTCGGGCGCGTATACCAGAAGCCGATCAGCAGATAGGAAACCAGGCCGACGGCCTCCCAGCCGAAGAACAGCTGCATGAAGTTGTTGCTCATCACCAGCATCAGCATGGAGAAGGTGAACAGCGAGATGTAGCTGAAAAACCGGTTGTAGCCAGGGTCGTCATGCATGTAGCCGATGGTGTATATGTGCACCATCAGCGACACGAAGTTCACCACCAGCATCATGGTGACCGTCAGCGGATCGATCAGGAACCCGACTTGGAAGGTGTAGTCGCCCGAGGAAAGCCACTGGTAAACCGTGCCGTTGAAGGTGTTGCCGGCCATGACATCCTGGAAGATGAACACCGAAGCGATGAAGGCGATACCCACGCCGGCGATGGTCACCGTATGCGCCAGCCAGCGCGGAATCAGGCGGCAGAACAGGCCGGCGACGATAGCGCCGAGCAACGGCGCCATGGGCACGAGCAGGTAGAGTTTTTGCATTTCCATGTTCTCAACCCTTCAGGCTGTCCAGATCATCCACATGGATGGTCTTGAGGTTACGGAACAGCACGACGAGAATCGCGAGGCCGATGGCCGATTCGGCCGCCGCCACGGTCAGGACGAAAAATACGAAAATCTGCCCGGCAAGATCCTGCAGGTAATGCGAGAAGGCGATGAAATTGAGGTTGACCGCCAGCAGCATCAACTCGATCGACATCAGGAGGATGATCAGGTTTTTCCGGTTCAGGAAAATCCCGACGATACTGATCGCAAACAGAATCGCACCCAATATCAGAAAATGGGACAGTGTTAACAAGTTGCCTCCCTGATCACTTCCATGGACGGCAGCCACTCGCGCTGCCGTACTGCATTCTTCGGTTCAAAAATTCCGCACAATGTAGAGCACTCTCTTTTAGTCACGCGTTTCCGCCGGCATCCGCAACACACGGATGCGATTCTTGGCCTTGACGAACACCTGCTGCGACGGGCTGACCGACTTGCTCTTGCGTTTTCCGCGCAAAGTCAGCGCCACCGCCGCAACGATCCCCAGAAGCAGGACGACGGAGGCCAGTTCGAACGGGTAGACGTATTCCGTGAAGAGCAGGCGGCCAACCGCCTGGACGTTACTGAAACTCGCCGTGGTCTGCGGAACGTCGCTTTCCAGCGCGCCGCCGTAATTGACGTACAGCACCAATCCCATCTCGGCGACAATCAGCAGGGCGATGATCAGCCCTACCGGCAGGTAACGCCAGAAACCTTCGCGCAAGCGGTCCAGGTTGATGTCGAGCAGCATGACGACGAACAGGAACAGCACCATGACGGCGCCGACATAGACCATGACCAGCGCGATGGCCAGAAACTCAGCCTGCAACAGGACCCAGATGCCGCTCGCGCTGAAAAAGGCCAGCACCAGATGCAGGGCGGCATGAACGGGGTTGCGCAGGGTCACCACGCGCAGACTGGCAAAAACCAGGACCGTGGCCAGAAAATAAAAGACGAAGGTTCTGAATTCCATCGTATCGGCGCCTGTTAGCGGTATTTCGAGTCAAGCTCGCGGTCAGCGGCGATCTCTTCCTCGTAGCGGTCGCCATTGGCCAGAAGCATGGGTTTGGTATAGTACAAATCGCTTTGGCTTTCGCCGTGGTATTCGAAAATCCGGGTTTCCACGATGGCGTCGACCGGGCAGGCCTCCTCGCAGAAACCGCAGAAAATGCACTTGTTCAAATCGATATCGTAGCGCGTCGTGCGGCGCGACCCATCTTCGCGCTGCGCCGACTCGATGGTGATGGCCATCGCCGGGCAAACCGCTTCGCACAATTTACAGGCAATGCAACGCTCCTCGCCGTTAGGATAACGGCGCAGGGCATGCAGACCGCGAAAGCGGAAACTCAGCGGCGTCTTCTCGTCCGGATAGCGCACCGTGATCTTGCGGGCAAACATGTAGCGGCCCGTCACCGACAGCCCCTTGAACAACTCCTTGAGCAGGAGGCTGTTGAATATTTCTTTCATCGAACCCATGTCTCGCCTCTCACTTCCAGATATTCCATGGCGACATCATCCAGCAGCCGACGACCGCCAGCCAGATGAGACACACGGGAATGAACACCTTCCAGCCGAGGCGCATTACCTGATCATAGCGGAAACGCGGGAAGGTAGCCCGTATCCACAGGTAGAAGAACAATATCCCGAACGTTTTCGCGAACAGCCAGAGGATACTGTCGGGCAGGAAGCCCACCGGCGACAGCCAGCCGCCTAGGAACAGCAGCGCTACCATCGTCGAACACAGAATCATTGCCGAGTATTCCGCCAGCGTAAACACGGCAAAGCCCATGCCGGAATATTCGACGTGGAAGCCGACGATTTCCGATTCGCCTTCGGCCAGGTCGAACGGCGCCCGGTTGGTTTCCGCAATGATCGACACCACATAGACGACGAACATCGGCAGCAGCGGCAGCCAGTTCCATGACAGGAAACCCAGGCCCATGTCGGCGAACATCCCGCGGCCCTGCGACTTCACGATATCGATCAGGTTGAGGCTGTTCGACACCATCAGCACGACGACCAGCGCCAGCCCCATGGCCACTTCGTAGGAAATCAGCTGCGCGGCCGAACGCATGCCGCCGAGGAAGGCATAGCGCGAGTTGGATGCCCAACCGCCGAGAATGATCCCATAAACGCTGATCGACGTGACCGCCATGATGTACAGCAAGCCGGCGTTGATGTTGGCAAGCACCAGGAATTCATTGAACGGCACGACGGCCCAGGCCACCAGCGCCGGAGCGAAGGCAAACAGCGGCGCGAGCAGGAAAACCCATTTGTCGGCTCCTGCGGGGATTAGCACTTCCTTGAACATGAGCTTCATGCCGTCGGCGATCGGCTGCAGCAGACCCCATGGCCCGACGCGGTTGGGGCCGATCCGAATCTGCATCCAGCCGATCACCTTTCTTTCGACGAAAGAAAGGTAGGCGACGACGAGAAGCAGCGGGCCGATGATGAGCATCACCTTGACGGCCGTCCACACGACGGTCACCAGATAGGGCCACCAGTCGCCGAGAATGTTCTGCCCCTGCTGCATCGCCCAGTCGAAATACGGAATCAGGAAACCGGGCAACAGTTGATGTAGCGTCTCGACCATCATGCACGCTCCACGTTAATCGATCCGAACATCTCACCCAGCATCGTCGTCGCCGTGTGCGCCGCCGCGATGCGGATGCACCCCACGGGCACGGCGGCATCCATGCCGACCGCAAATACGGCCTCCCCCTCATCCTGCCTCGCGCAAATCTGCATGCCGACCGTCAGGCCGAAATCGGTCAGCGTTACCGGGTTCATGCACGCCTGCGGTGGTGCGGCGGCGTCTTTTGTTTCCTGCAGCGAAGCGGCATGGCGCACGAGAATGTCGGTGCGGTATACCGGCACGTCGGCAACGCGCTGCAGTTCCATCGGCGCGCCTGCATCAAGCGAGAGCGGCAAGTCGATGCCGTTATCCAATCCTTCGACGAAGGCCGTGTCCGCGGGGATCATCTCGTCCCGCACCTGCTCGCTCGATTCATAATCGAACCCCGGCAGCGCCAGGACATTACCGAGCACGCGCAGCACCTTCCAACCGGGGCGGGCTTCGCCCTGCGGGCGGCAGACACCGCTGACGCTCTGCACGCGGCCTTCGGTACTGACGTAGGTGCCGGAAGTCTCGGCAAACGGCGCAACGGGCAGCATCACATCGGCATACTCCATCGCCACGGCATGTTTGAACGGCGTCAACATCACGGTCAGCGCCGCCTGCCGCAACGCAGCCATCGCCAGACCAGGATTGACGCAGTCAAACTCGGGCTCCAGCCCCATCAGGACATAAGCCTGCCGCGGCTGAACAAACATCTCGTAGGCGTTGAGCGCCGTCGGCAACGCCCCGGCGACATAACCGCCGACACTGTTCGCGGCCTCGCCGATGAAACCCAGGCTAGCTCCGGTGAGCCTCGCCAGTTCGGCGGCCAACGCATGCAGTTGCCCCGACTGGGCGACCTGTTCGGCGACGTTGCCCAGGAAAATTGCTTTTTTCTCGCCGGCCAGCAGACTTTCGGCAATGGCGACCGTGGCTTCGTCGACCTGAGCGGATTCCACTCCGGCAGTCACCGCCACGCCCTGGATCTGCGCCGCGGCCTTTACCACGCGGCCCAGAACCGCCGTCAATTGCTGCGGCGCCACGGCGATCTGCGTCGCCAGATTGATCAGAGGATCGTCGCCGGTCACCGAAATGAGGCTGACTTTCCGCGATTTCTTGGCCAACTGCCGCAGGCGCTGCGCGAACAGCGGATGATCCTTGCGCAGGAAACTGCCAACCACCAGCACGGCGTCGAGGTTCTGAACGTCGGCGATCTTCATGCCCAGCCACGGGGTACCCGCGCGCTTGCCATCCGACGAGAAATCACGGCGGCGCGGACGGAAGTCGATATTCCCCGAGCCCATGGCGCGGGTCAGTTTCTGCAGCAGGTAAAGTTCCTCAAGCGTCGAGTGCGGGGATGCCAGCGCGGCGATCGCTTCTGCACCGTGCTTGGCGGCAATGTCCTTCAGCGCATGGGAAACATAGTCGAGCGCCACGTTCCATTCAACCTCGCGCAAGGCGCCATCGACACGGACCATCGGCTTCAACAGACGCTCCGGCGAATTCAGCGCTTCGTAGGAGAAGCGGTCCTTGTCGGAAATCCAGCATTCGTTGATTTCCTCGTTTTCCCGCGGCAGCACACGCATCACGCGGTTGTTCTTGACCTGCACCGTCAGGTTCGTCCCCAGGCTGTCGTGCGGACTCACCGACTTGCGGCGCGACAGCTCCCAGCTGCGCGCCGAGTAGCGGAACGGCTTGGAAGTCAATGCGCCAACCGGACAGAGGTCGATCATGTTGCCGGAAAGCTCTGAATCGACCGTGCGGCCGACGAAGGTCTGAATTTCCGAATGCATGTTGCGGTTGGCCATCCCGAGTTCCATGACCCCGGCGATTTCCTGGCCGAAGCGGACGCAACGCGTGCAATGGATGCAGCGCGACATTTCCTGCATGGAAATCAGCGGCCCGACGTTTTTATGGAAGACCACTCGCTTGGCTTCCTGGTAGCGCGACACCGTACCGCCGTAGCCGACCGACAGATCCTGCAGCTGGCACTCCCCGCCCTGGTCGCAGATCGGGCAATCGAGCGGGTGGTTGATCAGCAGGAACTCCATGACGCCCTTCTGGGCCGTCACCGCCAGCTCGGAATGCGTGAACACCTTCATGCCGTTGGCGACGGGCGTCGCGCAGGCCGGCAGGGGCTTCGGCGCCTTTTCCACCTGCACCAGGCACATCCGGCAGTTGGCTGCGATGGAAAGCTTCTTGTGGTAGCAAAAATGCGGGATATAGGCGCCGACCTTCTGCGCGGCGTCCATGATGGTACTGCCGGGAGGCACCTGAACCGATTTGCCGTCAATCTCGATTTCTAGCATATCGCTACCTTAGACCGTTGCCTTGAAGAAGCCGCTGCCTGCACGCTGAACTTCCGGCGGAACCAGGCACTTCTTGTTTTCAATATGGTATGCAAACTCATCCTGGAAATGTTGGACGAAGCTCTGCACCGGCATCGACGCCGCGTCGCCCAGTGCGCAGATCGTCCGCCCCATGATGTTCGCCGTCACGCTGCGCAGGAGATCCAGGTCGTCGGCACGCCCCTGTCCATGCTCGATCCGGTGCACCACCTTGTACAGCCAGTTGGTGCCTTCGCGGCAGGGCGTACACTGGCCGCAGGACTCTTCGTAATAGAAGAATGACAGGCGCTCCAGCGCCTTCACCATGCAGGTCGTCTCATCCATGACGATGACGGCGCCGGACCCGAGCATCGATCCGGCCTTACCGATCGAATCGTAGTCCATCGTGCAGTCCATCATGATCTTGCCCGGCAGCACCGGCGCGGAAGAACCGCCGGGAATGCAGGCCTTGAGCTCACGCCCGCCGCGCATGCCGCCGGCCATCTCGAGCAGCACCGGGAACGGCGTTCCCAGCGGCACTTCGTAGTTGCCCGGCCGGTTGACGTGGCCGGAAACCGAGAACAGCTTGGTGCCGCCGTTATTGGGCTTGCCCGCTTCGAGAAAGGCGTCGGCGCCGAGATTCAGCACGAAGGGCACCGCCGCAAAGGTCTCGGTATTGTTGATCGTCGTCGGCCCGCCGTAAAGGCCGACATTGGCCGGGAAAGGCGGCTTGAAGCGCGGCTGCCCCTTCTTGCCTTCGATGGATTCGAGCAGCGCGGATTCCTCGCCGCAGATATAGGCGCCGTAGCCGTGATGGGCGAACAGCTCGAAATCGAAGCCCGAGCCCAAAATATCCTTGCCGAGCAGCCCCGCCGCGCGCGCCTCGTCCAGCGCCTGTTCGAAGCGCTGGTAAATTTCCCAGATCTCGCCGTGGATGTAGTTGTAGCCACGCTCGGCGCCGACGGCGTAAGCCGCGATGATCATCCCTTCGATGACCGAATGCGGGTTGTAGCGCAGGATGTCACGGTCCTTGAACGTTCCAGGCTCGCCCTCGTCGGTGTTGCAAACGATGTATTTGTCGCCCTTGTAATCCTTCGGCATGAAGCTCCACTTCAGGCCGGTAGAGAAGCCCGCGCCGCCGCGGCCGCGCAAGCCCGATTTCTTGACTTCGTCGATGAGCTGCGCCGGCGGAATCTTTTCGCCGAGCACCTTTTTCAGCGCCTTGTAGCCGCCGCGCTTGACGTAGTCGTCAAGCCGCCATGCGTTGTCCCCGTCCAGGCCGACGGTCAGCATCGGTTTGATCGCACCGAGGATAGCCATTATTCGAGCTCCGCCAGCAGTTGATCGATTTGCTCGGGCAGCATGCAGCTGCACATGCGGCGGTTGTTGAGCAGCATCACCGGCGCATCGCCGCAGGCGCCCATGCACTCCCCTTCCTTGAGCGTAAACTTGCCGTCGGAGGTGGTCTCGTTGAAATCGATGCCCAGCTTCTCCTTGAGGTATTGGCCGGCGTCGACGCCGCCCGAGAGCATGCACGGCAGATTGGTGCAGACAGTCAGCTTGTACTTGCCGACCGGCTTCAGATCGTACATATTGTAGAAGCTGGCAACTTCGTAGGCCGCTATCGGCTCGATGCCGAGGTAGTTGGCGACGTACTCGATGGCTTCCGAAGGCAGCCATCCCAGTTCCTCCTGGGCAATTGCCAGAGCAGCCATGACAGCGGACTGTTTCTGGTCGGCCGGATATTTTGCGATCTCGCGATCGATTCTCTGTAGGGATTCTGTAGTCAGCATCAGCGGTCAATCTCGCCAAAAACAATGTCGATCGAGCCGACCATCGTCACCACGTCGGCGATCATGTGGCCACGCACCAACTCATCCATGGCCGACAGATGAACAAAAGCGGGGGAGCGGATCTTCAGGCGGTAAGGCTTGTTGGCGCCATCGGAAACCGCATAGATGCCGAACTCTCCCTTGGGATGCTCGATCGATGAAAAAACCTGCCCCTCCGGCACATGAATGCCTTCCGTACACAACTTGAAGTGATGGATCAGCTCTTCCATGTTCGACTTCATATCGGCGCGATGCGGCGGCGCCACCTTGTGATTATCGGAAATCACCGGGCCCGGATTGACGCGCAGCCAGTCGATGCACTGCTTGATGATGCGATTCGACTGACGCATCTCCTCGACGCGCACCAGATAGCGGTCATAGGAATCGCCCGTCACGCCAACCGGAATATCGAAATCGAGACGGTCATAGACCTCGTAGGGCTGCTTCTTGCGCAAATCCCAGGCAATGCCGGAACCACGCAGCATGGGCCCGGTAAATCCGAGCTGCAGCGCGCGGTCCGGAGAAACGACCCCGACATTGACCAGGCGTTGCTTCCAGATGCGGTTATCGGTCAGCAAGGTTTCGTAATCGTCGACGTTCTTCGAAAAGCGCGAAACGAAATCGTCGAGGAAATCCAGCAGCGAACCGCTGCGCGCCTCGTTGAACTCCTTTACTTTCGCCGCGCTTTTCCACTTCGACTCCTTGTACAGCGACATCCGGTCGGGCAGATCCCGATAGACCCCGCCCGGACGATAGTAGGCCGCGTGCCAGCGTGCGCCGGACACCGCCTCGTAGCAGTCCATCAGGTCCTCGCGCTCGCGACAGGCGTACAGCATCATGCTCATGGCGCCGACGTCGAGCCCGTGCGAACCGATAAACATCAGGTGGTTCAGAATCCGGGTAATCTCGTCGAACATGACGCGGATATACTGGGCGCGAATCGGCACCTCGATTCCCAGCAAGCGTTCGATTGCCATGCAGTAGGCATGTTCGTTGCACATCATCGACATATAGTCGAGGCGGTCCATGTACGGCACCGACTGGATCCAGGTCCGTGTCTCCGCCAGCTTTTCGGTGGCGCGGTGCAGCATGCCGATATGCGGATCGGCGCGCATGACGACTTCGCCGTTCAGTTCCAGCACCATGCGCAGAACACCGTGCGCCGCCGGGTGCTGCGGACCGAAGTTGAGTGTGTAATTCTGGATATCAGCCATTTTCGACATCCCCGTAATTGGCTTCCCGCACGATCCGCGGGGTGATTTCGCGCGGCTCGATGGTCACAGGCTGATAGACGACGCGCTGCTGCTCTGGGTCATAACGCATTTCAACATAGCCGCTGATCGGAAAATCCTTGCGGAACGGGTGACCGATGAAACCGTAGTCAGTCAGGATACGGCGCAGGTCGGGATGCCCCGGGAAAACGATGCCATAAAGATCGAAAGCCTCGCGCTCGAACCAGCCCACCGAACTCCAGACCGAGACCAGCGACGGCACCGCCGGAAAATCGTCGTCCGGCGCAAAACAGCGGACCCGCAGGCGCCAGTTATGCGTGACCGACGACAGATGCGAAACGGCGGCAAAGCGCTTGCCGTCCCAACGCCCGTCGCCATAAGTCGAATAATCGATGCCGCACAGATCGATGAGCTGCTCGAAACGCAGCTCAGGCTCGTCGCGCAGCTGCAGCATCGCTTCCGCATAGACAGCCGCATCGATATCGACGGTGATTTCACCGATGGCGGTCTGCAGCGCGCTGATGCGGTTCCCCAGATGCTTTTGCAGATTCTGGCCAAGCAGTTCAAGCTTCGCGGACATGACTCTCTCTTGATTGGATTAACGGGCGATGGTGCTGGTCCGGCGAATCTTGTTCTGCAACTGCAGCAGGCCATAGATCAGCGCCTCGGAAGTCGGCGGACAGCCCGGCACGTAGATGTCGACCGGCACGATGCGATCGCACCCGCGCACCACCGAATAGGCATAGTGGTAATACCCGCCGCCGTTGGCGCAGGACCCCATCGACACCACCCAGCGCGGCTCCGCCATCTGGTCATAGACCTTGCGCAATGCCGGCGCCATTTTGTTGGTCAACGTGCCGGCCACGATCATCACGTCGGCCTGCCGCGGACTGGGGCGGAAAATGATGCCGAAGCGGTCCAGGTCGTAGCGCGCGCAACCGGTGTGGATCATCTCGATGGCGCAGCAGGCCAGGCCGAACGTCATCGGCCACATCGACCCCGTGCGCATGTAATTGATCAGCTTGTCAGCCGTCGTGGTGATGAAGCCTTCCTGGAGAATGCCCTCGATACCCATTGATCACTCCCAATCCAGCGCACCCCTGGCCCGGGCGTATATGTAGCCGACAACCAGAATCACGATAAAGACCACCATTTCGATGAAGCCGAACCATTTGACCGACTCGGTATGCACGATCTCTCCGAAAATCGTCGCCCATGGCACGAGGAAGGCCACTTCGAGATCGAAAAGAATGAACAGGATCGAAATCAGGTAGTAGCGGACATCGAATTTCATGCGCGCGTCTTCGAACGCCTCGAAGCCGCACTCATAGGGGGACAGTTTCTCGGGGTTGGGACGGTGCGGCCCCACCACCATGCCGGTGATGACAGGCGCAATCCCAAAGACGATACCGAGCAAAACGAAGACAAGAACCGGGAAGTAGTTTTCCAGCATGATCCGCCACGCACACGTTAACAGTCGTCTGACCATCCTTTTGGGATAGCCTTACCTGGTGCCGACGATGAGACTCGAACTCATACGACCGAAGTCACTACCCCCTCAAGATAGCGTGTCTACCAATTTCACCACGTCGGCACTACCACTTCACGGCAACGGGAACATCGAGGGAAAACCGCACCCGCCGCCGCCTCCAAATTATTTTGGAATATCCTTTGCTTTTGAACCGGAATCTGCGGGACTTCCGGCTTTTTCGCCACCCGCCGCCTCCGGCTGCGAAACAGGCTGGGATTGTACAGCATCCTGCATAACGCCACCAGACGTTTTTGGCCTGTTGGACGCGAAGTATGCAAGCGAAATGCTGGTCAGGAAGAAAACGACGGCGAGGACCGCCGTCGTCCTGCTAAGGAAGTTGGCCGCCCCGGTCGCGCCGAACAGGCTGCCCGAGGCACCGCTGCCGAACGCCGCCCCCATGTCCGCTCCCTTGCCGTGCTGCATCAGGACGAGTCCGATGATGCCGGCAGCCGAAGCCAGATGAGCGACTATGACGAATGAAAAAAGATAGTCCATTTGTAGAATTCGAATTACCGCACTGCTGCGGCACAAATCGCGAGAAAGTCCTTGGCCACCAGTGAAGCGCCGCCAATCAGACCGCCATCGATATCCGGCATGGCGAAAAGCTCCGCGGCGTTCGCCGGCTTGACGCTGCCGCCATAAAGAATCTGCAGTCCGTCCGCCACCTTGGCGTCCAGCTTGGCAATCTGCGCCCGGATCGCCGCGTGCACTTCCTGGGCCTGCTCCGAAGTCGCCGTACGCCCGGTGCCGATAGCCCAAACGGGTTCGTAGGCTACGACCGCGCCCGAGAACGCCGCCACGCCGACGCGGCTCAGCACGGCTTCGAGCTGAGCGGAAACCACTTCCAGCGTCTTCCCGGCATCCCGCTGCTCCAGGGTCTCGCCCACGCAGAGAACGGGCTGCATTCCGGACGCCAGCGCCGCCGCAAACTTCTCGGCCACCAGCTTGTCGGTTTCGCCATAGATGGACCGGCGTTCCGAATGCCCGACCAATACGTAACGGCAACCGAAATCCTGCAGCATGGATGCGCTCACTTCACCGGTAAAGGCGCCCTGCGCCTGTTCGCTGAGGTTTTGAGCCCCCCAGGCCACCGAAGTTCCGGCCAGAACCGACTGCACCTGCGCCAGATAAGGGAAAGGCACGCAGACCGCCACGCCCACACCGCGCAGGCCGGCCGCACCGGCCAGCACATCCTGCAGCAGCTGCTGGTTGGTCTTGAGTCCGCCATGCATCTTCCAGTTTCCTGCAACAAACTTCTGGCGCATAGGATTCCCTATCCGAAAAAAAGGAGGATTATAGCTATTTGCTGCAATTGCGGTCAATAAAGCGCGCAGTCGCAGCTAAGCCGTCTGGCGCCGCCAGACAGCCGGATTATCCCATTCATTGACCTTGGATGGAGCGAAGGCAAGCCGAAAACGGCGCTGGAACAGGCAGGGCGGAGGCAACAACGCCGCTCGCGGGTTGGCAGTAGCGCGAAACCCGGTTTCGACGGCACGGACAGTATTTTCCGCCTACCCAGATCAGATAGAATTGGCCCTGCCATCCTATTCGTCGAAAAGGTAAATCACGTGGAAACGCTCAATTCCGGAGAAATACTGCTCAGCAATATCGAATTCCTGCCCGGCTATACGGTTGTGAAACACCTCGGCCTCGTCCAGGGCAGCACCGTCAGGGCCAAGCACGTGGGGCGCGACATGATGGCCGGCCTGAAGAACATCGTCGGCGGCGAGCTGAAAGGCTACACCGAATTGCTCGAAGAATCCCGCCAGGAAGCCATCCAGCGCATGGTGCAGCAGGCGAAGGCAACCGGCGCCAACGCGGTGATCAACGTCCGCTTCAGCACGGCCAACATCGCCTCCGGCGCTGCGGAAATCCTGGCATACGGAACGGCCGTCCTGCTGCAGCGCAAAGGCTGATCATGGAAGAGATCTTATCGATCGCGCTATTTTTCGCACTCGGACTGATCGGGCTGATCGTCGGCAGCCTTCTGGAGAAACGGCACTATCGCTCGATCCGGATGCGCGAGGAAAAATACCGGCATATCCTCGTTTTTTCGGAAAAATCGCCTCCAGGCGCCGTGGCCGGACAATCTTTCTACCTGGTGCAGGGGTCCGTGGTGATTTCCGGGGATTACTTCAAGCAGATCGTCGCGTCGCTCAAGAACATTCTGGGCGGAAGGCTGACGACCTATGAATCCCTGCTGGATCGCGGGCGGCGCGAGGCGATTCTGCGCATGAAGGAAGAAGCCGATAAACGGGGCGCCCGGGCCATCTTCAACGTCAAGCTGGAAACCTGCATGCTCAATCAGAAACAGACCGGAAGGCAGGGGTTGGTCTGCGCCGAAATGCTGGCCTACGGCACGGCCTGGAAAATCGCGCCGCCGGCAAAGCAGACCGCCTGAGCGCCGATGCGCTACGAGAATCCGGACGTTCCTCAGGACGTCAATGTCAGCCGGACCTCACCGTTGGTAGAGTTTTTCCGCCTGCTGGCAGCGATCGGGCTGATCTGCGTCATCCTGACGGCCGTTGTCTATTTTTGCGCACGCTGGATCGCGCCGTGGATTCCCTTTCGCTACGAAGGCGCGGCGGCATCGTTCATCGTCAAGCGGCTGGACCCGCCCGACCCGGCGGATCAGCCGATGCGCGACTACCTGCAAACCCTGGCCGACAAGCTCGCCGCCAGCGAACAATTGCCCGAGGGCATGTCCATCACCGTACACCTGTTGCACGACAAGCAATTGAACGCCTTCGCCACGCTCGGCGGGCACATCGTCGTAACGCAGGGACTGCTCGGCGCGGTCGAGAACGAAAACTCCCTGGCGATGGTCCTGGCGCACGAAATTGCGCACGTGAAGCATCGCGATCCCATCATTGCGGCGGGAGGCGGAATCGTTACCGGCATCGTCATCGCCTCCATCACGGGCAGCGGCGATTTTGTCAATATCGGCGGTACGGCCGCCGGCTTGACTCAGCTATCCTTCTCCCGCTCGCAGGAAGAAGCCGCCGATGAAACCGCGCTCACCGCCGTGCAAGCGCACTACGGACATACCGCGGGGGCGGATGGATTTTTTCGGACCGTCATGCAAAAGCAGGAAAAAATGGCTTCCCCGCCCCTTTTCCTGAGCTCCCATCCGGCCACGGAAGCACGCATCGGCCGTATCCGCACCGGAGCAGCCGGCAACGAACAGGCGCAGCCCCGGCCTCTTCCGCAGTTTTTCCTGGAGTGGCAACAAGCCAACCGCACGCCGGGTCAATAACGCCCTGGCGCTGAAAAATCATCCGAAGCGCCCGGTAATGTAATCCTCGGTTTCCTTGCGGCGCGGCTTGATGAACATCTGGTCGGTAACGCCGAATTCCACCATTTCCCCAAGATACATGTAGGCGGTGTAGTCGGATATCCGCGCCGCCTGCTGCATGTTGTGGGTGACGACG
>JAVBSG010000144.1:0-10719 GCA_031547245.1 Propionivibrio sp.
GACGCGCCCGATTTCAATTCCAGCGCGGCGCGGCGGGCAATGACCCGGCGATCCAGGCGGGTCGGAATGTCGGCCGCCGCCATTTCCAGGTGAGCCCGGCGCGCGCCACAGATCGTCGAATCGTAATCGCAGCCGTAAAACAGTTTTTGCTCCGGCAACTGTACGATGGCGTCAACCATGATGCCTGGGATCCGAACGCTGCGCGGATGCAAACTGCCGGCCTCGACGATCTGGCGAACCTGTGCCAGGACGATGCCGCCGCTGTTGTGTGCCGCCAGGGCAATGGAATGTATATCCAGATCGACAGCCTCTTCTTCCGGGCTGATGTTTCCCCGGCTGTCGGCATAGGTGCCGCGGACGATGGCCACGTCGACCTTGAACGGCTTGTAGCGCAGGATGTCCTTACCATCGATATTCATCAGCTCGACCAGTTTCTCACGGCTACGGGAATTGCACGCGCCGCCGTCGTGCCGTGGATCGGCAAAAGTCCCAAGGCCGGAGTGCGTGAACAGCCCCGGCCGCCCGGCGCCGATTTCCCGCAACAGATGCTGTATCGCGCCAGCGGGGAAACTGTAGGCGTCGATCTTTTCTTCGCGCACCAGCTGCTGCATGGTGACCGACCACGAAAAATGCCCGGCGATCACCTTGCGGACCATACCCTCGTGCGCGAAACGGTTGGTGCCCAAATCACCGCGGTCGCCCACCCCAACGGAATGAACAAGGGTCAGATCCCGGGGATGTCCCGTCTTCAGGAAACGAGCCTCGATAGCCTCGAAAATTGCTTCGGCCGAATTCATGCCCGCGCCATTGCCGCTGATGGCGATCGTGTCGCCGTCCTTGATCATTTCGGCTGCCGCAGCGGCATCCAAGAATTTTTTATGACTCATGATTTCCTGATCCTATATCCAGAAAAGACGTTAATGATTCATTGTCCCAACAATCTCAGCAAACGGTAAGCAAGCGCTCAATGCAAACATCGAGCACCTCTTCTTCCGGCCGTTTCCACCAGTTCTCCGCCGAGAAAATCTCCACCTCGACCGCACCGCGATATCCGCCCCCCTCCACCCAGCTTCGAATAAACGGCAGATCGATGACGCCATCGCCCATCATGCCGCGATCCAGTACCAGATCGCGGGTGGGATTGAGCCAGTCGCACACATGGAAGCCCAGCACCCGTTTGTTCGCCGAAGCGCGCGCGATCTGCTGCTGCAGTTTCGGGTCCCACCATACGTGGTACACGTCGACCGCTACCCCGAGATAGCCTTCATTCTGTGGGTCCAGTTCTTCGCACCAATCCAGGGCCTGTTCCAGCGTGCTCAGGCAGGAACGGTCCGCCGCTGTCATCGGATGCAGCGGTTCGAAAGCCAATGGGACTTTCAGCTTTTTGGCATGTTCAAGCAGCTTGGCCACGCCATCCTTGACCTGCTGCCGGGCATCGGCCATATCCCTGCTGCCCTCCGGCAGGCCACCAACCACCAAAACGTAGCAGGCAGCTTCCAGTTCGGCGGCAATATCCAACGCCTGGATGTTTTCCTGCATGGCGGCTTCCCGCGCCTGCGCCGTCGCCTGCGGGAAATACGTGGAGCGGCACAATCCGCTCACCTTCAAACCGGCCGCACGAATGCGGCGGCTGATATCGGTAATATCTTTCCCGGCCAAATCGCGCCGCCATGGCGCAATGGCGCCGATCTGCCGCGAAGCGCACAGATCGATGATCTCCTCGATCGGCCTCCGATGCCCGAAAGTCGCCGTGTTTATACATAAAGCATCACGATGTTGATTCAAGTCTCGCATCACGAACCTCACTTGAAACGATTCATTTTTCGATTTTATCACTCTTCGAGAATCTGATAAAGAGGGAAAATCCGGATAAACGAAATGCCGGCCTGCAAGCCGGCACTACTAGCGAAACAAAAAACAATCCGCCTTAAAACCGTTCTACTTCATCGGCTTCCCCCGACCGTGCTACCACACAGCCATGGTTGGCCTCGCACCTCTTTTTAAAGCGAATCGAAACTACACTCTTCCTACCGATGTTCAGCACTATACCAGCCACGGCCCATCATCTACTCGAAAATCCACAGGATGTGGAGAGTTTGCCATCAACTCTCCACACCAAGGATTCTTCATTCACTGCGGATCAAAAGACTGGCGCTCCCTTAAGCATGGAGGGAACCCACGTTGACAGGGCAGGAACGTAAGTCACGAAAGCCATGACGATGAACAATGCGCCATAGAACGGCAGAATGGTTTTCATCACCTGTTCGACCGATACATCGCCAATCGCACAGCCGACGAACTGCGTCGTGCCCACCGGTGGCGTATTCAACCCCAAGGCGCAATTGAGCAGCATGACCATGCCGAACTGCACCGGCCCCATCCCCATCTCCAGCGAAAGCGGCAGGAACAGCGGCGTGCAGATCAGAATCGTCGACGCCATGTCCATGAACGTTCCCAACAGGAACAGGATCAGGTTGATCAGGAAATACATGACGTACGGATTGGTCGTGGCGGACAGCAGCAGATCGGCCGTCTTGTCGGGAATCTCGAGAATCGCCATGATGTACTGGAACATCGCGGAGACGCCGATCAGCAGCAGCACCACGCCCGTGGTCTTGGCCGCCCGTGCCGCCGCTTTCATCAGCTTGTCCCAGTTCATCGTCCGGTAACCCAGGAAGGTCAACAGCAACGAGTAGGTGACCGCGATGCCCGCCGCCTCCGTCGCCGTGGTTATTCCCATGATGATGCAGGTGAGGATGATGACGACGACGAACATGCCCGGCAAGGCTGCCACGAAGGAGACCAAAACGGCATTCCAGCCCGCGAATGCAGCCAAATCGTGCGAACCGTCCGGGCGAATCGGGAAGCCCTTTTTCTTGGCCACCCAATAAGCGGCAAACAGCATGCAGAACATCAGGATGACGACGGGGAGCAGGCCGGCGAAGATCATATCGCCGATCGACACGCCCTTGATCATGACGTTGTGCCCGGCCAGCATGCCCGTGGTACTCGAGGCGGCGAAGGCATAGATGATCAGGTTGTGCGAAGTCGGCATCAGCGCGCCGCAAAGGGCAGCATGGGTCGTAACGTTGACCGCATAGTCGGCGCTATAGCCTTCGCGCTTCATGATCGGAATCATGACGCCGCCCATGGCGGAAACGTCGGCGACCGGAGAACCGGAAACACCGCCGAACAGCGTGCAGGCAACGACGTTGGCCATCCCCAGGCCGCCACGCAAGTGGCCGACCAGGTTACGGGCAAAATTGACGATCTTGTCGGCAATCCCTCCGTGCAGCATCAATTCGCCCGAGAAAATGAAGAACGGAATCGCCAGGAACGAAAAGACGTTCATCCCGGCAATCATGTTCTGAAAAGGCAGCTCTATGGGAAAGCCCTCGGTCATATAGGTGAGAATGCAACTCAAGGCGATCGAAAATGCGACCGGAACCCCCAGCAGCAGAAACAACGTGAATGAAATACAAAGAATCGTCAGTGCCATGATGGGATCACTTCCTTGTCGGTAAACAATGCAATCAGATGCTCGATCGCGAACAGAATGATCAGCGCACCCGCGACGACGCAGGGGATATAGCGGAAGGCCTGCGAGATACCCAGCGTGGGGATCGCGATATCCCATACGGAGTCGGCCATCAGCGAGCACCCCCAGCAAAGAAGCACCCCAAAAACGATCGTGAGAATACCAACGATGTTACCGATCACGAACTGCATTTTTTTAGGAAGCAAACCGACCAGCGATTCCATGCCGATATGCCCCTCGTCCCTTACCCCGGCTGCCGCGCCGAACATGGCCACATTGATGACCAGCATCAACGCCACCGGCTCGGACCAGGAAGGCGCATCATTGAAAACGTAGCGCCAGATCACAGAAATCAGTACAACGCCGACGATTCCCATCAGGCATGTCACGGCCAGATACATCGCCCAGCGTGACAACCTGGCATTCAGTTCAGTTAACCAATTCATCCCTTTTCCCCAAAAAACCCCGAAGTGTTCAGTCCATTATCGTGGATGAACTACTTCGGGGATCCGCCTTAGGCATAGATCATATGCACACAAAAGAGCCTATTCTATTTCGTGTTGATGATCTCTTGCAACATCGCCTTGGTCTCCGGAGTCGGCGTGTACTTGTCCCAGACCGGCTTCATGTTGCCGGCGAACTCGGCCCGGTTGACATCGTTGATGTACTGGGCACCGCCCTTGATGGTGATGTCCTTGGAAACCTTTTCCCGCTTCGCCCATTCTTCTTCATAATAGGGAATCTGTTCCTTGAATGTTTCACGGATGATCTTCTGCTCTTCCGCGGACAGCTTTTCCCAAACCTTCTTCGAAAAAACCACTATCTCGTAATAAGCCACGTGCTGCGTCTCGCTATAGACTGGAGCCGCCTCGTAGTGCTTCTGGCTCTCGTAGGAGGGATAGTTGTTTTCCGCGGCATCGACCAGACCAGTCTTCAACGCCGTGTAGACTTCGCTGAAAGGAATCGGTGTCGGGCTTGCGCCCATGGCCTTGATGAGATCGACCCACAGATCGGACTGCTGGACGCGGATTTTTATTCCCTTGGCATCTTCCATGTTCCTGACCGGCTTCTTGCCGTAAACCGACCGGGTTCCTGAACCCAGCAACGCCACTCCGACGAAGCCATGCTTGTCGAAAGTGGCCAGAAGCTTGTCGCCGATCGGACCGTACATGACTTTCTTGAAGTGATCGTGATCACGGAAAAGGAACGGCAACCCGGGAACCGACGATTCGGGGATGATGGCGTTGAAACCGGCGGAACCCACGCGCGTCATATCGATGGCGCCGATCTTGACCTGCTCGATGGCGTCGTTCTCCGATCCCAGCGTGCTGTTGCCGAAAACCTTGATGTTGAATTTTCCTTTGGTCTTTTCATTGATGATCTCGCCGCACCGCTTCATGTACAAGATGGTCGGGTAATCAAGCGGGTGCACTTCCGCCGCACGAAAGTCGCGGGCATGCGCTACGGACATGGATGTAGCGGCGACCGTTGCCGATGCGAAGAGTACAGCGAATACATTCTTCAACTTCATGATTCCTCCTTGGAAATGAATTGGAAGATCGTTGCCATCCGATCGACCAACACTAAAAATCTCCCGATTTAAAAATAGGTGGAGGTTCCTCACAGACCATGGTCAAGAGTGTTGACCAAAGTAAACCTTCTGCAATTTGTGGAGCACCCTCTCAACATGACGAATTATTTTTGAATAAACATGTTGTTATGTAAAAACAAATACCGGAAAACAAGACCGCCTGATGCTCCACTCTCCTTTTTAATAGCGATTTGCAGCGCTCTTTATAATGGTTTAATCGCCTGTTGTCCATCACACCACCTCCGTTAACATGAATCGGTTCATTTAACGTGCTTCGTACAATGAACCGATTCATATCGGTTGTCAACAGGCTAAAGACTATTTCTTGTCCGTGCCGGTTCAGTTTCAAACTGAAAATCATCGTATCAAAACCCGTTGTTGGCAAAAACAGCCTTTCATTTTTCATGACGACGACATACAAATTCTTTCAATAATGTTTTCGCCGTATCGTTGCAAACGCAAAAAAAGTTGCCAGCCGGGCAGCGGGCATCTTCTCTCCTTGAATCGTCCGACGCAGTCGATTCATATAGAATCCTATTTTCTGTCTACCGGACTACTCCTCATGCAAGTTCTCTTCGGACTAGACCGGCTGCTGGCCGAGAAGGATCTCCGCAAACCCTTGTTCGGCAAGCGCATCGGCTTGCTCGCCCATCCAGCTTCGGTTACGGCGGATCTCACACATGCCGTCGATGCTCTCGCCGCCATGCCGGATCTGCGCCTCACGGCAGCCTTCGGACCGCAGCACGGGCTGCGCGGCGACAAGCAGGACAATATGGTCGAGTCACCCGACTTTCTCGACCCGCAGCACGGCATTCCGGTTTTCAGCCTGTATGGCGAGGTTCGCCGGCCGACGCCTGCCATGATGGATACCTTTGACGTGTTGCTGATCGATCTGCAGGATCTCGGCTGCCGCATCTACACGTTCATCACCACGCTGCGCTATATGCTCGAAGCTGCAGCGCAGCACGGCAAGGCCGTTTTGATACTGGATCGCCCCAACCCCGCCGGCCGCCCGATAGAAGGCCTGACGCTGCGCGCAGGCTGGGAAAGCTTCGTCGGCGCCGGCCCGTTGCCGATGCGCCATGGCCTGACGATGGGTGAACTGGCCCGCTGGTTCATTGCCGAGTTCAGGCTCGATGTCGATTGCCGGATCATCGCCATGGAGGGATGGCAGCCGGAAGCCTCCCCCGGTTTCGGTTGGCCGCTCGGCGAGCGATCATGGGTCAATCCCAGCCCGAATGCGCCCAACCTGTCGATGGCACGCTGCTATGCCGGCACCGTAATGCTGGAAGGCACTACGCTCTCTGAGGGACGCGGCACGACAAGGCCGCTGGAACTCTTCGGCGCGCCGGATATTGATGCGTGCGCCGTAATCGGCGAGATGCGCGCGCTTGCGCCGGAATGGCTTAGAGGCTGCCGCTTGCGCGATTGCTGGTTCGAACCCACATTCCATAAACATGCCGGCAAGCTGTGCAACGGTGTGCAAATCCACGTTGAGGACGGCAGCTACCGGCATGCCGATTTCCGGCCCTGGCGCCTGCAGGCGCTGGCATTCAAGGCGATTCGCCGGCTTTATCCCGATTATCCGCTGTGGCGCGATTTTGCTTACGAGTATGAGCACGACCGGCTGGCCATCGATCTGATCAACGGCGGCCCGTTGCTGCGCGAATGGGTCGACGATCCGGAGGCGATGCCGGACGACCTGAACGCTCCCACATGTCATGACGAGGCTGCTTGGGCGGAAATCCGCCGTCCTTTCCTGCTTTACTGACCCGGCGCGGAGATGAAACGCCGGGGCCGTTTTTTCTTCCGGCGTTCCTACAGAACGATCTGCGCGCCCAGTTCCACGACCCGGTTGGTCGGAATTCTGTAAAAACTCGTCGCACTGCTCGCATTGCGGTACATCACGACGAACAGGCGCTCGCGCCACAGCGCCATTTCCGATCCCGCCTTGGGAATCAACGTGGCGCGCCCCAGGAAGAAAGATGTCTCCATCATGTCGATGGCAACCCCCTGCCCGGCGCACAGGGACAAGGCGCGGGGAATATCCGGTTCGTCCTTGTAGCCGTAATGTATCGTCAGCTTGTAGAAATTCCCCTTCATCGGCGCAATTTCGATGCGCTCCTCTTCCGGTATGAACGGCATGTCGCTCACGCTGACGGACGTCACGAGCACCCTCTCGTGCAGCACCTTGTTGTGCATCAGATTGTGCAGCATGGCGTTGGGCACGCGCAGATTGTTCGAAGTCATGAACACGGCGGTGCCCGGCACGCGCACCGGCTCGGAAATCAACAGCGCGTCGATGAACGTATCGAGTTCGACGGCATCCCCGCTGGTACGGTCGGTCAGCAGCTGCCCGCCGCGGTTCCAGGTACTCATCAACAGGAAAAGCACGGAACTGACGACCAGCGGGAACCAGCCGCCATCCGGAATCTTCAGGATATTGGCGGAAAGGAAGGTCAGTTCGACGGACAGGAATACGGCAAACAGCGCAATGGCCCGCCCCCAGCCCCATTTCCACGCCTTGGCCGCCACGAAAACCGCTATGCAGGAAGTAATGACCATGTCGCCGGTGACAGCGATGCCGTATGCCGCCGCAATATTCGAACTCGACTGAAAGCCTAGAACGAGAACGACTACAGCGGCAAAAAGGCCCCAGTTCACTCCTGGGAGATAGACCTGTCCCTTTTCCTCATCCGAGGTGTGCCTGACTTCGAAACGCGGCATGAACCCAAGCTGCATCGCCTGCCTTGAAACGGAAAACGCCCCGGAAATCACGGCCTGCGAAGCGATCACCGTGGCCAGCGTCGCCAGCCCCACCAGGGGATAGAGCATCCAGTCGGGAGCCAGATGATAGAAAGGATTGGCGATCGCCTCGGGATTCGCCATGAGCAATGCGCCTTGCCCGAAATAGTTGAGCATCAACGCCGGCAGAACAAAAAAGAACCATGCCTGGCGAATCGGCCGGCTGCCGAAATGTCCCATATCGGCGTAGAGCGCCTCCGCTCCGGTAACCGAAAGCACGACGGCCCCCATGGCTATCAGCGCCAGCCTCTTGTTTTCAATCAGGAAATGCAGGGCATACCATGGATTGATCGCTGTCAGGATACCGGGGTGGGCGATGACATTCGCAATTCCCAAGCCAGCCAGCGTCGTGAACCAAAGGATCATGACGGGCCCGAAAGCTGCCCCGACGGACCCCGTTCCGCGGTGCTGGAAAAAAAACAGTAAAAAAAGCACTCCCAGCGTCACGGGCAGGACGTAGGGTTCCAACATGGGCGCGGCAACTTCCATCCCTTCAAGAGCCGAGAGTACGGAAATCGCCGGCGTGATCATTCCATCGCCATAAAACATGCCCGCGCCCAGCAATCCGGCCAGCATAATGATTTTTTTCTGCTTCGGGTTTTTCCGCGCGGTCTGCAGCGCAAGCGCGATCAAGGCCATGATGCCGCCTTCGCCGCGATTGTCGGCGCGCATGATGAACACGACGTACTTGATCGAAACGATGATAATCAGCGTCCACAAGACGAGGGATATTATCCCCATGATGTTCACCGGATTGAGGGGAATCGGGTGGACTCCGGCAAACACCTCTTTGACGGTATAAAGCGGGCTGGTACCGATATCGCCGAAGACGACTCCCAGCGCTGCCAGCGCCAGTGTAGCCTCCTGTGATCGGGTACGTGTCGATTCTTGTTGCATTTACCAAAATCCCGGAAACAATTGACTCGTTACCCCATGGCGGATTATCAGCGGGGGTTTCATCGGCATTCGACCTCGTACTGCCAGATTTTGTGCCGCTGCGTTGATTTTCTTGATTCTTAAAAAAAGAAACGCGAAGCATACGCTTCGCGTTTCCTCTAGGCAATGAAGCGGATCATTCAATCACGCACAGGGAGGCCCCCTTGGCCACGGTATCGCCGCTCTTGAAGCCGATGGCCTTGATCACGCCGTCGGATGGAGCTACCAGCGAGTTTTCCATCTTCATGGCTTCGAGCACCACCACGGCTTCGCCCTTGCTCACCTTGTCGCCGACGTTCTTCAGGTAGCGGATGATCATCCCGGGCATCGGGGCGGGTAAGCTCGTGCCGCTCACGTTTGCGGCCGGAGCCGGTGCAGGCGCAGCAGCGGCCTTGGGAGCAGCAGCAGGCGCAGCTGCCGCTTTTGCCACCGGAGCCGGTGCGGCCGCCACACGCGGCGCGGGAGCGACGGCGACAGCCGGCGCATCGCCGGTCGGATCGACATCGACGGCAAAATACTCGTTATCCACGAAGACGTTGAAGGTGCGCGCGCGCTCGGACTTCGCCGGCGCATCGGCCTTGCGCTCGACGAGTTCGCCGGCCTTGGCCTTCTTGACCAGCGTGTCCAGTTTCTTGACGCTTTCCAGGGTGATCGGCTTGACGCTGGCCGGAACCTCGGCGCGCCCGTACTTCCACTCCAGGAATTTCTTGCCGGTGACCGGGAACAGCGCGTAGGTCAGCAGATCGTCCATATCCGCCGCCAGATCGCCGATGTCTTTCTTGGCTTTCTCCAGTTCCGGTTCGAGCACTTCCGCCGGACGGCAGGAAATTGGCTCTTCGCCGCGCGAATAGCCCTTGAGCGCCTTCTTCTGCACTTCCGGATCGATCGGAATGGCAGTCTTGCCGTACAGGCCGTAGCAAAGATCCTTGACCTGCGCCGTAATCATCTTGTAGCGCTCGTCCGGCGTATCGTACAGCACGTTGTTGACGGTCTGCACGCCGACGATCTGACTGGTCGGCGTCACCAGCGGAACCTGGCCGAGTTCCTTACGGACACGCGGCAACTGCTTGTAAACCTCGTCGATCTTGTCGAGCGCATCCATTTCGCGCAACTGGTTGACGAGGTTCGACAACATGCCGCCCGGCGTCTGGTGCAGCAGCACGTTGATGTCGATGATCGACAGTTTGGAATCGTCGAGCAGATGCTTGTACTTCGGCAGAATCTGTTTTTCCAGCACTTCGTTGATCCCCGCCAGCTTGTGGATGTCGAAGCCGGTATCGCGGTTGGTGCCGAGCAGCGTCATGACCAGCGGTTCGATGGCCGGATGCGAGGTACGGAAGGCATACGGCGTCATGCAGGTATCGACGATGTCGACGCCGGCCTCGATGGCTTTCAGGTGGCTCATCGACGCCATGCCCGACGTGAAGTGGCTGTGCAAGTGGATCGGCAGCTTGGTTGCCACCTTCAGCGCCTTGACGAGTTCATAGGCATCGTACGGCGCGATCAGGCCGGCCATATCCTTGATGCAAACGGAATCGGCGCCCATGGCCTCGAGTTCCTTGGCCTTCTTCACGTAGTAGTCGAGCGAGTACACCTCGCCGCCCATGCGCGGCTCGGTCATCGAGTAGCACATGCAGCCCTGGAAGTGTTTGCCGTTCTTCTTGATCTGGTCGACGACGGTTTCGAAGTTGCGATAGTCGTTCAACGCATCAAAGGTGCGGAAGATATCCATGCCGTTGGCCGCCGCGCGGTCGACGAAGGCCCGCGCCACGTCATCGGCGTAGTTGCGGTAGCCGACGAGGTTCTGTGCGCGCAGCAGCATGCTGAACGGCGTTTTCTTGAAATAGCG
>JAVBSG010000172.1:0-4703 GCA_031547245.1 Propionivibrio sp.
TGACCGACAAGGATTGGCAGAACGTGGCGATGTGGTTCGTTTTCGCCACTGCCGCCACGCTTTTCCCCGCAGCCATGAGCTACCGGCACTCGCCTGCCCAAGCCCTGCGGGAGCAATAAGCTCCCGCTGTAACTTCACGTATAACATTCACTATTGTTCACAATCATATGATTTTATGTGAATTTTAATTATCGTTACAAACAATACAGGAGATGAAGAGCATGACCAGTACGCACAACCGCCGAAACTTCCTGAAAACCTCCGCGCTTGTCGCCGCGGCTGTGGCCGCCGGCCAGAACATTCCCGCCATCGCCGCACCAAGCAACAAGGTTTCCGCCATCCCTCTCGACAAATGCCAGTCCCTTTCGCCTGTCGCGATGGCCGACGTTTCGCCGTTGGTGCAAAATGCCTGGCAGTACCTGCGTAAAGAAATCAAAACGCTCAAAAACGATTCGTTGCGCTCTCTGGTGCAAAACATCTACGACAAGCCGGCTCCGCGCGTGGCACAGCGCCTTGATGCAAACTCGCGGCAACAAGTCTGGCAGGAACTTACGGCGAAAGGGTACACCAAGCAAAGTCAGGCAGATTTCCTGCCGCCGATCCCCGAGAAGGACATGGCCGCCATGCCCTTCTACGCCGCGCCCGGCAGCGGCTACCAGAGCCACCACGCCTACCCCGGCGGACTGGTCACCCACGTTGCCACCAATGTCCGGATCACTCGCGGAATTGTCGAAACCTACCAGGACGTATACGGCTACCGCGTGGACCGCGACGTTGCCATGGCCGCGCAGTTGCTGCACGATCTGCACAAACCCTATGTTTTTCAGTGGAATGAGGACAGCTCTTCGCGAACGGAACAGACATTGGCCGGAACCGGCGAGCACCACATTCTGTCCGCCGCGGAACTGATCCACAGAAAGGCACCGTCCGAACTGGTCATCGCTATGGTTTGCGCCCATCAGCCGGCCACCACCGACGACGACGAAAAGCAGTTGGCCGACTGGCTGGAAGCGGCTGCCATCATCGCCGGAACCGACCCCGTCGCCTATGGCCTGATTTCGCCGCAACACCGTTTGCCCGCGCTCGCCCGGCAGGAGGGCTTCATATGCCACCTTGGCGACCACGATTTCGTTCTCTCCGTTCCGGCCGTGAAAAAAACGCTTCCAGTCATGCGGCAGATTGCCGCAGAGGACTACAAACTCAGCGAACGCGATCTCGCCGGCAAGCCGTTCAATGCGCTGCGCAATCGCGTATATGCAACGCACAGCGCCATGAGAGTACACGAAGAACTGGCTCTCGCCGGGAAAGAAGGGCTACGCCGCCTGATGCGCCAAGCCGTGACTCCCGTGTGATTCGTCCGAAATTTTCAGGGAGGCGGCCGCCGCTGCACGCATAATCTCTGCTATGGCGGTCGTTTTGTCCAGCCGTGTTTTTGTTGCACATTTCCGTCATACAAATGTCACGTCGAAATGGCACTCTGTTCGCGCCGAAAAACCGAATCGGCAAAAACGGAGTGACCATATGGAGTACCTTGAACTGCACTTGCTTCTGACGATCGGCGCAATCGCGCCGTATGTGCTGGAAATTCTGCTGCGCCTGATCCATCGCTGGGTCTGCCCCTGCGCGGGCGCACGCATACCGATGTTGTCCCGTCTTCAGAAATGCGGCTGTACGCGACAGGCATAATCGGTAAAACCTTGGGCATTTCACAAAATGCATTCATTCTGCGCCAAAAAGTTGACTTGCCTCCGATCCCACGTATAATTCGGCCTTCTTCGTTGCCGTGAGCAGCTCGACGGCAAGGAAGGCGCGTAGCTCAGCTGGTTAGAGCACCACCTTGACATGGTGGGGGTCGTTGGTTCGAGTCCAATCGCGCCTACCAAACATTTCAAGCCAGAGCGAGTCTCTGGCTTTTTTATTTTGGGGTTGCATGATGCTGGTCATTACTTTACCGGATGGGTCCCGGCGCGAATTCGACCATCCCGTCACGGTTGCCGAAGTCGCCCAGGGAATCGGTGCCGGACTGGCTCGCGCCGCCCTGGCCGGCAAAGTCGACGGAAAACTCGTAGACACTTCCTACCTGATCGACACGGATGCCAGCCTCGGCATCGTTACCGACAAGGATGCCGAAGGCGTCGACATCATCCGCCATTCGACGGCCCACCTGCTCGCCTACGCGGTCAAGGAACTGTTCCCTGACGCGCAGGTCACCATCGGTCCGGTCGTCGACAACGGCTTCTACTACGATTTTTCGTTCAAGCGCCCGTTCACGCTCGAGGATCTGGCCGCCATCGAGAAGCGCATGGCCGAACTCGCGAAAAAGGACATCCCCGTAACGCGCGAAGTCTGGGAACGCGACAAGGCCACCGCCTTCTTCGAATCGATCGGCGAGCACTACAAGGCCGAATTGATCGCCGCCATTCCCGACGGCCAGGAAGTGTCGCTCTACCGCGAAGGCGATTTCGTCGATCTGTGCCGCGGACCGCATGTGCCCTCCACCGGCAAGCTGAAAGTGTTCAAGCTGATGAAGGTAGCCGGCGCCTACTGGCGCGGCGACCACCGCAACGAGCAGTTGCAGCGCATCTACGGCACGGCCTGGGCCAAGAAGGAAGAACAGGACGCCTACCTGACCATGCTGGAGGAAGCCGAAAAACGCGACCATCGCCGCCTCGGCCGCCAGCTCGACTTCTTCCATCTGCAGGACGAAGCCCCCGGCATGATCTTCTGGCATCCGAAGGGCTGGGTCATCTGGCAGCAGGTCGAACAATACATGCGCCGCGTTTACCAGGACAACGGCTATCAGGAAGTGAAATGCCCGCAGATCCTCGACCGCACGCTGTGGGAAAAATCCGGTCACTGGGCGAACTACAAGGACAACATGTTCACCACCGAGTCGGAGAAGCGCGACTACGCAATCAAGCCGATGAACTGTCCGGGACATATCCAGGTCTTCAACACCGGCCTGCGCAGCTACCGCGATCTACCGCTACGTTACGGCGAGTTCGGCGCCTGCCATCGCAATGAACCGTCCGGCGCCCTGCACGGCATCATGCGCGTGCGCGGCTTCACTCAGGACGACGGCCACATTTTCTGCACCGAGGAACAGATCCAATCCGAAGTCACCGCCTTCAACGCGCTGGTGCGCAAGGTTTACACCGACTTCGGCTTTCATGACGTCGCCGTCAAGCTGGCGCTGCGCCCGGAAAAACGCGTCGGTTCCGATGAGGTGTGGGACAAGGCCGAGCGCGCCCTGCGCGAAGCGCTGAAAGCCTCCGGCCTGGAGTGGGAAGAACTCCCCGGCGAGGGCGCCTTCTACGGGCCGAAGATCGAGTTCCACATCCGCGATGCCATCGGCCGCTCCTGGCAGTGCGGCACCATGCAGGTCGATTTCTCGATGCCGCAGCGCCTCGACGCCGAATACGTCGGCGAGGACAACGCCCGCCATACGCCGGTCATGCTGCACCGAGCCATCCTGGGATCGCTTGAGCGCTTCATCGGCATCCTCATCGAAAACTGGTCGGGAGCCCTGCCGTTGTGGCTGGCGCCGGTCCAGGCAGTTATTTTAAATATTTCGGAAAAACAACACGATTACGCGCAAACCGTCGCCAGGGCCTTGCATGCCGCTGGTCTACGCGCTGAATGCGATTTGCGGAACGAGAAGATAACCTATAAAATCCGCGAACATAGCTTGAACAAACTGCCATATCAGATTGTCGTAGGCGACAAGGAAATGGCAGTGAATCTGGTGGCCGTGCGAACACGCGGTGGTCAGGATCTCGGACAAATGACAATCGAGACTCTGATCGAGCGGCTTCAGGGGGAAGCCGCGGCGCGGAGTGGCACGGCTTAATTTTGTTTACCAATGAAGGAGTGAAACCATAGCACTGCAAAAGGCGCATCGCATCAACGAAGAGATAAACGCCCCGGAAATCCGGCTTATCGGAGTCGAAGGGGAAGCACTCGGGATCATGAATGTCCGGCAAGCGCTCCAGTTATCAGAGGAAGCCGGCGTCGATCTGGTAGAGATAGCTCCGTTGGCGCAACCTCCGGTTTGCCGAATCATGGATTACGGCAAATTCAAATACCAAGAACAGAAACGCCAGCACGAGCAAAAGCTCAAGCAAAAGCAGGTTCAGGTCAAGGAAATCAAGCTGCGGCCCGGCACTGACGAAAACGATTACCAGATCAAGTTGCGCAACATGACGCGCTTCCTGCAGGAAGAAGACAAGGTCAAGGTGACCCTGCGCTTCCGGGGCCGTGAAATGGCCCACCAGGAAATAGGCATGCGCCAGATCGAACGGATCCGTACAGACTTGCAGGATTTGGCGACGGTCGAGCAGATGCCAAAAATGGAAGGCCGCCAGATGGTGATGATCCTGGCGCCAAGCAGGAAAAAGTAGCAGGAAACGGTTTTTTAGCAGTACCCCAAGTGGCACCGGGTTAACAAGCGCTTCCGTCGGAAGACACCTGTCGCCATGTTATAAATAGGAGCATTCAATGCCCAAGATGAAGACTAAGAGCAGCGCAAAAAAGCGCTTCAAGGTCAGTTCGAGCGGGCGCGTCAAGCGCGCCCAGGCGTTCAAACGCCACATCCTGACCAAGAAAACGACCAAAGCCAAGCGGCAGTTGCGCGGCGCGACCGGAGTGCATGACTCCGACAAGGCCATGGTTCGCGCCATGTTGCCCTACGCTTAAGGAGCCGA
>JAVBSG010000049.1:0-4664 GCA_031547245.1 Propionivibrio sp.
AATTTCGTCTCCTACGCCGAGGTCGATTGGGGCGGCGTCATGGCCGCCGCCGTCGCCATCATGACCCCGGCCATCATCCTCACCATGATCTTCCAGAAGTATGTCGTCAAGGGACTTACCATGGGGGCGGTTAAGGGGTAGGGACAGACCCCGCGTCAGCCCTCGGAAAAAAGGGGGAATCAGATGAAAACCGAACGGATATCCATCCAAACCGAAGACGGTGTGCAGCACTTTTCATGCATTCTCAGGAATGAGGAAGAGTGCATTTATGAGATCGTTGACGCCAACGGGAAAAGCAGCCCCCGTTCCGTCAAATGGCAGAACGAAAATTCCTTGAAAGTCCTGGTTTTCAATGGCCTCAAGATTCATGGCGGCCATGTCTATACAATCTCGATGTTTTCTCTGGAGAGCTATCTGCTTGGGACTGTGGTTCAGGGCCAGCAGGTCGAATACTCCCTCGATCATTGATATTCGGCACGATATCCGCCGCGCCACGCGGCGGGCCATGCCTTATCTGCAAGCGAGGCTTTTCAGCGCGCGGCGCGCAGTGCGATCTACCAATTTCCGGCAGAGCGATTCGGCGGCATCCGGGTCCTTGCGCCTGATCGCGCCAAGCAAGGCATAGTGCTCATGCAGCGTCAGTTCGATGTGCTCGCTGTTGGACAGAAAGGTGAAATCGAAAATCGCGCGGTGAAAGGCGCTGATGACCTCGGCCAGCTGCTGCATGACAACATTGTGGGCGGATTCTATGATGGCGTGGTGAAAACGGATATCCGCCTCATTGAACGCCATGAAGTTCGTTTTGTTCGCTTCCATCTGCAGGTAACAGACCTCGATGGCCGCCAGTTCCACGCCGGTGGAACGGTCAGCAGCCCAACGCGCGATCGTCGGCTCGATCAGGGTGCGCACCTCGGTCAGCGCCGTGATCAGCGCGGGATTGGTTCCCCTTTCCAGGGACCACTCCAGAACATCCGCGTCGATGTAGTTCCATCGGTCCTGCGGCATGACGAAAAGCCCGCGATGGGGCTGGGCATCGATCAGCTTTTTTGCAGTCAGCACCTTGATGATCTCGCGCATCATGCTCCGGCTGGCCCCGAACTTGTTGCACAATTCGGCCTCGGAAGGCAACGCGCTGGCGGGAGCAAACACCCCATGCACTATTTGCCTGCCAAACGTGTCTGTCAACCGCTTCATCTTTGTCATATTATTTTCTCGCGCTTTTTCGTTTAACCGAAACCATACGCAACGCATGCCAGCAATCCGGCAAGATAGTATATAAGATCCTTCGGGTCGAACATGGCCTCCTGCGGCCATTCATGAAAATAATCTTCAATCAGGCCAACTGCCCGATTTCCGCTCAGGGCGGGAGATGAATTCTGCATGTGGATAGGCATTTTTCATTTTTTTCGCCTCGCAAAGAAACCTTAACGCCAATAGTGCTATCAAAAGAATGGCACGCTAGTTTGGCGTTTCGGCGACTTTCCTGGGAAGAGCCTGATGATCCCGGTTGGAACGAGTCTTTGACCTAGCCTCTGTGAGCCTGCCCGGAGCACCTGGGGGAAAGTGTCTGCCCAGCCTTGCTAGCGTGCCAATAGCCGAGGACCCTCGTGCCGCTGGTATGCAGCCGGAATCAATCGGGTGGCGGGTCGTGCTGGAAACGGTGCGGATGGTTGGCGAAGGAGGGAGCGATTACTGGGCTTCGCCGCCTGGTTTCGATGGGCGCCGAATGTCATCTTCCATACCCAACCTATCATCTCCTTTCCTCTTCTTATCGATCTATGCCTGGACGAATCTGGTTGCTACCACGAATTAGACAATTCTACCCGCTCGTTCGTTCCCCCGTTGAAAATCGATTTGCGGTCCGACTACGGGTAAAAAAAATCCCATGCCGGTGTGGCACGGGATCACAAATCCCATCATTGGCGATGGGTCAGGGAGGGTCAAACATTGCTAGAGGAGTACTCTGAAGCAATGAATATAGTGTAAGCCATGAAACCACCTTTGTCTGTGCGGTTTTACATGTGTTTTGTGACGAAATGTAATCCTCTATGCATAAATCCACAAAACGCCCCGAATGATCGCCCGGCCTTCCCAAACCGACGATTCCTGGCGCGGCGGCGGTTCATTCCTCTTCCGCTCGCCCTCGACCTTTCGGCCGCCCCTCCACGCCGGCATGACGAACCGCTTCGCGGAGCTTGACTGGAGCGCGGGGAACGGGAATATTCCCATATTCTGCAGCGGATTCCGTTCTCCGATAATGTGTTCCTATGTCCTACATCCTCGAGGCCCTCAAAAAATCCAGTGAGGAGCGGGCGCGCCTGGTGCCCGCCGATACTCGCCCCGACGCCGTGGCGGCTCCCGTCCGCGACGAGGCCCGGGCGGATACGCCGGCCGCGCGGCGGTGGATCGTCGGGGGCGCCCTGATGGCGCTGGTTGCTGTCGGCATCGTGGCGTTCGGAATGCGCACGCCGGAACCAAAACCCGTTATTCCCGCGCAAAGCAGCCCGCCGCCGGCAGCCAGCGATTCGGCCGCGCCCCTTGAACTTGCGGCGGCTCGTTCCGAGGCGGCTCCAGCCTCGCCGACTGCCAAGCCAGTGGAAGCAATGCCGAAGTCCGGCAAATCCGCTGACTCCTCTACCGCCACGGCAAGTGCAGCGCCCAAAAAGATTTCTCCGGAATCCACCGCCGCACCGTCGGCGGCAGAAGAAACGAGGCCCCCGGCCCGAACGAAGGCCAAGGCCAAGCCCCAGGAGGAAGCTCCGGCCGAAACGCCAGCCGCCGATGCTCCGGCTGTCAGGCCGGAAGTGCACGCAGCACCCGCCCCTGCCCCGGCTGCCGCACCTGTCGGAGCCGAAATGCCGGCGGACTTGATGCAGCAGGTGCGTGCCGTCCCTATCGCCATACATATTTATTCCGAAAAACCCGCCGACCGGATGATCATCGTCAATGGCCGCGCAGTCAGGGAAGGAGGCAGCTTGTCTTCGGGGATGACCATCGAGCGGATCACGCCGTCGGGAGTTGTCGTCTCCTACCAGGGCTACCAAGCCAGCCGGCAGGTGCCGTAGAAATGTACCTGGAATTCTTCGGCCTCTCGTCGGCGCCATTTTCCATTGCTCCCGATCCGGACTTCCTCTATCTGACGGAGAAACACCAGGAGGCCCTGGCGCATCTGTTGTACAGCACGACGCAAAAAGGCGGATTCGTCCTGCTCACGGGGGAAGTCGGAACGGGGAAGACAACGCTGTGCCGCCATTTTCTGCGGATCGTTCCGGACCAGTATCAAACGGCATTCATTTTCAATCCGAAAATCTCCTCGGAAGAACTGCTGGCCACCATCTGCGACGAATTCGGCATCGAACGGCCGGAGGGAACGCACAGCATCAAGCAACTGACGGACCTGATCAACCGCCGGCTCCTTGACATTCACGCTTCCGGCAAGAATGCGCTGCTGGTCATCGACGAAGCGCAAAACCTCTCCATGGACGTGCTGGAACAGATTCGCCTGCTGACCAATCTGGAAACGACCGAGCACAAACTGCTGCAAATCATCCTGATCGGCCAACCGCAACTCAGAACCCTGTTGCGCTGCGAGGATTTACAGCAACTGTCGCAGCGGATCGTCGCCCGCTACCACCTCGACCCGCTGTCGGCGCAAGAAACCGATGGCTACATAAAGTACCGCCTGGCCGCCTCGGGCTGCGATGAAAACGCGGCGAACGCCCTGTTTCCAGCGGCAACGCTGCGGGAAATCTATCGGAGAACCCGGGGTATCCCCAGGCTGATCAACGTGTTGTGCGATCGCGCCCTGCTCGGCGCCTACGTCGAAAACAGCCGCACGGCAAGCCAGCAGATCGTGCGCAAGGCCGCACGCGAAGCCTTCGACGACGAAACCGATGCGCGGCCGTCGATGGCGAAATTTCCCCGCTGGGCGCAAGGGGCGGTTGCCGCGGGTTTGCTGGCGATCGCGGGCGTTTTCTTCTGGCATTCGGCACCGTCGCCCGTCGTGACGGCGGCGACCGCGGAAACACCTCACGCCGGGATAATATCGGCCGCCGATTCACCGGAGGCGAAGCCGGCGCCTCTGCTCCCCGCATCGGCGGGCCAGGAGTCCGCCGCCTACCAGTCCCTGCTCAGGCTGTGGAACGCTCCTTCCGAGGCCATCGAGGCGATATCGGGCGAAAAAGACGCCTGCCAGGCGGCGCCCCGTTACCACCTGCGCTGCCTGAGCGGCGCGAACAGAAACTGGCACCAGTTCCGGCTGTTCAACCTGCCTGCGGTATTGACGCTGCGCGATACAGACCAGCGCAGTTTTCACGCCGTCATCGAATCGGCGACCGAGGACCGGATCAACCTGCTGATCGACGGCCAGGCGGTGGCGCTGAATCCGAATCAGCTGGCATTTTACTGGACCGGCCGCTTCACCCTGCTTTGGCGCCCGCCGGCGGGGTATCTCACGGATGCGCAGCTGACGCAGAATTCGATCATCCAGCTCATGGCCAACCCGCCGCCCTGGCTTTTCGAACAGCTCGGCGCGGACAGCGGCAACCGGCTCCCGCTACGCCGGCTGATCGAAAACTTCCAGCAACGCGCCGGCATCCAGGCCGACGGCATCATCGGCCTGCAGACCCTGATCATGCTCTCCCGCCAGGCCGAGAACACCCCGG
>JAVBSG010000112.1:0-12006 GCA_031547245.1 Propionivibrio sp.
TCAGTAGTGTCCGGTTAAAACGACCTCAATGAGCTTGAAACCGAGAACTGGAGCGGACTTCGGAGAATTTTCAGGTGTCTCCGATTTGAACGATGAATCGCCGATGAGGCAGTCTTTTGGCTTTGCTTTGGCCGGAGACGCCGATGAACCTCGGCAAGACGCTGTTCGCCCAACTCATGGACTTTTTGCCCTGGAAGACTTTTCATCGCATCGTCGATCGCCACGACGGCGATCGCTACGTCAAATCGATGACCTGCGCCGAGCAATTCCGCGTGATGGCTTTCGCACAGCTGACCTACCGCGAGAGCCTGCGCGACATCGAAGTCTGCCTGTCGGCCCAATCGGCCAAGCTTTACCACATGGGTTTTCGCCAAGAGATCAAACGCTCGACACTGGCCGATGCCAACGAGGCAAGAGACTGGCGTGTCCATGCGGCCTTTGCCCAACACCTGATTGCGCAAGCTCGCAAGCTCTACCTGGGCGACAGCCTTGGTTTCGAGTTGGAGAACACGGCCTACGCGCTGGATTCGACGACCATCGACCTGTGTCTGTCGGTTTTTCCGTGGGCGCCGTTTCGCACAACCAAGTCGGCGGTGAAGATGCATACGCTGCTCGATCTGCGTGGCAATATTCCGACATTCATCCACATTTCCGACGGCAAACTGCACGACGTCAATGTGCTCGACGTTTTGGTGCCGGAAGCCGGGGCGTTTTACGTCATGGATCGTGGCTACCTGGACTTTGCCAGACTTTATGCGATGCATCAGGCACAAGCCTTCTTCGTCACACGCGCCAAGTCGAGCACGCGGTTGCGCCGTGTCTATTCGGCAGCGACCGACCGAACGACCGACATCCTCTGCGACCAAACCGTCGCGCTGCTCGGTTTCTACAGCCGCCGGGACTACCCGATCCATCTGCGTCGCATCCGCTTCAAAGATCCCGAAACCGACAAGACGTTGATATTCCTGACCAACAACTTTGCCTTGCCGGCAGCTACCATCTGCGCGCTCTACAAGGCACGCTGGCAGGTCGAACTGTTCTTCAAGTGGATCAAGCAGCATCTGCGTATCAAGAAGTTCTACGGCACATCCGAGAATGCAGTGAAGTCGCAAATCTGGATCGCCGTATCGGTCTATGTCCTCGTCGCCATCGTCAAGAAGCGCCTGAATCTCGACGCCTCACTCTACACTTTGCTACAGATTTTTTCGCTCACCTTGTTCGAGAAAATGCCCATCCAGCAAGCCTTTGCGGGCAATGCACCTTTCCAAAAACAGGACCAAAGCAACAACCAACTGAATCTATTCGATTTTTAACCGGACACTACTGTTCCAAAATATATAATGATATTTTGCTAAAATTTATGTAGTTTTTAGCACTGGAAACAACTATGGCAACCATTAACGATATCGCTCGAATCGTCGGAGTTTCACCGGCTCTCGTCTCCCTGGCGTTGAACGGCAAGCCCCGGGTGAGCCAGGAGAAGGCGGCGGAAATCATCAAGGTGGCAAACAAGATCGGCTATCGCCGCCCGACCGACCGGGTACCCAAAACCGGCACGGTGAGATTCGTCCGCTTCACCAAGGCGAAGAGCTTTCTCAGGGAAAGCCACACGGCGTTTTTCGCCGAATACATCGAAGGCGCGGAGCGGTATCTGAACGAACAGGGCTATCGGTTCGAAGTTTCCTCCTACGCCGGCGACAGGCTCCTCGACATCGCCCATACCCTCGAGGACTCGCATCTGCGGGGCGCCATCATCCTTGCCACGGAGCTTGCCCCGGGCGATATGGCGGCCTTTTCGTCGAAAATAGTACCGGCGGTTTTTCTCGACGTATGCCACGATTTCCTGCCCCACGACTACTGCACCATGAATAATGCCGATGCGCTTTTCCGGGTCGTCGAGCACCTGTACGAAATGGGCCATCGGCAGATCGGCCTGGTGGCGAGCAGCCTGGACACGGGAAATTTCGCGGACCGCACCGAAGCATTTTTGCGTCTGCTGGATCTGTTCAAACTGAAGGGCAAGGCGCAATGGCGATATCGCGCCGCTCCGGAAGCCTCCAGGGCTGCCGAAGAGCTTCGTTCGGCCTTCGAGAAACATCCGCCGCCGCCCGCGCTGTTCTGCCACACCGACAACCTCGCCTACGGCTGTTTCCAGGCGCTGGCCTCGCTGGGACTGCGCGTTCCCGAGGACGTATCCATCGTCGGCTTCGACGACCTTCCCTTCAGCCAGGTCATGCAACCGTCCATGACGACCGTGGGCGTTCCCACGGCGGCCATGGGGAGAGCCGCGGCGCAGTTGCTCGCCGACCGCATCGCCAACCCCCAAAAACCTTTCGAGAAACGATTCCTCGACTGCGATCTGGCGATCAGAAAAAGCGTGGCCGTCCGCCAGGACGTGTTCACAGTAAGCGGTGGCCGGTGAGACTGCCGGCCCCCGCCATTCCGTTTCGGTTCCCCGGCCGGTGCAACTTCTCCGGCATTCTCCTGAAATTTTTGCTGACTCGAAGTAGCAAAGCGATTGACAGTGAAATACCCCAGTCAGTAATATCCGCTCCAACAAATAGAACATTCGATTTTTTAACAGGAGGGTCACCGATATGAGCAACACCAGCCGAAGAGTATTCAGCATCCGCGCCGCTGTCCTGGGCGCCGTCCTGGCCGCCGGATTCTCTGCATCCACCTTCGTAAGCGCGCAGACGACCACCATCCGCTGGGGGGAATCCCTGGCCGCCAACCACCCGCAGGTGATGATGGCCGAGCGGGTCGCCAAGGAAGTGAAGGAAAAGACCGGCGGGCGCATCGACATTCAGGTATTCCCCAACAGTCAGCTGGGATCGGGCAAGGAGATGATCGAGATGGTCTCGTCCGGCGCCTTGCAGATGACGACGGAGGGCGCCGGCGCGCTTTCCGCATTCCTGCCGGCGCTGTCGGTGATCGAAGCCCCCTATCTCTGGCGCGATCCCGCGCATATGAGCAAACTGGCCGGCACGCCGTTTTTCGCCAAGCTGAACGATGACCTGGTGAGCAAACGCGGCATGCGCATGCTCAACGTCACCTACTACGGCAAGCGCCACCTGACGACGGGCAACAAGGCGGTGAAAACGCCGGCGGACATGGTCGGCGTCAAAGTGCGCGTACCGCCGGTCGACGTCTTCCGTGCGATGACCGAAGCCTGGGGCGCCCGCGCCACGCCGATCCCCTTCGGCGAACTCTATCTGGCGCTGAGCCAGGGCGTCGTCGACGGCGAAGAGAACCCGCTGCCGACGATCCAAAGCGCGAAATTGTACGAAGTGCAGAAATACCTCGTGCTGACCGGCCACATCCTGACGCCGCGCGTGGTGATCGCCAACGAAGCCTTCCTCAAGTCCCTGAACCCGGCCGACCGCGCGATTTTCGACACCGCGCTGGCCAACGGCGAAGCCTGGCAGAACAAGGAGCTGTTGAGCCAGGAGGAAAGCCTCATCGGCACGCTCAAGAGCCAGGGAATGACGGTGATCGAGCCCGATGTGGCCTTGTGGCGCAAGCCGGTGCTCGATACCGTGCCCAAGAAATTCGAGGAAAAATGGGGGAAAGGCACCTTCGAGTCGCTGCTCGCGCTCTGAAGGTAAGCCATGAGCCAAGCCAAACCGGGCAACGTCGTGGTTGCCCTGCTGGACCGTGCCTTGCAGGTCTTCACGGGTTTTCTCGTGGCGGTGCTGCTGTGCATCGTCACCGCCGGGATCGTCTTCCGGGCAGTCAACCACCCCTTGAGCTGGACCGATGAAATCTGCGGTTTTCTGATGGTCTGGCTGGCCTGCCTGGGGTGGATGATCGCCTCGCGGCACAGCTCGCACATCCGTATCCGCCTGCTGCTCGACAAGCTGCCGCCGACGGCGTGGCGCGGCACCGAAGTGATCATCCAGCTCGCCGTCGCGCTGATCGGCGGCGTCGTGGCCTGGAAGAGCATCCATCTGATGCAGGTCAACTATGACATCGAAGCGATGTCGGTACCGGTCTCGGTGGCCTGGATGTACGTGCCCTTGCTGCCGGCCGGGCTGCTGACGCTGGGCCAGTCGCTGGCCGACATGCGCAAATCGCGGCCCGCCGCGAGCGAAGCCGAGGAGGCGCCGCCATGGTAGGTCTGATGTCGAAAATCTTCGGCGGCTGGCTGGTCGCCATCCTGGCCGGCATGCCGCTGTACATCTCGATGGCCTTGGCGACGCTGGTGTTCATCTGGCTGACCGGCATGCCGGTGGCGACGCTGCCGCAGAAAATGGCGGGGGCGATGAACTCGTTCCCCATCGTTGCCGCGCCGCTCTTCATCCTGATGGGCAACATCCTTGGGGCAGCCAAGATCACCGACCGCATCGTGATTTTCGCCAGCGCCCTCATCGGCTGGATACGCGGCGGCTATGCCCATGCCAGCATCCTCACCTCGGTGATCTTCGCCGGCATGGTCGGCTCCGCCGTGGCGGACGCCGCCGGTTCCGGCGCCATCGAGATCCGCGCCATGCGCAAGGCCGGCTACCGGCCGGAAACCGCCGCCTCGATCACCGCCGCGGCGGCGACGATCGGGCCGATCATCCCGCCGTCGCTGCCGATGGTGATCTACGGCGTGACCGCCGACGTGTCGGTCGGCAAGCTGTTCATGGGCGGCGTGGTTCCCGGCGTACTGATGGGCGTCGCGCTGATGCTGATGGTCGCCGTGGTCGCGCGGCGCGAAGGCATGGGCCGCATCACCTTCGCAGGCTTCCGCGCCCTCGGCCGCGCCTTCGTCAACTGCTTCTTCGCCATCATGACGCCGGTTGTCATCCTCGGCGGCATGTTCGGCGGCTTTTTCACGCCGACCGAAGCGGCGGCGGTGGCCTGCCTTTACGCCCTGTTCCTCGGCTTCGTCGTCTATCGCACGCTGGAATGGAAACACATCGGTCCGATCCTGATCAATACCGCCGAAACCACCGGTGTGGTCATGGTGCTGGTGATGGCCGCGGCCACGCTTGGCTGGTGCATTTCCATCTCGCGCCTGCCGGTGTCATTGACCCCGATGCTGTTGGAGAGCATTCAGAGTCCGTACCTCTTCCTGCTGGTGGTCAATATTTTTCTGATCATCGTCGGCTGCTTCATGGAAGCGCTCGCCGCCCTCCTGATCCTGATTCCGATACTCTGCCCGGCGGCCGCGAGCTACGGCATCGATCCGGTGCAGTTCGGCGTCATGGTGGTGCTCAACCTGATCATCGGCACGGTGACGCCGCCGGTCGGCGTCGTCCTGTTCGTCGTCACGCGCATCGCCAACGTCTCGTTCGAGACCATGAGCCGGGCCATCCTGCCCTGGCTGGTGCCGCTGCTGGCCGTGCTGGCCGGCGTCACGCTGTGGCCGCCGCTCACCACCTGGCTGCCGCACTATCTCACGCAGTAAGCCGCCATCCGACGGCAGCACGCTTGTGCCGGAAGCCCGAAATCGAGGGCTTTCGGCACAAGTCGTTTTTACGCATCGCCCATGAGACCTGATTCGAACGATTGATCGAAAATTCAGGATTTGCCATGAGGACCGATCATCCTGAAAAATTGGATTGCCATGCCCACAAACCCTGTGAGAATCCTGATCGCTGCGACAACAAGACCGGCAGCATGGAAAATAAATACTGCAAGTAGCCAACCGCCGACCGCAATAAATCACCACCGAATTCCCTTCCTTGAGGCACGCGAACCCAGTCGACTCCTGTTAACCTAGCCTAAAATTATCACCCATCGCGTATTCTCATCATGAATTACACTTGACCGAGTCATTAACCGCGGAATTTCGCAGTGCCATGCAGATTGATGAATTCGTACACCATCGCTATCGCTACGTTGGTCCAAATGAGATCGCGGATGCTGTGAAGGATGTCGCGCCGGGGACGCTTCTGCGCTCCAAAAGTGATGTCCTCGCCTGGGTCAGGCAGTTCCGCGCCGACTTCGATCGCTTGGGATGCTTGATTCAGACCTTTGTCGTGACCGAAGACGGATCGCTCTGCGTTGCAGATCGTCATAGTGAGCACGTTGCATGTGCGGGTGGCGCGCCGGTACTGGCCGCGGGCGAGATCACTTTCCACCTCTCCGGCGCATCAGTCGAGGTGGAAGCCGTGACAAACCAGTCGACCGGCTACTGCCCCGAGCCGGAGTCGTGGCACGCAATAGCCAACGCCCTCGCCCAAGCCGCCATTGCCGAACCCGGCGGCTACACCACCACATTCGTTTTTCGTCGATGCGAGCACTGTGGGCAGATCAATCTGATCAAGGACGAAATTTTTCAGTGCGCCGTCTGCGATCACGGTCTGCCATCCACATGGAACTGCGACACTGACCCTGCCTGAGGCTGGGTGGATTATTAAAATTACCCCACACATCAGGCGGCAACGAGTGATATAAGTAAAACATCTTTTATTTTCAATAGTAATAACTATGAAAGATATCAAGACACTCGATCTCAACTTGCTCAAGGCATTGGACGCTCTGCTTGACGAGCGCAATGTGACGCGCGCCGCCGCGAAGCTCGGCGTAACGCAGCCGGCGATGAGCGGCATGCTGACACGCCTGCGGGAGACATTCGGCGATCCGCTGTTCGCGCGGGCCCAGCGCGGGATAGTGCCTACGCAGCGCGCCCTGGATTTGGCAAAGCCGCTCAAGCAGGTATTGGGCGAAGTCGGCGCATTGCTGCAGCCTCCCCATTTCGACCCGGCAAGCGCGGAATTCACCCTGACCATTGCCGCCACCGATTATGCACAGGGCGTGATCGCGGTGCCGTTCCTATCGGCGTTGAAAATGCGTGCGCCGCGTATCCGTGTGGCATTTGTGCCGGTCGAGGGAGGCGATTTGCAGACGCGGCTGGGGCGCGGCGAGATCGACCTGGCCTTGGTCATACCGGAAACGGCGCCGCCGGACCTGCACGCGCGGCGCCTGTTCGACGAACGCTATGTGTGCGTGATGCGAAGAAACCACCCGGCGACGAAAACCCGGCTGACGCTCAACCGATTCTGCGCGCTCGACCATGCGCTGGTGTCATACTACGGCGGCGGTTTCAGCGGCGTCACCGACGAAGCGCTCGCCAAACTTGGCAAGCAGCGCCGCGTCAGCTTATCGGTCAAGAGCTTTTTGGTGCTCCCGAGCATTCTGCGCGCCAGCGACCTAGTTGCTGTCGCGCCGCAACGCCTCGTCGCCAATCAGCCTGGCCTGACTTTGGTAAAGCCGCCGCTCGAAATCCCCGGTTTCACCAAGATCGCGGCATGGCATGAACGCAGCCATCGTGACCCGGCACAACGCTGGCTGCGCGAACTGATGTTCGAGACATGCTGCGATGATGTGTCGGAAACCGCTCTTCGATGACACGCATGCAACCGCACACCGTAAGGCGCCGATCGCCCCAGCGGCGCCCCTCCGGCAAAAAAAACTATTGAGCTGCGCCTTTGCCGGGGCCCCGATAACGCGAAAGCCAATGCGCATACGAGGGGGGCAGCACCCCGGCAGGGTTTTCCTCGCCCAGCGCCTGCGCGATCTGGTACGGGTAATGCGGGTTGGCCAAATGCGCGCGTGCGATCAGCACCAGGTCCATCTGCCCCTCGGCCACTGAGCGTTCGGCCATGTGCGGGTCGTCGATGCACCAGCTCGCGGCCACCGGCATCTGCGCATCCTTGCGCACGCGGCCAGCCACCGGCACGAAGAAACCGGGACCCCACGGCGCCTGGCTTTCCGCCGTGGAAAACCCGATGCTTGCGTCGATCAGATCCAGGCCGCTATCGCGCATCCTGCGCACCAGTCCGACGGCTTCGGGATAAAAGCTGCCGTCGCGGCCATCGTACTCGACCACACCGAAGCGCGCAGTCAGCGGCAGGCGGTCCGGCCACACCTCGCGCACGGCCCGCATCGTCTCCAGCAGAAAACGGCCGCGGTTTTCAGCGTCGCCGCCGTAGCGGTCGATGCGTTGATTGGCGATGGGCGAAAAGAAGCTTTGCGCCAGGTAGCCGTGCGCATAGTGCAGCTCCAGCCATTGAAAGCCGGCCGCCAGTGCGCGCCTGGCGGCCGCGACGAAATCGGCCTTCACGCGGGCGATGTCGTCCAAGGTCATTTCCTTCGGCACTTTGGGCAGGCCGCCGCCGAAAGCGATTGCCGATGGAGCGAGGGTCGGCCAGCCGCGGCGATCGCCATCCGAAATGTGGTCGTCTCCTTCCCACGGCTTGTTGGCGCTGGCCTTGCGGCCGGCGTGGCCGATCTGGATGCCGGGCACCGCGCCGGCCGCCTTGACGGCCGCGGCGATGCGCGCCATGCCTTCGATCTGGCCGTCTTCCCACAGGCCGGTGCAGCCGGGAGTAATGCGGCCTTCCGGCGAAACGCCGGTGGCTTCCACGATCACCAGCCCGGCGCCGCCGCGCGCCATGCCGGTGTAATGCGCGAGATGCCATTCGTTTACGTAGCCCTCGCGGGCCTGGTACTGGCACATCGGCGGAATCGCAATACGGTTGCGCAAGGTGACGTCCTTGAGCTTGAACGGAGTAAATAATGCGGACATGACGTTTCTCTATCGGTGAATGAAAAATACATATTCCCCTGACCGGCTGTCCGATCATGGGAAACTGGGGGAACGAGCGGATGGGCGACTACCTGGTTTCCCTGATGGTCTCCAGCACCAGTTCGGCGACCTTGCCGGACGAGGCCGGGTTCTGGCCGGTTACCAGGTTGCCGTCACGCACCGCGAACGGCTGAAAGTCCGGGCCATGCTCGTACTTGGCGCCCAGTTCGCGAAGGCGGGTTTCCAGCAGGAACGGCACCTTGCCGGTCAGGCCGGCGGTGGCTTCCTCGCTGTTGGAAAAGGCGCTCACGCGACGGCCGGCGACCAGCGGCCGGCCGCCGGCATCCTTGGCGCCGACCAGTCCGGCCGGGCCATGGCAAACCGCGGCGATCACCTTGCCGCCGCCCCATGCGGACGACAAGAGATCCGCCAGCCTCACGCTCCCGGGGAGATCCCACATAGTGCCGTGGCCGCCGGGCAGGAACACCGCAGCGTAATCGCCGGCGGAAATGCCGTCGATTTTCAGCGAGTGTTCGAGCTTGGCCATCGCCGCCTTGTCTTTGAGGAATCGCTCAACGCTCGGCGGATTCCCGCCCGCCCCCTCGATGGAGTGCGGATCGATGGGAATCCTGCCCCCCGCAATCGAGGCAATATCCACCTCGGCCCCAGCATCGGCGAAGGCGTAGTACGGCGTGGACAACTCCTCGAACCACACGCCGGTCGGGCGCGGATCATTACCCATCGTCGCCTGTGAGGTCAGGATCAGTAAAATTTTCATGGCATCAGCCATCGCAATGTTCTCCTTTCAGAAACGTCGAATGCCGACGCCAGCCTTTCGGGCGGCCTCGGCCAGACCGTTCAGCCAGTCCTGATGGCCATTGATCATCGGGTTCGGGCTGGCGTCGTGCAACTGCTGCGCCGGTTTGCCCTTTTGGGTTTCCTGGGTGAGGATGCGCACGCGCCCGCCATCGAGGTCTTCCACCAGCCAGGCGTGGTGCACGTCCAGGCGGCCGTCGGCACCCGCTTCTCCAGCCCAGCCGTGCCAGGCCACGCGGCCGGGCTGTCCCGCTGCCGGCGGCACGTATTCGTTGCACTGCGCTTCGACCGGGAAGCCGAAGGTCTTGAAGAAGAAACGAACGCCCTCGGCCAGCATCGGTCCCTTGCCATCATAGAAACGCACGTCGGAGGAATTGCCGTAATAGCCGGGCCACTTTGCAGCGTCCGCCAGCAATGGCCAGACGTCGGCCGCGCTCAGGCCGGCGACGATGATCTCGTTGGAGACGAAGTTCTCGGTAAAGCCCGGCACATAGCCCTCGGGCCAGTCGATTGCGTTCATTTTCATGCGGAAATCTCCCGGTTCGCTGGAATGCACGAAATGATGAGGGCATTCATGAAATAAATCCAATGCCGTATTTTTATTTTTCATATCACACCGGATGATATCTTATGCAGCCGCTGAACCGGCGGCCTTGCCTGCCGGATTTCCTACCGCACCTTGACCAGCGGTTTGCCGGAAAAACTTCGGCGGCGCAGGCCTTCCAGCAGGCGCGGCAACTCGTCGAAGCCGCGCACTACCAGTTCCTCCGCCTGCAGGCGGTTTTCCCCAATGTCGTGCAGCATGCGTTCGCCAGCGGCGGTCAGCCGCGCCCAGTCACCATCGTCGCCGTAGACGTGCAGCGCCCCTAGTCCCACCTCGTGCATCGACAGCGTCAGCCCGAACGGCGCGCATGGCCATTGGGGAACGCGGTCCTGAATGCAAACGAGGTGGCCGTTGGCGCGCAACGCCGCCGCCAGGCGCTCGGCATGGCCGGCATTGACCGTATCGATCACGGCGAAGAAACGCCGGCCGCCGGACCAGCCCTCGCCGTCGGCCAGCGGGCCGGCAATGCATTCACGCACGTTGAGTGCGCGCAGCCGCTCCCAATGCCGGGCATTCGCCATCGCCGTCACGGCAAATCCGCGCTCGGCAGCCAACTGCACCAGGTACAGACCCACCGCGCCGCCGGCGCCGCTGATCAACAATTGCTGCCCCGGCCGCGCTGGCAACTTCTCGATTGCCAGCCATGCAGTCAATGCCGGGCACGGAAAGCTGGCCGCCACCTCGAAGTCCACCGCATCCGGCAGGCTCAGCAGCGCGCGCGCATCCACCACCGCGTACTCGGCAAAACTGCCGGCGCTGTGCAGGCTGGTGTGATAGGCCACACGCTGCGCCAGCCACTGGCGCGGCACGCCGTCTCCGACGGCCGCCACCTCGCCGGCCCCGTCCACGCCCGGCACATGGCCCGGCTGCCACCCATCCAGCCCGCCGAGCACCTTCCAGTCCACCGGATTCAGGCCGATCACGGCGTTGCGCACCAGAACCTGCCCCTTCCTAAGCGGCTGCACCGGCACGTGCGCCAAAGTCAGACCCGACGGCTCGGAGTTACCCTGCCATGTCCAGGCGCGATAGTTCGTCAAAGTGTTCATTGGCAGGCTCCTGAGAGGTGGATCAGTTTATGGCGATAGATGTTAATGTCATTTCCGCCCATGGCGATGGGCGGTGTCATGAGGGAATGGGAGTCGGTAGACATTTCGTAATCATACGATATGAATAAGCGGTCCTGTCGGGTTGGACAGGGAACGGGGGTGTCATGTGATATCTCACCAAAGTGTTTTGCTGTCGAACACGGGGGAGGACGACTGCACTTGTAGGAGTCGAAATACCAGCGCCAAGACTATCTGGCAGCGCCGAGCGTTTCGCATCAGTAAAGACGGACCTCCTCGTCGGCAGCGAGTTCCCCGGAGGACGGCACGACGAAGAGGCAGCCCTGCGCCATTGCCCGCGTCAGAGCAGACCGAACCACGACGGTCCCTGCCACTTATGTCTATGAGACAGCGTTGCTATCGCAAAAGGGAACCGTCCGGATTTACCGCCTCTTCGTCCTTCCTGGTTGGGTAATACATTTTCTTTTCGTCCAACTCGTAAAACAAGACGCCGTGAATACCCCGCGACTCCGATTTCCTTACCCGCCGTAGCCATATCTCGTTGAAGGCGGCATCGAGCAGCTCTTTATCGCCTCTGGCATATACCTCATCGATGAACGCGATATCCGTCCCCTCAGGAAATATGAGAGCGAACCCTTCATCGGTAGCGGCAAAAATGTCGTAAACGCAATTGCGCGAACCGTCTATGACTTGTAAATATTTCACGGCCGTGGCTTCGTTATGTTTTTTACATATACCTCGATACGGGATTGCGGGTCCGGTACGCGTCCGCTTGTTCCCACATTCGATTTTCAGCGGATCGCTACTAACTTCACATGGACACGTTCCCCGTGATTTTGGTTATCTTGGCCATGCCATCGACAAGCTCTATGGTTGCGGTTTCCCTGGTCTGGGTGCGTATCGTATGACCGCTGACGGTCATGCTTTCCGTAACGTCGGCCGAGACCGTTGCCGTGTTTCCGGATATGGCAATGCTCTCGTTGTTTCTGCGATACGAGTAA
>JAVBSG010000124.1:0-8339 GCA_031547245.1 Propionivibrio sp.
AGGTAAATCTGGAGCGGCATCCGTCGTTTCGGATCGGCCAGGCGAGCCGCGGCGGGAATAAACCCGATTTTGCGTCCCATCGCCTGCAACACCAGCACCGGGTCGGCGGGGCACGAGCCTTTGTTTTCCTCGTTGGCGTACTGCACCATGTGCATCCAGGATTTGGCCGCCGAACCGTAGCCGGGCGTGTGGTCGATCAGTTGAAACGCCGCATCGCCCACATCGTTGTCGATCGTTTTCGGCACGCCGACGACCGCCAGCGCATGCCCGCGCGACTTGGCCTCCTGGAAAATTTCCGCCCCGCCCCGTTGCGTGCCATCGCCGCCGACCACGAACAGAATATTGACCTTTCGTCGAATAAGGTTATCCACCGCCACACCGACATCGACCGGTCCGCGCGAAGAATTGAGCACGGTTCCGCCTTCCTTGTGGATATCCTCGACGAATTCAGGCGTCAGCGGGATCGGTTCGGTACCGCGCCAGGGATCAAGTCCGACATAGCCGTTGGTAAAGCCGAGAATCTCGCGCACACCGTAGCCGTGATAAAGCTGCAGAACCAGCGAGCGGATGACGTTGTTCAGCCCGGGACACAGCCCGCCGCAGGTCACGATGCCGGCGCGGGTTTTCTGCGGATCGAAAAACAACTTCTCCCGCGGGCCAGCCAGTTCGAAGTACAACTCTTCGGCCGGGGGCGCATCGGGATTGATGATGACTTTATGGGGAACCCTCGCCTTGTCGCTGACATGGTGGCTAAGGGGCGAAGGGTAGAGAGCCTCACCAAGAACGGTAATATCCATGTTTTCGATCCAAAAAAACGATTATGGCCATCCTTGAAAACCGGAAATGCATAGGACAAGCCGAAAGCAGCGCACGCCAGTAGGCAAGGCGGCATCGACAATGGTTCCGTGTTTTATAGCATAGCGATGGAACATCAGGCGGCAGTATCTCCGAGAGAGGCCATGCGGGTCAAATGAAACTACGTTTCAAAAATGTGTTTTTCGGTGCGTATGGAACAATTTTATTGTTTTTCCATGAAAATCCAACCGGCATTGCTCTCCCGGAAACAGGGGATTCGCGAAATTCGAATACGGTAAAATCGACGACATGAAAAAAACGCTACGCCGGCTTGCCACGCCGCTGATCGGACTGGCCGTTGCCCTTCCCTGTCTGGTCGCCTACGCCGAATGGATCGAGATCGAGCGGTTCGAAGACAATACCCGCGCCTATGTCGATAGTAAAACCGCTCAGCGCGAGGGCGACATCGCCCAGGTAAAGCATCTGGTGCGTTGGGGAGAACCGCAGATCGACCCAGGCCAACCGCCCTATTTATCGACGGTCGTACTCACCGCTTACGACTGCGCCGGCAAGCGCGAGAAGTATCTCGGCTCGACGTCCTACGCCGGTGCCATGGGCAACGGCTCGATCGTCATCGCTGACCAGGACGAGGCAGACGACTGGAATTCGTTTTCCGATGGTTCCATGGAAGAAAAGCTCTGGAAGACCGCCTGCGGCATCGACTGACAATTTTTCGCGTCGTTATCCTACTCGTTCGGGCGGTTTGTTGCCATGGGCTGATGCAGGCTTTGTACAGTACGATGGCCGCTGAATGACATCAACAAAAAATCGCCGAGCAACCTACCAAAAACCCCAGCGAATCAAGGCATTATATAACCTTTTGGGGCTCCCCGCAGATAGATACATAGCATGGGAAAAACTGGCGATAATCAGCCCCTGTTTTTGGAGGACTCGCTGGAAATGAATTCGCACCACGCAATTGATACGGATCGGGGCAACGAGATCAGCCTGTTTGACATCGTGAATTTTCTGATTGCCGAGTGGAGAAGGATTTTGGGGGCAGCTGTCACCGTCATGGCGTTCGCGGTAGGCGGTGTTTTTCTGTTCGGAAGCCATAAGGCGATTGGACTGATCATCAACACCAGCCCCAGCGCCTCCAACACCCATGGCAACAATGTATTTGATTTCGTGCAATGGAAATACTTTCAGAAAGCGCTGCCGGATCTTGCCTCCGAACTGGTTCATTCAGGGCAAATCAAGCCCGATGAAGAAAAGCTGTTTCAGCTTATGTCGCGGCCAGAGTGGTGGGATAAAAACGTCACCCCGGTTCTCGCCCTCTCCAAGAGCGACAACAAACTTTTGGGCAATATCAGCAATGAGATGCAAAACTCCTCCGGAACGGCCATTCATTACCTTCAGGTAACTGGCATTGGTGACACAAAGGCCGCCGCCGAGAAAAATGCGTCGGCCAGTATCGACTTCATTCGCAGCGGTTCAACGTACTTATCGCTCAAGGGACTGGTTATAGAGGCTGATGCCGCTACAGCCAAAGCCGATGCGCAGTTGCGGGAACAAATACTCAGTGCTGAATTGGAGATGAAGTTTTTAGAACGAAAATCCCAAAACCTCGATCTGTTGCGCAAGCGTTTCCCCGGCAACTCCACCTCTCCGGGCACAGCATTCGCGCAGGTTCTCGACCCGAAAGATGCTGTCGCCAAGTATCTTCCCCTCGACACGCAATTGGTAGCCATAAACGAGGATATGTACAATCTTCAAGAATCTCTTACCCGTCTGAAGAATACGCAAGTCAAGCATGCCGCTCTACGGAAGTTTGTCGAAGTGGCGACCCCGGCCGTAACCAAAAATACTGACGGACCGAGGCTGGGCGATGAATTGTTGAAAATCGTGGCCGAACTGCGCAAGGCGGCTCCAGGCGAAGACCTGGTTCGACAGCAAGCGGTCACCGAGCTGGAGTCGAGTATCCGTTCGGTTCTCACGACCTTCAGTGGCCTTCAGAATTCCTTTATGCCTCAGACGCGCAGGGCCACGAAACTTCCATTGGTGGGCACTCTCGGATTTCTGCTCGGGGGAATGGGAATGCTGGTTTTCGTCCTGATTCAGCGTACTTTAGGGCGAGCCCAAAACGATGCCAGCGACAATTCCATGGTCTCTCCCACCGGCGTGCGTTTAGTCGAACCAGAGCCGCCGCACGGCCCCGTCCCGGCAAAAAGCAGCGATTTCCGTGACCAGATGGTCATCAGATCTTCGACATAGCCATCCTGCAAGAATGCGCAGAGCCGGGCATCAAATTGTCTGCAACCCCAAGACGCTGGCAAGATAGTCGGGAATCCATGCGGCGGTCTCTCGTTTTTTCGGCAAGCAGAGCTTTCGAAAGGCGTCGGCCCGGAAGAGGTTGAGCGCCACCCGGCGCAAAAAAGGCGAAGTTGCGAGCGGCATTGCGCAGGCGAATCGGGCTGGCATCTTGGCCGAAGGTGACATTCAGGTACCAGTGCAGGCCTCCGTTTTCTATCCCCCAACGGGTGCGCAACGCTCTCAAAAGTAGACCGGATTTCTCTACTGCCCACAAGCCTTCGTCACAAATCATTGACTGTCAACGTGTTTTGATGCTATTGCCCTGGATGCTTGCGTGGCCATCCATACAACACTTTCGTCAACGTTTCGGGATAAGTTTTGCATGACATTTGTAATTCAAACCCACATAGCCCAGAATACTACACTTGTCCAGTCTGGATTCTTTTTCTCGTGTACCCGCTGGCTCAAAAAAGAATCCTTCGCAAGATACAACCACGAACACGCAGCTTTTGCCGTTTCCTCGGCAGAGCAGTGAAACTTCATCGGCTGTTGGACTTCGTTCAGGGAAAAATCATTAGAAAATGAGTACACAACTCACAATCAATACCGATCAGGGTGACGATACATATCGGGAGGACGAGATTGGTCTGCTCGACATCGTGCGTTTTCTGATAGCCGAGTGGCGAAAGCTTTTGGGGGCCGCTATCGCCATCATGGCACTCGCGATAGGCGGTGTTTTTCTGTTTGGAGATTATAAGGCGGTTGGACTGATTATCAACACGAGTCCCGGCGCCTCCAACACTCATGGCAACAATGTATTTGATTTCATAAAATGGAAATACTTTCAGCAGGCACTGCCGGACCTAGCCTCCGAGCTTCTCCATTCGGCGCAAGTCAAGATCGATGCAGAAAAACAATTCAAGCTGATGTCGCGGCCAGAGTGGTGGGATAAGAATGTCGCCCCGGTTCTTGCCATCTCGAAAAACGATAGCAAAATTTTGGGGAATATCAGCAAAGAGTTACAGAATGCTTCCGGAACGGCCATCCATTACCTCCAGGTGACTGGCATAGGAGAAACAGAGGAAGCTGCCAGGAAAAACCTCGACATCAATATTAATTTCGTCCGTGGCGGTTCGATGTACTTAACGCTGAAGGGACTGGTTTTGGAAATCGATGCCTCCACTGCCAGGGCCGATGCGCAATTACGGGATCAGGTGCTCAATGCTGAATTGGAAATGCGGTTTTTGGAGCAAAAATCTCAGAACCTCGATCTACTGCGCAAACGTTTTCCTGGCAACACGGTGGCTACCGGAGCACTAGGGCAGGTTCTCGATCCAAAGGATGCTGCTGCCAAGTATCTTCCCCTTGACACGCAATTGATCGCCGTAAACGCGGATATTTACAATCTGCAAGAATCCCTTGCTCGCCTGAAAAATGCGCAAGCCAAACATGCCGTTATGCGCAAGTTTATCGGCACGGCGCTCCCTGCAGTAACAAAGAAAATGGATGGTCCAGGTCTGGGCGATGAATTGTTGAGCATCGTGGCGGGGTTGCGCAAGGAGCTGCCTGTCGAAGACTTGGTTCGACAACAGGCGGTAACCGAGCTGGAATCGGGCATCAGATCGAATCTCACAACTTTCAAGTATCTCCAAAGTTCTGTCATGCCGCAGGTACACAGGGCCACGAAGTTACCATTGGTGGGCACTCTTGGATTCCTGCTCGGGGGAATGGGAATGCTGGTTTTCATCCTGATTCGGCGCACTTTAGGGCACACCCAAAACAATACTCGGGACAATTCCATGGCCCCTCCCGCCGGCGTGCGTTTAGTTGAAGCGGAGCCGCCGCTCGCTCCCGTTTCGGCAAAGAGCAGCGATTTCTTTGGCCAGATGGCCAGTGGATCTTCGACGTAACCGCCTGTAAAAGGGATTTCTGCCCAACATAGAGAAATTCGCCCGGCACAATCTTCTGCCGAAGACAGACATCCGAGAAATGTCTGAACAAATACCGAGGAATCCTGTCCATTGGCCTATATTCAGCCAAAGGAGAGGAAATGGCGAAGATCACCGTGGTCTACTACTCGGGTTACGGCCACACCAAGCGCATGGCCGAGGCCGTAGCCAGCGGCGCCGGGGCCGGTTTGCTGCCCATCGACTCGGAAGGAAGCCTGCCTTCGGGCGGCTGGGAAACGCTCGAAGCATCGGACGCCATCATCCTCGGCAGCCCCACTTACATGGGCGGTGTCAGCTGGCAGTTCAAACGTTTCGCCGATGCCAGCTCCAAGCCCTGGTTTTCCCAGAAATGGCGGAACAAGTTGTTCGCCGGCTTCACCAATAGCGGGTCGATGAACGGCGACAAGCTCTCTACGCTGCGCTATCTGTTTACCCTGGCCATGCAGCACGGCGGACTGTGGGTCGGCACGGGCATGCTGCCAAGCAGCGTGAAATCCGCGCAGCGCGACGACATCAACTATCTGGCCTCCTTCTGCGGCGCCATGGCGCAGTCGCCGATCGATTCCGGCCCCGAGGAGATGCAGGCCGGCGACCTGGAAACGGCGAGGCTGTTCGGCCAGCGCGTGGCGGACACAGCGGCCAGATTGAAAACATGATCCTAAAAACCGTAGTTGAAATGGGGTGGCAGGCTGAACACTTTATTTGGCAAGGGTTACAGCGAATCGATGCTATCTGCGGAGCAGTTGAAACGAATTCGTCAAAAGCCTTGCGGCACAAGGCTTACAGCCTAAAGCGCGCAGTCAACTGCGGTTTTTAGGATGATTCGGCTGGTTGGCGCGTTGGACGAAACATCGGAGCGACAACGCCCGAATCCTTTTGTATGAAGTTTCACCACGGATTGTTTTGTCAGCGGATCACGCGGGCACGCAGCTGCCCACACCCCCCATCCACATCCTGCCCAGCAGAGTCGCGCAAGCAGGCAACGATGCCGTGCCGACGCAAGCGTTGCGTCAAACTCACGGCTTTTTCCCAGGATGGACGGCGGAATGCCGCGCCATCGATGGTGTTGAACGGGATGAAATTCATCATCGCGTATTTGCCGGCCAGCAACTGGATGAGCCGGTCCATTTCCGCGTCAGAGTCGTTCACCCCGTCGAGCAGTGTCCATTGGTACTGAATTGGGTACCCCGTTGCCCGAGCATAGCGCTCGCCCTCTTCGACCAAGGTTTCCGGCGCCATTTTTGGTGCTTTCGGCAGCAGCTGCGCGCGCAGTTCCGCATCCGTGGTATGTAGCGACAGCGCCAGCGCCGGTTTGACCCGCCCTTGCGGCAAGCGCTCGAATACCCGAGGATCGCCAACCGTGGAAAACACCAGGTTCTTGTGGCCGATACCGCCTTCCTGTCCGAGCAGGTCGATCGCCTCAAGCACGTTGTCGAGATTGTGCGCCGGCTCGCCCATGCCCATGAAAACCACCTTCTTCACCGGCCGTAGGCGTCGCGCCAACACCGCTTGCGCGGCGATCTCGGCGCTCCCCAGTTGCCGCAGCAAGCCGCCCTGCCCCGTCATGCAGAACCGGCAGCCCACCGCGCAGCCAACCTGGGTGGAAACGCAAACGCCGTCACGCGGCAGCAGCACGCTTTCCACCGTCTGGCCGTCAGCCAGTTCCACCAGCAGACGCTCGGAACCGTCCCGTCCCAGGTGCCCGGAACGCACGTGGGCAAGCCCCGCCAGTTCAGCGGAAATCTGCGGCAACGCCTCGCGCAGCTTTAAAGGCAAAAAATCCTCCCCACGCTGGCGGCAGGTGCCACCGTTCAATGGACGCGCTTGCAGCCAGGCGCGGAGAACCCGTTGTTGATGACAGAATTTTGCGCCAAGCGCCTCGAGGCGCTGACGGAGTTGATCGATACGCATGGAAACGGATGTTAACATTTGCCGTCTGAAGCACGGCCCCTTAACAGCGACAGGGTACAATAGCCGCCAGTCCTCTGGCCCATATTTCGTAAAGGAAACATCATGAGATTTCTGCACACCATGATCCGAGTCGGCAACCTGGACCGCTCGCTGGCTTTTTACACCGAAGTCCTCGGCATGCGCCTCCTGCGCCGCCAGGACTATCCCGAAGGACGCTTCACCCTGGCCTTCGTGGGCTACTGCGAGGAAAGCGAAGGCGCGGCCATTGAGCTCACGCACAACTGGGATACCGCCGCCTACGAACTGGGCAACGGTTTCGGCCACGTCGCCCTGGCCGTCGACGACGCTTACGCCGCCTGTGATCTGATCAAGGCCAGGGGCGGCAAGGTGACGCGTGAAGCCGGGCCGATGAAGCACGGCACGACGGTCATCGCGTTCGTCGAGGACCCCGACGGTTACAAGATAGAGCTGATTCAGCGTGCGTAATCGCCCGGCGGCAAAGCACGATCGGCAATGAGCGGAAGTTCCATCCAGGTCAGCGAACACGCTGGCGTACGCTATCTGTACTTCAGCGCCGAATGGATACAGGGGGCGATGCGTATCCAGCGGCCGAACTCCCTGGAGCTTGCCTACACGCGCGAGATGATGGCCGGCCTGTTGCTGCGCGACTCACCGTGGCCGAAAAACGCGCTGCTCATCGGCCTTGGCGCCGGTTCGCTCGCCAAGTTCATTTATCACAAGCTGCCGGAAACGCGGATCACCGCCGTCGAGATCGATCCGCAGGTGGAGATCGTCGCCCGCCTGCATTTCAAACTGCCGGATGACCCCTCCCGCATCGATATCCTGATAGGCGACGGGGTGGGCTACATGCTGTCCGCCGAGCAGAGTTTCGATTACATACTGGTCGATGGTTTCGACAAATTCGGCAAGGCCGGCGCGCTCGATACGGAACCGTTCTACCAGGCCTGCCGCGCCCGCCTGAGCGCCGAAGGGCTGCTTTCCGTCAACCTGCTCGGGCGAAGCCGCGGCTTTGCCGCCAGCAAGGAGCGCATCGCAAAAGCTTTCGACAAACAGGCGCTCGTATTTCCTTCCTGCAACAGCGGCAACGCCATCGCTTTCGCTCGCGACGGCGAACCGGTGGATGTATCTTTCGTAGAGTTGCTGCAGCGCGCCGAAAACATCCGGCAGAACACTGGCCTGAATCTTGCGCCGACGGTACATCGCCTGCGTGAGGAAGGCAGCCTCGCCGGCAACAGGCTGATTTTCTGACTTGTCCGGCGCCGGGGGGGGCCCCCCCAACGGGGCCCCCGGCCGGGGGGGGCGAGCAAACCCACCAAAGGAATAAAAAGAACCCCAACACACCCCACACAC
>JAVBSG010000204.1:0-16284 GCA_031547245.1 Propionivibrio sp.
ATCGTCGACATGGGCGCGGGCAACCACGTCGGCTACCTCTGCGTGGAGCGCGGCGACGTGTCGGACCATGCCAGGACGCTGCCTCCCGGCGGCAAGTATCAGGCTTGGATGACGCTGGGCTATTGAGCGACAAATCGCGAAACGCGGCACGGTAGGACAACCGTGCCGCCCGCGGAGACCACCACTCTAGATTTCACGAAACGCCGCTTTCCCGCCCCTCGCGTTTTTTCAGCACAAAGGTTTCGAACGACCGTTTTATTCGTTGCGCATCGAGCCGATAGGTGATGAACACAAGGTCGGTCCGCGGCGCCCCATGCCATTCCGGCAGGTGTTCCGGCGGGTAGATTGTATGCTGCACTCCCTGTATCACAACCGGACCGTGGCTCTCGGTCAGATACAGCATCCCCTTGACCCGCAGAATGTTATTGCCGTGGGCATGCAGCAACATCGACAGCCATACGCCGAATGCCTCCCAATCGATCGGCGCATCCGCCTGGACGTGAACGGTGCCGACCGCCGGGTCATGCGTGCTTTCCTTATTATTCACCAAGCCCGAGGGCGCCGATCGGGATGAAACCGGCATCCACCTGCCGGCATACGCCAGTTGTTCGCGCGCGAACAGCTCGGCCACATCCAGCGTCGCGGCATCCCGTCTTCTCGCCGTCGGGTTCAGGCTGTTCAACATCCCATGCATCTCATTCACCTGTATGGCATCGGCCAGATCGCCCTTGGTCAGAACCAGCGTATCGGCCGCCGCCACCTGCGCCAGCCATTCCGGCAACTGCCTTGCCGCTGCCGCGTGCACGCAATCGACTGTCGCCGCGATCGAACCGACCGAGAAATGGTGGCGTATCTGTGGATCGGCCAATACCGTCGACACCAGCAGGGACGGTTGCGCAAGGCCCGTCGTTTCTATGATCACCCGCTTGAACGCGGGGAGTTCGCCGGCGACGCGCCTGGCCAGCAGATCGGCCAGCGCATCCCGCAACTCGCCGCGCAGCCTGCAGCAAAGGCAGCCGCTGTTGAGCAGCACGACATCCGGCGTGATTTCGCCGACCAGCACGTGATCGAGCCCTACTTCGCCAAATTCGTTGATCAGCACGGCGGTATCGCCGTAGGCCTCGGCAGCGAGAATGCGGCGCAACAGCGTCGTTTTGCCGCTGCCGAGAAAACCGGTCAGGATGTTGACCGGCAGCGCCGCTTCTTCTCCGGTCAATCGCATCGCGCCGCCTGCCGATAGGCAGCCATGAAATTCTCGTCAAGCGGATCGAGCGGATGGCCGAGCATCGTTTCGGCATCCTTCCAGAGCTGCCCCAGCTCCCGGACCATCGCCTGCTTGCCGGTCGCCCCGCTCAGCACATACTCGGTTCCGGCAAAATCCCGCAAATTCAGACGCGCCAAGCCCAGCACCCGATTGACGGCCTGTACCCGGAACAAGCGTTGCCGCCGCGAACTGCCGCCGGCCACACCCGCCGTCGACCAGTGTGCCGTTTCGCCAAAAATTCCGCACAAGCCGCACATGGCCGCTTCTTCCCGTTTGGACAAATCCGCCGGGCGCCTCGCCTGCGGGCGAGGCGCTGCCGATTCACTCCGTCAGCCGGCAGACGGCGCTATTTCTTGCGCGGGAAGCGCCGAACAAAATCGTCGGCCATTTCGTCGCAGGTCACGAACCTCACGCCGGGGTGCGCCAGCATATGCTGCGTCAGCCTTTCCAGCGCCATCAGAACGTGCGGCCGTCCCGAAACGTCGGGATGGATCGTCATCGGGAACACGGCGTAATCGTATTCGCGGTAGACATAATCGAACTGCGCCCGCCACATGTCTTCTATGTCACGCGGATTGGTGAAACCGTAGCTGTTCGGGGACTTTTTGATGAACATCATCGGCGGCAGGTCGTCCAGACACCAATTGGCGGGAATCTCTATCAGGTCCGTTTCCTGCCCGCGCACCAGCGGCTTCATCCAGGTTTCGGGTTTTTGCGAGTAATCGATCTTGGTCCACGAATCGCCGACGCGCACGTAGTACGGCTGGTAGTCGTTGTGCATCAGGCTGTGATCGTATTTGATGCCTTTCTTGAGCAGCAGCTCATTGGTCACCGGGCTGAACTCCCACCACGGCGCCACGTAGCCGGTCGGCCGTTTGCCGGTGAGTTTGGTCACTAGGCCGATGCAGTAATCGAGCACGGCCTCTTCCTGTGCCGGCGTCATGGCTATCGGATTCTCATGGCTATACCCATGGATGCCGACCTCATGGCCGGCGTCGACGACGGCCTTCATCTGCTCGGGAAAGGTTTCGATCGAATGGCCGGGAATAAACCACGTCGTGCGCAAGCCGAATTTCTTGAACATCTTGAGGAGACGCAACGAGCCGACTTCCCCGGCAAACATTCCCCGGGAAATATCGTCCGGAGAATCCTCCCCGCCATACGAGCCGAGCCATCCGGCCACCGCGTCCACGTCGACTCCGTATGCGCATAGAATCTCTTTTGCCATACCGCTTCTCCTTTATGACAAGGGTTGTCGAAGAGCTTTCTTTTTTTTACAACTGCCAGTCTTTTTTATAGATTGCGGCAGGAGGAATGTCAAAAACAGCGGTTTTGCAGGAAAGCCTGCGGAGCCTTCCTCGCCGATGTCATACTTCCGGAAACAGGCGCGCCGCACAGGTGGCATGCGGCAACCTCGTCATCCCGGAATTCCGATTCACACGCCAGCGAAATCCACGGCCATCATGAAACTCAGCACGCTCACCACGACAATCGAAAATACGAAAAGCCGCTTCGCCCAGAGAACGATGCCGTCGATGTCGTCGGCATCGTAGTTCAACAACACCAACGCCAGCCAGACGGCCCAGACGGCGAATGCCGCAATGAGGTAGTCCACTCCCGTCGCGCCGATGACTGTCGGCATCAGCGATACCGGGAGGAAAGCGACGACATAGCCGAGGATCTGCTTTTTCACTGCATCTGCCGGCAGCATCGGAATTTTCGCGGCGAGGAAATCGGTCCGGCGGAACAGCGTGATGGCATAGAAATGCGGCATCTGCCAGAGGCAGAACAGCACCAGGAGAACCAGCGCCGTCTCATCGAACTGCCCGCTGGCGGCGCAGTAACCGATCACCGGCGGCATGGCGCCGGACAGGCTGCCGACCGGCGTACTCCACGTCGACCGGCGCTTCAATTGCAGGCTGTACACCCCGACATAAATCGCGAACCCCGTCAGTGCCAGCGCCAGTGCCAGCGCATTGGTTCCGAAGAAAAGCAGCGCGACACCGGTAACGAACAAGCCCAAGGCATACAGGGAAGCGCCGTTGACCGTCATGGCGCCCCGCGGCAGCACCCGCTCCCGCGTCCGTTCCATCCTGGCATCGATATCACGGTCGATACAGTTGTTGAGCACGCAACCCGCCGCGACGATCAGCGACGTTCCCAGCATGGCCGCAACGAACAGCGCCAGATCGACCTCGCCGTGCGCAGCCAGGAAAAAACCGCCACACGCCGTGATCAGGTTGCCCAGCACGATTCCCGGCTTGGTTACCGAAATACTGTCCTGCACCGCGCGCCACAACGAGCCCGGCGTGGCATCATGACAGTGGAGAGGCGAAGTCGACAAAACCTGCGCCTCTCCGGGACCGGCTATACCGGCATCATGTTGGCGTTGAGATGGAACATGATCCACAGCGAACCTCCCACCAGAATTGCGATAACCAATACGGCAAAGATGAAGGCATAGAAATTCCAGCCGCCTTCCGACGTAGTATTCAGATGCAGGAAGCACACCACATGCACGAGGATCTGCGCGATGGCGAATGCCGAAATCACCGGGAGGATCGCATCGCGGCCGCCCATTCCCTGCATCACCAGCATGAACGGAATCGCCGTCAGGACGATCGACAGGATGAAGCCGGTGAGGTAGATCTTCAGGCTGCCGTGACCCGCGCCGGCGCTGCCCGCCGTGCCGTCGGAATGAATCATTTGCCGTTCCATCACAGCGCTCCCATCAGGTAGACGAAGGTGAATACGCAGATCCAGACGATATCGAGGAAGTGCCAGAACAGGCTGAGACACTGCAGCCGCGTACCCAAGCGCGGATTGATCCCCTTCTGCATCAACTGAAACATCAATACCGCCATCCAGATGAGCCCGGATACCACATGCAGCCCGTGCGTGCCCACCAGCGCGAAAAATGCCGACAGGAAGCCGCTGCGGTCAGGTCCATAGCCTTCGCCGATCAGATGGCGAAACTCGTTGAGCTCCATGCCGATGAAGGCCGCGCCGAAAACAAAAGTCACCGCCAGCCAACCCATCACCCGCGCACGGTCGCCGCGGTATAGCGCCAGCATCGCCATGCCGTAGGTCACGCTGCTCAGCAGCAGGAAGGCGGTCTCGATCGCCACGTAGGAGAGATCGAAAATATCCTTGCCCGACGGGCCATCGGCGAAGTTTCCCGAAAGCACCGCGTAAGTCGCGAACAGAGTCGCGAACAACACGCAGTCACTCATCAGGTACACCCAGAAACCGAAAACGGTCTTGCTTCCGTCGTCGCCGTGGTGAGTACCGGCGCTGCCTCCCTGGGCAATCAGCGCATCAGCCATGTTGTTCTCCCGTCGCTTGCCGTACACCGGCATTCGCCAGCCGCGCGAAATGCTGCGTTTCGATCCGTTCCACCTCTTCCGCCGGCACATAATAATCGGTGTCGTCATCGAAGGTGCGGACGACATAGGCGATCAGCATGCCTAGCGCGCCGACGATGGCCAGCCACCAGATATGCCAGACCAGCGCGAACCCCATGGCCAGGCTGAACCCCGCGATCACGAGGCCGACGCCGGTGTTTCGAGGCATATGGATGTCATCATAGCGCTCGGGCCGGCGGTAGGCCGCGCCGCCCTCTTTCATTGCCCAGAAGGGGTCGAGATCGTTGACCTGCGGCAGGTGCGCGAAGTTGTAGAACGGCGGCGGCGACGAAATGGACCATTCGAGCGTGCGCCCGCCCCAGGGGTCGCCGGTCGGATCGCGGTTTTCATCGCGCTTCCAGACGCTGACCGCCAGTTGCAGCAGCTGGCAGACGATGCCACAGAAGATCAGCACGGCGCCGAACAACGCCACCAGCAGCAGCGGATGCCATTCGGGCAACGTTTCCTGCCCCAGCCGCCGCGTCATACCCGCCAGCCCGAGCATGTAAAGCGGGACGAAGGCGAAGAAGAAGCCCACGATCCAGAACGCGCAGGCGCTTTTTCCCAGAGTCTCGTTGAGCTTGAAGCCGAACGCCTTGGGGAACCAGTAGGTGAAACCGGCCATCATGCCGAAGACGACGCCGCCGATGATCACGTTATGGAAGTGCGCCACCAGGAACACGCTGTTGTGCAGCACGAAATTGGCCCCCGGCACGGCGAGCAACACGCCCGTCATGCCGCCGATCACGAAGACGATCAGGAAGCCCATCGTCCACCACATCGGCGCCGAAAACTCGATGCGCCCGCGATACATCGTGAACAGCCAGTTGAAAATCTTGACGCCCGTGGGAATCGCGATGATCATCGTCGCGATGCCGAAAAAGGCGTTGACGTTGGCGCCCGCGCCCATAGTGAAGAAGTGGTGCAGCCAGACGATGAACGACAGGAAGGTGATCGCCGCCGTTGCCCATACCAGCGAGGTATAGCCGAACAGGCGTTTTTTGCAGTAGGTGGCCACTACTTCGGCGAACACGCCGAAGGCCGGTAGCACCAGGATGTAAACTTCCGGATGGCCCCAGGCCCAGATCAGGTTGACGTACATCATCTGATTGCCGCCAGCGGCGTTGGTGAAGAAGTGGAAACCGAGGTAGCGGTCCAGCGTCAGCATGGCGACCGTCGCCGTCAGGATCGGAAACGCTGCGATGATCAGGATGTTCGAACACAACGCCGTCCAGGTGAAGATCGGCATCTTCATCAGCGTCATGCCCGGCGCGCGCATTTTCATGATCGTCACGAAGAAGTTGACGCCGGTGAGCAGCGTACCCATCCCGGATATCTGCAGGCTCCATATCCAGTAATCAACGCCGACCCCGGGACTGTAATCGATGCCCGAAAGCGGCACGTAGGCCAGCCAGCCCGTCTGCGCGAATTCGCCGACGGCGAGGGAAACGTTGACCAGCGCCACGCCGACGACGAACAGCCAGAAGCTCAGCGAGTTGAGGAAGGGGAAAGCCACGTCGCGCGCGCCGATCTGCAGCGGCACGACGATGTTCATCAGGCCGATGATCAGCGGCATCGCCACGAAGAAGATCATGATCACGCCATGGGCGGTAAACACCTGGTCATAATGGTGCGGCGGGAAAAGGCTCTCGCCGCCGCCGGAAACGATCGCCTGCTGCGTGCGCATCATGATCGCGTCGGCAAAACCGCGCAGCAGCATCACCATCGCCACCAGCATATACATCACGCCGATCTTCTTGTGGTCGACCGTGGTCAGCCATTCACCCCAAAGCCAGCCCCACTTGCGGAAATAGGTGATCGCCGCGAAAACCAGCACGCCGCCGATAATCATCATCGACACCGCGCCCATGATGATCGGGTCATGGTAAGGCACGGCGTCGAGAGTCAGTTTTCCCAGCATTGTCATCTCCCTTGCTCGTGAGCGGCATGGCTTGCCATCGGCATGCCTGCGCCCGGTTCTTCGCGTTCTTTCGCGCCGGCTTCCGCGTGCGCTTTTCCGTGCCCTTCCGGACCCATGTATTGATCGAGTATCCGGCCGAACAAGCCGGAAGGCACTGATGAATAATAGGTCACCGGATGCTTCTGGCTCGGCTGCGTCAGCGTCATGTACCCGGCCCAGTCGAGCGGCTGGCCGGTGCTTTTCGCCTTGGCGATCCAGGCGTCGAACTGCGGCATTTCGACCGCATGCGCCATGAAATTCATGCCGGAAAAACCGTGGCCGCTGTAATTAGCCGAAATGCCGTGGTAATCGCCCACGGCATTGGCCACCAGGTTCAGGCGGTTTTCCATGCCGGCCATGGCATAGAGCTGGCTGCCCAGTTGCGGAATGAAGAAGGAATTCATCACGCTCTGGGAGGTGATGTAAAACACCACCGGCCGGTTGACCGGCAACGCCAGTTCATTGACCACCGCGACGCCCTGCTCCGGATAGATGAACAGCCACTTCCAGTCCATCGCCACCGCCTCGATGCGCATCGGCGGGCCGGCAGCCGGCAGCGGATTGCGCGGATCGAGCGAATGCGTCGTCTTCCAGGTGATGGTTCCCAGGATCAGGATGATGACGAGCGGCACCGACCACACCACCGCCTCGATTTTGCCCGAGTGCGCCCAGTCGGGGGCATAGGTGGCGTTTTTGTTCGACGCCCGGTAGCGCCAGGCGAACACGAAGGTCATGATGATCACCGGCACGACCACGATCAGCATCAGCCCCAGCGAGGTCAGGATCAGCGACTTTTGCTCCTCGCCGATCAATCCCTTCGGGTCCATCAACGCCAGGTCGCAGCCGCCAAGCAGCAGGATGCCGCCGAGAATCAGCCCAACGGAAAAATAACGAAACTCCCCACGCGGTTTTTGTCTCATTTCTCCCTCATGATGCCGGATTTTTCAATTTCGACATTAAGACTGCCAATTTTGTTCCGATGTCATCGGGTATTTCATGATTGCCGATTTTTCCGAACGTCCCATGACATATTAGGAAGTTTTCGGCGGTTTTTCCTCCTCCGTCTTCTTCCGGCCTTCCGGGATAACCGGATTCCATGCTTTTTGTTTGCGATTTCACCGCATGCCGGTCTTAACGCCCCGGCCTTTTTCCCGATCGCCAGAGCGTGCAAAACCGCCATAAAACCAAGTAGAATCGTGCTTTATCACGTTTTTCCAAAGCCTTTCATGCCTACTTTTCAGGAAGTCATTCTGCGTCTCCAGAGTTTCTGGGACAAACAGGGGTGCGCGCTGCTTCAGCCTTACGACATCGAGGTCGGCGCCGGCACTTTCCATACCGCCACGTTCCTGCGCGCCATCGGCCCGGAACCCTGGAACGCCGCCTACGTGCAGCCCTCCCGCCGCCCGAAGGACGGGCGCTACGGCGAAAATCCCAACCGCCTGCAGCACTACTACCAGTATCAGGTCGTATTGAAGCCGTCGCCGGACAACATCCAGGAACTCTACCTGCAATCGCTGGAAGCGCTTGGCATCAACTTGAGGGAGCACGACATCCGCTTCGTCGAGGACGATTGGGAATCGCCCACCCTCGGCGCCTGGGGGCTCGGCTGGGAAGTCTGGCTCGACGGCATGGAAGTCACCCAGTTTACGTATTTCCAGGAAGTCGGCTCGCTTGTCTGCAAGCCGGTTCTCGGCGAGATAACCTATGGTCTCGAACGGCTGGCCATGTACCTGCAAGGCGTCGAAAACGTCTATGACCTCGTCTGGGCCGAAGGGCCGGGCTACCGGCTCACTTATGGCGACGTCTATCACCAGAACGAAGTCGAGCAGTCGAAGTACAACTTCGAGTATTCCAACGTCGAAATCCTGTTCCGCCATTTCAGCGAACACGAATCGGAAGCCAAGCGCCTGATGGGCCTCGCCCTCGCCCTGCCGGCCTACGAGCAGGTGATGAAATGCTCGCACTGCTTCAATCTGCTCGACGCGCACGGCGCCATCTCGGTCACCGAGCGCGCCGCCTACATCGGCCGTGTGCGCGCCCTGGCGCGCGAGGTCGCGCAAGCCTACTACAACTCCCGCGAGGCGCTCGGCTTCCCGATGTGCAAGAGCGGCCAGGGGGAGGGGAAATAACATGAACGCATCGCCATCTTCTTCCACCCTGCTCGTCGAACTTCTGACCGAGGAGCTGCCGCCGAAGGCACTGGCAAACCTCGGCGAAGTCTTTGCCCAGCACATCCATGCCGCATTGATCAGCCGCAATCTGGCGCCGGCCATCGGCAAGCACGAATGGTTCGCCACGCCGCGCCGTCTGGCGGTCGTCGTTACCGGCGTGCAGGAGACCGCGCCGGAAACGACGGTTTCCGAAAAGATCATGCCGGTTTCCGTCGCGCTCGGCGCCGACGGCCAGCCGACGCCCGCGCTGCTGAAAAAGCTGGAGGCCAAGGGCATCCCGGCTGCTGAGATCGCCAAGTTCGAAAAACGCATGGATGGCAAGGCCGAAGCCTTCTTCTACCAGGCGACCGTCAAGGGCGCGCGGCTCGACGAGGTGCTTGCCGGCATCGTCGCCGACGCGCTCAAAAAGCTGCCGATCCCCAAAGTCATGCGCTGGGGCGATTCCGACCACCAGTTCGTGCGGCCGGTGCATGGGCTCGTGCTGCTGCACGGCAGCCGCGTCGTGCCGGGCGAGGTACTCGGGCTTGCCAGCCGCAACATAACGCGCGGCCACCGTTTTCTTTCCAGCGGCGACATCGTTCTGAAACAGGCCGACGGCTACGCCGACGTGCTCAAGACGCAGGGCCGGGTCATCGTCCATTTCGCCGAGCGCCGCTCCGCCATAGCCGCGCAGCTCGACGCCAAGGCCAAGGAGCTGCGCGCCACGATCAATCCGTCGGAAGGCCTGCTCGATGAAGTGACGGCGCTGGTCGAGTGGCCTGTGGTTTACGTCGGCGAGTTCGAATCGGAATATCTCGACGTGCCGCAGGAATGCCTGATCCTGACCATGCAGCAACACCAGAAATACTTCCCGCTGCTCGACGCCTCGAAGAAGCTGCTCAACAAGTTCCTTATCGTCTCCAACATGCAGGTCGAGGATCCGAAACACATCGTCAGCGGTAACGCCCGCGTCGTGCGGCCGCGCCTTTCGGACGCCCGCTTCTTCTACAACCAGGATCTGAAGAACGGCCTCATTTCGCGCGCCACCAAACTCGGCTCGGTCGTCTATCACAACAAGCTGGGGTCGCTCGCCGACCGCGCCAACCGCCTCGCCGCCGTGGCTTCGCACGTCGCCGAGACGCTGGGCGCCAGCGCCAATCACGCCCGCAACGCTGGCCTGCTCTGCAAGGTCGACCTGCTGACCGACATGGTCGGCGAGTTCCCGGAGCTGCAGGGCATCATGGGCCGCTACTATGCCAGGCACGAAGGCGCTGCGCCGGAAGTGGCCGACGCCATGGAGCAGCATTACCGCCCGCGCTTTGCCGGCGACGTACTGCCCGAGGGCAACATTTCGTGCGCCGTCGCCCTGGCCGACAAGCTCGATGCGCTGACCGGCTTTTTCGGCATCGGCCAAATCCCGACCGGCGATAAAGACCCCTTCGGGCTGCGCCGCGCCGCGCTCGGCGTGCTGCGCATCCTCATGGAGAAACCGCTGCCGCTCGACCTCGGCAAACTGATCGCCGAGTCGGCCAATTCCTTTCCGCAAGGGATGCTGCCCGTCCACGATTTCACCGAGCAACTGCTCGACTTCATGTTCGACCGCCTGCGCGGCCTCCTGCGCGATGCCGGCTACCCGCAGGACATCGTCGAATCCGTTCTGGTGCAGCGCCCGACGCGCATCGATCTCGTCCCGGCCCGGCTGGCCGCCGTCCGCGATTTCCTGAAGCTGCCGGAAGCCCTGGCTCTCGCGGCCGCCAACAAACGTATCGGCAACATTCTCAAGAAAGCGGACGGCAAGTTCACCGAGCCGGACATGGTGTTGTTGAAGGAACCGGCGGAAAAAGCCTTGTTCGAGCGTGTCGTGGCCATCGCCCCGCAGGTCCGTTCGCACGTGGCCAACGAAAATTACGCGGACGCCCTGAAAATCCTGGCTTCCGTGCGCGTCGAGGTCGACCGCTTCTTCGAGGACGTCATGGTCAACGTCGACGAGCCGCTACTGCGCGCCAACCGCCTCGGGCTGCTCAAATCCTTATTCGACCTGCTTAACGCGGTCGCCGACATCTCGCGGCTGGGCGTCTGACCATGAAGCTCGTGATCCTCGACCGCGACGGCGTCATCAACTTCGACTCCGACCGTTTCATCAAGTCGCCCGCCCAATGGAACCCCATCCCCGGCAGCCTGGAAGCCATCGCCCGGCTGACCCAGGCCGGCTACCGCGTGGTGGTGGCCTCCAACCAGTCGGGGATCGACCGCGGGCTGTTCGACATGGACACGCTCAACGCCATCCACGACAAGATGCACCGGGCCGTCAAGGCGCAGGGCGGCAAGATCGACGCGATTTTCTATTGCCCGCATTCGGCCGAGTCCAACTGCGACTGCCGCAAGCCCAAGCCGGGCATGTTCGAGCGCATCGCCGACTGTTTCAACGTCGACCTGGCCAACTCCTACGCCGTCGGCGATTCCCTGCGCGACCTGCAGGCCGCCGTGAAGGCAGGAGCCAAGCCGATTCTGGTTTTATCCGGCAAGGGCAAGACCACCCAGGCAGAAAACACGCTTCCCCCGGGAACGCTGGTCTTCGACGACCTGGCCGCCGCTGTGGAACACATCCTGAAGACATGATCGCGCTGATCCGCTCCACCCTGTTTCTCATTCTCGCCACACTGATCACCGCTCCCGCCGGCCTGCTTGTCACGCTTTCCGTCGTACTCCCGATGCGTTGGCGGTTCGCCGTCATCGCCTTCTGGCGCGCCGGGTTCATGGCGCTCTGCGCGCACGTGCTCGGCCTGGATTACCGCGTCGTCGGGCGCGAGAACATCCCGGACACGCCGTCGGTGATCCTCTCCAAACACCAATCCGCCTGGGAAACCATCGGGCTGCAGGCCATTTTCCCGCCGCTCGTTTTCGTCCTGAAACGCTCGCTACTGCTTATCCCGTTCCTGGGCTGGGCCTTCGCCGCCGTCAAGATGATTTCGATCGATCGGGGCGCCGGCAAGAACGCGCTGAAACAGGTGGAAAAACAGGGCGGCGAACGGCTCAAGGCCGGTTACTGGGTCATCGTCTTTCCGGAAGGAACGCGCATCCCCCCGGGGGAAACCCGCCGTTACAAGACGGGCGGCGCGCACCTGGCCGTATCGGCCGGCGTTCCCGTCGTTCCCGTGGCTCACAATGCCGGGGAATTCTGGGCCAAGAACGCCTTCGTCAAAAAGCAGGGCACCATCACCGTCAGCATCGGCCCGGCCATCGACACCCGGGGCAAAACCGTCGAAGAAGTCAATGCGCTGGCCGAGCAATGGATCGAAACGGAGATGCGCCGCCTCTCGCCCCACCGCTATCCTGAAACCGCCCATGCCGTGGCAACCTGAACTTCCCCTCGTTCCCGCAACGCCGGAGGCAGGCGGAGCGTCGAGGACCATCGCCTTGCACGACCGCATCGTTCCCTATACCTTGCGGCGCAGCCGGCGGCACACCATCGGGCTGACCATAGACCACCGCGGCTTGCGCGTCGGCGCGCCTAACCGCACTCCGCTTGCCGAGGTCGAGGCGATGATCCGCACACACGGCGAGTGGGTCGTGCAGAAACTCGACGAATGGCGCGAAAGCCGCAGGGCCGGGCTTTTACGCATTACCGACGGAACCAGCCTGCCCTACCTCGGCGGCAGGCTAGAAATCCGCCTGGCCTACGGAGGCAACCGCGCCGTCTGGAAGGAAAACGAGGCCGGCCAACCGACCGTCACGCTCTGCCTGCGCTCGCCGGCCAATGCCGCCAACGTGCTGGAAACGGCCCTGCGCCGCAAGGCATTGCAGATTTTCGGCGAACGCCTGGCCGTTCATGCCGGACGCTTCGCCTTCGCCCCGCCGCCGCTCGCCCTGTCGTCGGCGCGCACCCGCTGGGGCAGCTGCAGCCGGCTTTCGGGCATCCGCCTGAACTGGCGGCTGATCCACGCCGACCTGCCGCTCATCGACTACGTGATCGTTCATGAACTCGCGCACCTGCGTGAAATGAACCACAGCGACCGTTTCTGGGCTATCGTCAATGATTACTGCCCCGACTATCGAAACGCCCGCGAGGCGCTGAAAAAACTCTCCGCCGCCTTGCCGGCACTCGCCTGAATCCACCGGATCACCCCCAAGGAGCATGCCATGCGCATCGAACAGGACATCAAGCTCGACTTCAAGGACGTACTCATAAGGCCCAAGCGCTCGACGCTCACCTCGCGTTCGGAAGTCGACATCTCCCGCGACTTCGTCTTCCTGCACTCGCAGCAGAAATACTCCGGCATCCCAATCATCGCCGCCAACATGGATGCCACCGGCACTTTTGAAATGGCCCGCGCGCTGGCCAGGCACAAACTCTCAGCCGCGCTGCACAAACACTACAGCGAAAAGGAACTGCTCGCCTTCTTCGCCGAACAGGCGGCCTCGCCGATCCCCACGTTCTACTCCATGGGCATCACCACACCGGATCTCGAAAAATTCCGCCGCGTCATGGGCAAGGCCGACGGCGCGATCCGCAGCGTCTGCGTCGATGTCGCCAACGGCTACACCAAAGCCTTCATCAGCTTCATCCACAAGCTGCGCGCCGAATTCCCGGCGATCACCATCATGGCCGGCAACGTCGTCACCGGGGAGATGACCGAGGAACTGATCCTCGACGGCATCGACATCGTCAAGGTCGGCATCGGCCCCGGCTCGGTGTGCACCACGCGCAAAATGTCCGGCGTCGGCTACCCGCAGCTTTCCGCCATCATCGAATGCGCCGACGCCGCGCACGGCCTGCGCGGCCTGATCTGCGCCGACGGCGGCTGCACCTCGCCGGGCGACCTGGCCAAGGCCTTCGGCGCCGGCGCCGATTTCGTGATGCTCGGCGGCATGCTGGCCGGCCACGACGAATGCGGCTCGGACGTCGTCGAAGTAGACGGCGTGCGCAAGATGCGCTTCTACGGCATGAGTTCGCGCGAAGCAATGAACAAATACGCCGGCGGCGTTGCCGAATACCGTGCGTCGGAAGGGAAAGAGGTTTTCCTCGACTACCGCGGCCCGGTCGAGGACACGCTGCAGGACATCCTCGGCGGCGTGCGCTCTGCCTGCACCTACGTCGGCGCGCGCAAACTCAAGGAACTGTCGAAGCGCACCACCTTCGTCCGCGTCACGCAGCAATTGAACGAGGTTTTCGGCGCATCGTAGCTTCCGTAGGGTGGGCAAAGGCCGCCAGGCCGTGCCCACGCGCAAGCGGCTATCGCCTCGCCAATAACGTTTCAGGATTTTCAACCATGACCACCTCCCCAGAACCCACCATCGAAGTTCTGCTCTCGCGAGTGCCGCTGTTCAACAGCCTGACGCCTGAGGAATTCGGCCGCATTGCCCAAGGCACCAGGGAAATCAACGCCGTCAAGGGCGACATCCTGTTCCACAAGGGTGACCCTGCGGCGGGCTTCCACCTGATCGTGCATGGCCAGATCAAGCTCGGCTTCATCTCCCCGCAGGGAACGGAAAAAGTCATCGACATCATGGGGGGCGGGCAGACCTTCGGCGAAGCCGTGATGTTCATGGACAAGCCCTACCCGGTATTCGCCCAGGCTTTGAGTGACGCCCGCCTGCTGCACATCGCCAAACAGACCGTGATCGACGAACTCGAACGCGACCCGCGCTTCGCCCGCAAGATGATCGCCTCGCTCTCCGTCCGCCTGCACCATCTGATCAACGACGTCGAATCCTACTCACTGCATTCCGGAAGGCAGCGCATCATCGGCTACCTGCTGCGCGACAACATCGAAAGCGACACCCGCTCGCTAGCCATCACCCTGCCCACCAGCAAAGGCACCATCGCCTCGCGCCTCAACCTGACGCAGGAACATTTTTCGCGAATTTTGCATGAGCTATCGGCAGCCGGGCTGATTGTTGTTGAGGGGAGGAAGATTCATATTCCGGATGTGGAGAAGCTGCGGGGGTATGATTTGTAGTGGAGTGGGGCATCGACCTTCGTTGGGGATACAGGAATGGATCTTTTGTTATGGCGACATGCTGAAGCCGAAGAGGCGACAGATGGTATGTCCGATCTTCAACGCCCGCTCACTCCGCGCGGCCGGAAACAGGCTCGCAAGATGGCCAAGTGGATCAGAAAACATGCGCCGGACGATTTGCGCATTCTTGTCAGTCCAGCTTTGCGCTGTCAGCAAACTGCCCAGGTGCTCAGACTGCCCTTTGAAACCGATCCGCGCCTGGGGCCAGATCGCGACGTAGACAACTTGCTCGCAGTCATCGACTGCTCGGATAGCAGCGAAGCAAAGAAACCGCCGGCCCTTCTTGTCATCGCTCACCAACCGACATTAGGCAAAACCGCTGCTTATCTTCTTTCGGGCGAAGAAACCAGTTGGTCAATCAAAAAGGGAAATATGTGGTGGTTCGATTATTCGCTGCAATCAGAGAATAAACAGGTGGCCCTCAAGTCAGTTATCGCTCCGAATTTCGTTTGATTGTTCATTCACCCGCCTCACATTGCGATAAGACAAACAGTGTAATCAATGCTATATACCTGATAACGCAAGAAACCACTACCTAAAAAACTCATTCACTTTTTAAAGTCCATGGATCAATAGGGATGGCTGTCACAGGCAACGCATCTGTTTTGCGTATGATCGCCGTCATTGCATTCTCAGAAAACCCTTGCATTGGCAAATACGCGTAATCCTCTTCACTGCCTCCATATTTTCTCAGAAAAGCCTCCAACAGAACCATATTGCCATGGCTTTTTTTCAGTTCGCCCAAAGGCTTGGATCTGGCAATAACCTCCTGTTTCTTGGACTCAAACGGCACATAGTATTTTGGATGGACCTCGATATCCGCCCCGGCCAAGCCCGATTCGATCAAACTGAACAATTCTTTCAAATCCGTGGGTTTCTGCACAGCCACCAACTTTGGGCCAAACCATGGCAAAACCTGATACTCCGGCTTCGCCTTAGACAGAGCAACCGGATCAAGTTTCGCCGCCGACACAGCCACGAAACGGTCTATGGCGAAAACATTGTATACCGGCCGTGCCACCCACATGGTATGGAAACCGTAGCCCAATGCAGCTATCTGTAATATCGCGATAACGGACAAATCAAACTTCAACGACTTTTTGCCTGGCTTGAACACGACCATCGTCAACAGGGGCCCCATCACTACATCCACGCCAACGATCAGGAAAAGCAGCTTCAGTCCACCGGAGAGATAGAAATAAAAATCCGGATACAGGATAAATCGGATGAAAACCGTGACGGCACTGGCAACCAGAACACTCAACAGCAGATGAATTCCTGAAGCTTTCCAACGAGTCATCATGATTTAAAATTCCGCACTATCTATCGTCTTAAAAACACAAGGAATGGGCCTCCAAGGAGGCCCATTTTCCACATTCACAGTTTGACGTCAATTTTATATGCAGGTCTTCACAGCAACTGAAGAATCGGCATCCGTCGTGCATTTCCAGTCAACCGAACCCTTCGTGTTGGCCGCATCGATCAG
>JAVBSG010000071.1:0-18786 GCA_031547245.1 Propionivibrio sp.
GGCGGGCAAGCGCGACCGTTTCGTGGTGCCAGCAAGCTACGACGTGCCGACCCGCTTTCTCGATGCCGACGCCACGCGGCTGATGTTCAGCTTCCCGCCGGACATGCAGGCGCCCGACGTCGAACCGAACTATCTGAATACTCAGGCGCTGGTCCGGTATTTCGAGCAGGATTGGCATAATGCCATCCGCTAGAGCCCTTGATGAAGATGCGCAGTGATGTTGCGCCTTGCCCGGCTCGCCGCCGTTTGCTGGGGGCTGGCCTTGGTTTTGGCGCGTCGCTTCTGCTGCCCGGCTGTGATCTGCCGTGGCTGCGTGGGCCGCGCGTCGCCGTGTTTCGTCCCGGCATGGACTTGGGGCACGCCGTGCGCGACAGTTCCGGCTGGCCGGAGCCTTCGGCGGAATGGTCGTGCGATGTGCTGATCGCCGGCAGCGGCGCGGCGGCGTTGACGGCGGCCTGGAAACTGGCGCGCGAGGGGCGGAGCGATTTCGTGCTGATCGAAGGGCCGGAGCCGGACGGCAACAATGCCGGCGGCGCGGATGGCGAACTGCGCTATCCGACCGGCGCGCATTATCTGGCGCTGCCGTCGCGGGAATCGGCTCACGTGCGCGAACTGCTGGCCGATCTCGGCATCCTGCGCGGCAATCCGGCGGCGGAACGGCCGGAGTACGACGAAAGCGTTCTGGTGCATGCGCCGGAGGAGCGGCTGCTGCGCAACGGTGTCTGGCAGGAAGAAATGCTGCCGGCTACGGATGACGACACACGGCGTTTCTTTGCCTTCGTTGCTTCTCTTTCCCAGGCCTGGGGGGATGACGGGCGCAAGCCGTTCGCCATGCCGATCGTTTTTTCGTCGCAGGATGTGGCATGGCGTGCGCTCGACCGCCTGACTTTCGCACAGTGGCTGGAGGACAACGATTACCGTTCGGAAAGCCTGCGCTGGTATCTCGATTACTGCTGCCGCGACGACTACGGGCAAGGTATTGCGCAGGTTTCGGCATGGGCCGGGCTGCACTATTTCGCCAGCCGCGGCGGCCAGGCCAAGCATGCCGAGAACGGCGCCGTACTGACCTGGCCGGATGGGCTGGGCAGCCTGTCGCGGATGATGCGCGCGCGCATCGGGTTGCGGAGAGCTTCCGCTTTGCGTCCCGAGGATCACGATGGTCCGCAAGGCGATCCGCGTGTGATGAGCGGCGTCGTGCTGCGCATGGCCGAACAGCGGCAGGGCGTCGATATCCTGCTGGGAATCCCCGACGGCGAGACCTGGCGTACCGTCAGGGTGCGGGCGGCGCATGCAGTCTGCGCCATGCCGCTCTACATCGCCTCGCGCGTCGTGCAGGGATTGGCGGATCGCGGTTTCGACCCCACGGAACATTTGCCGGTTTATGCGCCCTGGCTGGTGTCGAACTTCGTTTTCGACCGCTTTCCGCAGGAACCGGCCGGTGCGCCGCTGGCGTGGGATAATGTGGCTCAGGATGGCAAGGGACTGGGGTACGTTGTATCCACGCACCAGCTTATCCGCGTGGCGCGGCCGCCGCGCACCGCGTTTACCGCCTACCACGCGCTCGATCACGAGGATCCCGGCATGGTTCGCGCCATGTTACTGGAAGCAGATGGCGAAACCTTGCTGAAACTGGCGGCGGGCGACCTGGAGCTGGCTTATGGCAAGGCGTTGTGGACGCATCTGTCGCGCGTTGACGTGACCGTGCGCGGCCACGCCATGGCCGCGCCGCGGCCGGGCTACCTGAGCAATGCCGGGCTGCTGGCGTTGCGCGAGGGCGGCTCGCGTCTGTTGTTCGCGCACGCCGATCTGTCCGGCTATTCGGTGTTCGAAGAAGCGTCGTGGTGGGGGTATCGGGCGGCTTTGCGGCTTCTTTAGCGCGCCTGATGGTTGCCGCGGCCTGTGCAGTCTTTCACGTAGGCGCGGAATCCGGGACAATCGGCGAGAAGGAGTCGTTTCCGGACTGTTTAGGAGATCTGAATGAGCGTAATCGGCAATATTCTGTGGTTTGTGCTGGGCGGTGTCGTCATGGGGCTGGCCTGGTGGCTGGCTGGCCTGTTGGCCTTCATCTCGATCATCGGTATCCCGTGGGGACGGGCCTGTTTCGTCATCGGCTGTTTTTCCTTTTTTCCGTTCGGCAAAGAGGCCGTCGACCGGCAGGATCTTTCCGGCAAAAGCGATATCGGCACTGGCCCCTTGGGCATGATCGGCAACATTCTCTGGTTCGTTTTCTGCGGCTGGTGGCTGGCTATCGGGCATGTGCTGTCGGCAGTGGCGCTTTTCGTGACGATCATCGGCATTCCATTCGGCATCCAGCACATCAAGCTGGCCGGGATTGCCCTTATGCCGATCGGCAAGACGATCGTCGACAAGGAAGAGGCGCGAGCGGCGCGACGCCTGGGGCAGTGAGGCGCTTTTGGCATCCGCGCGAAAGGATGCCGATGGGTTGAACTGGCGGGCAATGGCGGCAATACTACGTGCGTGCGGGTCTGAGGACTGATTTATGCCTTTTGCAAACTATCTGATGAAGTTCTCCTGGCCGGACTGGCTGGGGTTGTTGTGGTTTCTCGTTTGCTGGGGCGGCTATGAACTGACCGTCGAGAGAGGATGGTTCGGCCGCAGCACCCTGCAGGAGGAAACGCACAAGCTGCGCCTCCAGTGGGGGCGGGTGATGCTCACGCGCAACCCGCGCATCGTCGACGTCGCGCTCATTTCCAACCTGCTTCCCAGCCTGTCGTTCTATGCCAACACGTCAATCTATGTCATCGCCGCGCTGTTTGCCGCGCTCGGAACCCTCGACCAGTTGATGGCGATGGCATCCGAACTGCCGTTCGCCAAAGTGATCTCGCGCGAGGCGATGGAAATCAAGCTGCTGATTTTGATGGGCGTGTTCGTTATCGCCTACTTCAAGTTCACCTGGTCGCTGCGGCAGTTCAACCTTCTCTCTATCACGCTCGGTTCGATTCCGCAGGAGACGGACGACGAAGCGGCAGCGGAGCGCTACGCGCAGAAGTTCGCCGCCGTGAATACCTGCGCCGGCAACGATTTCAACCGCGGCCTGCGAGCCTATTACTTTGGCATGGCGGTCATGTCGTGGATGGTTTCGCCCTGGCTCTTCATGTTGTCGACGGTGGTCATCGTTGCCGTTTTGGCCCATCGGGAATTCTATTCCTCGGTCTTCAAGGCTATGTCGAGAGCGGATGGCGAGATGTCGGGCGTGGGGTCTGCCGGGTTGTATCATGCGGACGGCAGAACCAATCTGGTGGAGTGGGTAGCGTCAGACGAGACGGATGACAAAAAAGGAAACAAAGACGCCGCGGTCTGAGGCAGAGTCTTCGTCCCGTTTCCCTCGCCTGTTGAGAGAACTATGAAAGACTCAGCGGATAGCGACGATATTCAATTCGAACGACGAGTCCCGGCGTGGAATGACGATTTTCAGTTCGGGGGGGCCGGGAGCCATGCCAGCGGAACTCAAGACGAATCCGCTGGACGGGATCGCAATGACATTGGGGCTTTCTTTCGCCGTGCACATATAGTCCGGTGAGCAAGACAAGGTGGCCGAGCTTGCTGCGGAGGTATCTGTGCTTGTAGCCGCCAAAGTTGCCACCGACTCAGGTTTCCGCAGTTGCAGGAGTGCCCTCATTCTGGAAAGAGGGTTTGCCGAATAGAAATACGGCCGATCATTACGGGCATCTGACAGATACACGGTAATGACGGTGAGTTTTGGCCCATCCAGCGGCGATTCATAGTCGGTCTCCACCTGAAGCGAATACTTTCCGTCGGAATCGGCTACTGCTTTGACGGCCGATTCGGTGTGGGGGCGTGGACTTCTGGGGCCCGGCCCTTCGCGAGATAAACGGGGTGGGCGAGGACGAAACTGATAATTCGTACGGATTTCCAGCTTCATGCCTGGCGGCAGCGTTCCGTGAACAGTCGTATACGATATCCGCGGAACCAGCAGCCAGACCAACAGCCCGGCTAATGCGAGAAAGATCGCGAATAGATAAATCCTCTTCATGGGGCTTCATATTACCGAACATTGGCATCGCGATGGGGCTGCCAATCACTCGATAAACCATGGCGATTCCGATGTGTATCCGGGCGATAGCGCCAAGTATCAGTTTACCAGCGATATCGTTGGCCGTTGATTGGCAGGCAGGCATCGATTCGGCGATCCGGCCGGATCAGTTTCGATATGGAGAGTTTGCGCCGGGAAGGAAAAGCGGATGCCATCCGCAGCCAGGCGTTCCATCAGATCCAGGTTGATCGCCTGTTGAATGTCCATGTACCGCGTGAAGTCGGGCGAGAGAACGTAATAGACGACTTCGAAGTCCAGGCTGGCAAGTCCGATGGACTTGAAGTGCACGCGGTCGAGGCGAACGCCGTTTTGTGAATTCACCACTTTGGCAATGATGTCGCGGGCGTTCCTGAGTTTCTCGGCGGGCGTGTCGAAGGCCAGTCCGAACTGGAATAGCACGCGCCGTTCCGACATGCGTTTGTAGTTGCGAATCCGGCTTTTCAGCAAGTCGGTGTTGGAAAAGATGAGTTCTTCCCCCGACAGGCTCTGGATGCTGGTGGTTTTCAGCCCGACATGCTTTACCGTACCCATCATGTCGTCGACGACAATGAAGTCCCCGGCGACGAAGGGCTTGTTGAGCGCGATCGACAGGGAAGCCAGGATATCGCCGAGGATGTTCTGGACCGCCAGCGCGACGGCGATGCCGCCGATGCCCAGGCTGGCCACCAGCGTCGTGATGTTGACGCCGAGGTTGTCGAGCATCATCAAGGTCAGGATGATCCATAACACCGCTTCGACAAGGAACAGAACCACGCTGTAATGCATCGTCGCCATCTCGTTTTCTGCTTCCTTGAGACGCGCGATCTGCATCGTGCGCCAGCCGCGGATGGCGTGATGGCCCCAGATCCCCACCTGGGAGAGGAGAATCAGGGTGAGGACATGACCAACGATTGCTTCCAGTTTCGGTGACAGTTCAAGGTTGTACAAACCGATCACCAACGAGATGCCGAGCAGTGTCAGATCGTGGGTGGCCGCCACTATCCCGGCGAGCACGCCATCCCATCGCGCGGCGCCATGTGCCGGCTTCTGGGCGAACTTTCTTGTCGCCAGAAGCCGGATCGAATACAACACAAGGAGTGAAAGTACGGCAAGGCCGGCGGCAAACAGCAATCCGTCCATGCCATTGTGTTCAATAAGGTTTCGTATATGGATCATTTTCCGTCTCCTTTCTCTTAATGCGGATCCGCCGTACCGATCAGCCGGTCAACTCTCCGGATCCATACGGCAAATTCCCGTTGCGCGTTCTCCACAATGGATGATCGTCCCGCTGGGTTGCACGGCGGGCGACGATCGGAGGTTGTTCGAAACGGGCCGTGTCCTCGGACAAAAGGCTTTCATGGCGGGGTCTCCGTTATGAACAGAGAAATAATCCGATAGGAAAGACCGCCGCGCTGACAGGAAAGCCGCCGAAAGACGCTACTTCAATCATCGCTCCAGGTGTTGCTGCGGCGAAGATCTCTCAGGCCATGGCAGCGAGTTGGCATGCAAGGGCTGATTCGCAAGGCCTGAATGCTACCTGTCCGAAACGCAATTTTATAATTTTATTTGTCACCAAATGTGTTGAGAAGTTTCGGGCGGGTGTTTTTCAGAGCACGCGCAGTCGGATCGATCCACTGGCCTCGATGTCTTCGACTGTAAGAAAAGAAAAGTCCGGCAGCCATTCTTCTCCATCGAGCCGATTTTCGGGCTGCACGGTCGCCAGGGCGATCGTACGGCAGCCGGCGGCATGCCCGGCGGCGAGGCCAGCGGGGGCATCCTCGAAGACGATAGCATTTTCCGGGGTGCAGCCCAGACGCTCGAGCGCCAGGCGGTAGCAGGCGGGATTTGGCTTGCCGTCCGGGATGTCGTCGGAGGAAACGATGATTTCGGGCAGCGGCAGACCGGCCGCTGCCATGCGTGCCTTGGCCAGCGGCAACTGCGCCGAGGTGACTAGCGCCCAGCGGTCGCGTGGGAGTCCGGCCAGCAGTTCGGCGGCGCCGCGAATCGGCACGATGCCGTCGGTTTCGATCAGCTCACGGTCGTCGACGATCCGCAACTCCGCCTCCGGATCGAGATGTGGCGGAATGATGCTGCGCATGATGTCAATGGCGCGGCGTCCGTGCATGGAGTGCCTGAAGCTTTCGAGGGCGATACCGTGTCCGGCTGCCCATGCTCCCCATACATGTTCGACGGCGGCAGTGGAGTCGACCAGGGTGCCGTCCATATCGAACAGCAGATATTGCGTGGAAATTCGGGTTTCGGGAGGGATTCTCATCGTGGTGGGTGTCGGTTGTTTCTGTTGGTTATAGTGCTTCTCTACAGGCAGCTTCGTTTGTGCCGCGTCAACTTGCGGCAACATGTGAATTCCGTGAACCGGGGATTCCGGACGGTGCCGTGTTGGGCTCGGAATTATGCCACGGTTGATTTGGGCGTTTTTACGCCGCCATCGGAATTTTTCCGGCAGCGGTCGCGGAGCGCCCACCACAGGCGAATCCCCAGCAGCCAGGCGACTACGCCGGCATAGACGCTGACAGTGCCGAAATCGTTCTTGCCTGCCTTGTGCCACCAGTAGTGCAGGATGGCCGCAGCGGCGATGAGGTAGACCAGACGGTGCAGCTGTATCCAGCGGCGGCCGAGGCGGCGGATCATGCCCTTGGTCGAGGTGGCGGCGAGCGGAATCAGCAATACGAAAGCGGTAAAACCGGCAGCGATGAACGGACGCTTGAGAACATCCTGCCACATGTCGGCGAGATCGAAGGCGTGATCGATCCAGAACCAGAGTGCAAAATGCAGCACGGCGTAGAAGAAGCTGTAAAGTCCCAGCATTCGGCGGAAGCGCAGCCATTGCGACCGGCCCGTCAGCCGCCGCAACGGCGTCATGGCAAGCGACAGGCACAGGAAAACGAGCGTCCAGGTGCCGGTCGAACGGGTGACGAATTCCACCGGATTGGCGCTTAATCCATCGTGCATGCCAAGCCAGATCAATCGCGCCAGCGGCAGCAGGCAGGCAAGGAAAACCACGACGCGGATGGGCGTGAGGAAAGCGGAAAACCCCCGATTCATGGCCTGTCCGGCGGAACGTTCAGTAGAACTTCTTGAGATCCATGCCCGTGTACAGCGAAGCGACCTGTTCGGCATAGCCGTTGAACATCAGCGTGTTGCGTTTGCTCGGGAAAAAGGTGCTGCCGCCGCTGTCGCCGATGCGCTGCTCGGTGGCCTGGCTCCAGCGCGGGTGGTCGACCGTTGGGTTTACATTGGAATAGAAACCGTATTCGTTAGGCGCAGCCATGGCCCAACTGGTTTTCGGTTCGTGCTCCGTGAAGCGGATGCGGACGATCGATTTTGCGCTCTTGAAACCGTATTTCCACGGTACGACGAGGCGAACGGGGGCGCCGTTCTGCTTCGGCAGGACTTCGCCGTAGAGACCGAAAGCCAGCAGCGTCAGCGGATGCATGGCTTCGTCGAGCCGCAGGCCCTCGACATAGGGCCAGTTCAACACCGGCGAGGAAATCCCGGGCATTTGTTTGGGATCGGCCAGCGTGGTGAATTCGACATATTTTGCGTTGCCGGTCGGTTCGACGCGGCGGATCAGTTCAGACAGCGGGTAGCCGATCCACGGGATTACCATCGACCAACCCTCCACGCAGCGCAGGCGGTAGATGCGCTCCTCCATCGGCGCCAGCTTGAGCAGTTCGTCGATGTCGAAGATGCGCGGTTTATTCACATGCCCTTCGACCTCGACGGCGACGTTCCACGGCCGGGTGATCAAGGTGTGCGCACGCCGTGCCGGGTCGCTCTTGTCGGTGCCGAATTCGTAGAAGTTGTTGTAGGTGGTGACGTCCTTATAGGATGTCAGCGGGTCCATGAGTATATGCTGCGGGTTGGGTCGGGCCGGCAGCTTGACGTTGCTGGGATTGGGCGAAGGCGTTTGCATCCGCGTTTCGGCGAAAGCGCTGCGCGAAAAAAAGGGGGCGAGGGCGGTGCCGAAAACTCCGGCTGCGGCGGCGCGTAGAATTGTCCGGCGCTGTTCGAATACTTCGCGCGGCGTTATCTCACTGGCCGATATTTCCAGACCATGGTAGTTATTGCGCGGCATAATTCAACCTCCATTCCGGTTTTAACAATACAATTGCACATTGTCGGTCCAATCGGACTGTCGTGCTTCTGATTTTCCGTGCTGTGTTAGGCAGGTGGCATCATGAAACGTTCTGAACTTTTTCTCCTGGCCTTCTCCCTTTGTCTGCCCGCGCTGGCCGAGGCCGGACCGGCGCCCTGGTACCGCTGGCGCAGCGATACGGGCGACGTGGTCTGCGCCCAGACTTCGCCGGGAGTGACCTGGGTTCGCCAGGAAGACCGGGTTTATGTCGACCCGCGTTGCTTGAGGGAAGACAAGTCTGCTGCTGAAAAAACCAGGGAAAAAACCAACAAATAGGTGTATGCGCAATATGTGCTTCCGTTGTCTGCCTAACCTAACATCATGATAACCTAGCATCATGAGCAGAATTTGCACCGGATGCAATTACGTCAGAAAACCCGGCGATAGTGCGCCTGACTGGCAATGCCCTTCCTGCGGGAAAGCCTATTGCGAGCCGGGTGCCGATGCGGCTGACCTGCCTGTTTCTTCCGAGGTTTCACGAACATCCTCTTTTCTTTCGGGGAGCGGCATCGTCAAGTGGCTGCTCGTGTTGGCCGTGATCGGCTCCGTAGGATGGGTAACCCGCTCGTCCTGGATCGATGCGATGCCGTCGGGTTTCTTCTTTGCGCAGCAGGAGAAGGAGCAGCCTGAAGTTGTTGTGTATGCTACCGAATGGTGCCGTTATTGCGCGGTGGCACGAACGTTCTTCAACGCCAACGGGATTGTCTTTGCCGAACGGGACATCGAGAAGTCGGATGAAGCCTATGAACGCTACCGCAAGCTCGGCGGAAGGGGGGTGCCATTGATCGTGATCAACGGCGAAGCCATTCATGGATTCAACGAACAAAAACTGAGCGAACGCCTGAAGCCCTGGCTGGAAAAGGCTTAACACAAAATGGAAGGCAGCTTTTGAGCAATTCCTGTGATTCTGCGGTTTCTCTGCCAGGCAAATCCCGGACGGGCCTTGCCGAAGGCATGCTGGTGCTGGTTGCCTTGCTATGGGGCATGAACGTACCCATCATCAAACTGGGGGTTCAATCGATCTCGCCGCTGCCTTATAACGTGGCCCGCATGATCGTCGGCAGCATTGTTGCATTGCTCGCTCTCTGGATGTCCGGCAGCTACCGCCGGCCTACGCGGGCCGATTTTTGGGTTCTGCTGCGCGCAAGCGTATTCGGATTTTTCATTTTCCAGATTCTGTTTACTGAAGGAATTCAGCGGACAACATCGGGCAACGCTGCATTTACGTGTTGTTTATTGCCTGTTTTCGTGCTGTTACTCAATCGTTTCTATGGGTTCGACTCGATCAACCGTGCCGCAGTGATTGGCATTGCCTGTTCGATTGCTGGAATCGCCCTCATCGTGTTGGGGTCGGGAAAAGAGTTGAGCCTCTCCGGTCTGCATTTGTTCGGAGCATTGCTTGTGCTCGGCTCGCAGGTAGCCTACGGCTATTACACGATTTTTTCGCGCGAGTTGCTGGCGCGTTATTCGACCTACCAGGTGACGGCCTCGCTGATGGTGGTCACGACGATTCTGCTGCTGGCTATTGCCGTTCCCGATATGCAGAAAGTCGAATGGACGGGTTTGCCGGCTGCCGCCTGGGGAAGCATTATCTTTTCCGCCGTATTTGCGCTCTGCCTGGGGAATTTCCTCTGGATATGGGGTGCTGGCGTCATAGGAACGTCCCGTTCAGCCATGTTCAATAATCTGACCCCGGTTTTCGCCGTCATCACCGCGTATTTTCTGCTGGGCGAAACCTTCGGCCTGGTGCAGCTTGGCGGCGCTGTTTTCGTTTTCGTTGGAATCTATATTACGCGCCATCGCGACCGTTTCTTGCATGAAAAGACAATATCTCCTTGAGGTAACATCTACGCAGGTATTGTTTGGGGTTCGTGTTTAGCGCGGCTCTTGCATGGTGCGGACGGCGATTGGGCGGCCGGTCATCGATTTCGGCGAAATCATATCCATAGGCGAGTGGTAGGGAAGGGATGCCATGATCAACATGAATAACATGAGTTTGCGCGGAAAACTGATTCTCAATTTCCTGGCCAGCGGCGGCATCTTGGTCGCAGCCGTGATCTTCTGCCTCTTTCAAGCCAAATCCCTTGGCCGAGCGACGGATGAATTGGTCAAGGACTGGCTCCCCTCCGTACAGCATGCGGCGGAGATCAGCCAGTTGAGGTTGCGTTACCGGGTGCGCAGCCTCGAGTTCATGATGGCCGAAGATGACGCGGAGCGTGTGAAATTCGAAACCTCTCTCGAATCGCTCGACCAGTCGCTCGAAAGCGCACTTAAAAAGTACGAATCTCTGATTTCCAACGAGGAAGAAGAAAGGGCGCTTCGGGCCTCCGCGGCAGCGGTTGCCGCCTATCGCAACACCGTCAGGGAAGCACTGGTGCTCGTTAAAGCCGGCAGAATGGAGGAAGCGCAGGAATTGCGCAGAACCTCGTGGGTCAAGGCGGCGGATGAAGTGAGGGACCGTGTCGACGATCTGATCCGGATCAACCACGCCGGCGCGGAAAAAATGTCGGAACGTGCAGAGCAGAACGTCGGCGCTGCGATGGAAGCGGGTTATCTGGCATTGTTCGTTGGACTGGTTGCCGCCGTAATTACTACCCTGCTGATGGTGCGCAATCTGTCACGGCGTTTGTCGGCCACGGTGAGCGCGGCCAAGCAGATTTCCCGTGGCGATCTGACCGGAGCGTTGCCTTCCGCCAGCAAAGACGAAGTTGGGCAGTTGGTTGAGGCAATGGCGGAAATGCAGCAAGCGTTGCGCAAAGCGATGTCGGAGAATCGTGACAACGCCGAGGAAATTTTGAAGTGCTCCACCGGCCTGGAGGAGTCAGTGCAGCACATGGAGCAGTCGGCGAATATTCAAAGCAGCGCGGCCTCAGCCATCGCAACGAATGTGGAACAGGTCACCGTATCGATCAATCATATTTCGGAAAGCACCAACGAGGCCGCGCAGTTTGCGCGGGACTCCGACAAGAGAGCCCAGGAAGGACATGGACAAATTGGCAGGCTGATTGCGAACATCGGTGACATCGCTAATGTGGTTCGCAGTACGGCTGGGCAGATAGCCAGGTTGGAAAGCGAATCGAAGAAAATCTCCAATATTGTGGCGGTCATCAATGACATTGCGGATCAAACCAATCTGCTGGCGCTCAATGCCGCGATCGAAGCGGCTCGTGCCGGCGAACAGGGGCGTGGTTTTGCCGTGGTGGCCGATGAAGTGCGAAAACTTTCTGAGCGAACCGCAGTCTCAACGAGAGAAATCGCCACGATGATCGGAACCATTCAAAGCTCGACTCACAGTGTCGTGACGGAGGTCGAGCAAGGGGTAGCGTTGGTCGATCAGAGTGTCGTCGATGCCCGTCAGGCGGGAGAAGCGATAGCCAGCCTGCAGGAGATGGCGCGCAAGGTGGCGCAGATCATTGCGGATGTGGATGTTGCATTGCAGGAACAATCTTCTGCATCGAATGATGTCGCGAAAAAAGTCGAGGATGTGGCAACCCAGACCGAAGAATCCTCTTCAATCGCTCAGCAAACGCTATCGGCGGCGGAGTCGATGTCGCAAACGGCACGCGCCATGCAGCAACTGGCGGCTGGGTTCCGCCTCTAGGCTGCATGCGAGGGGCGTGGCAATAGAGCTTTTTTCTGGAGCAAAGGTACTGCCATGACCCCAAAATCAATGCTGCTGTTCTTTATTGCAGTGCACGCCGCGCCGGTATTGGCCGAGCGGGTAGGATGCGTGACTACGGAATGGAAGCTGATCGGCGCCAATCACAAAGTCTGCGTCGAATCGTTCAATGATCCGCAAGTGGCCGGTGTGACCTGCCACGTCAGCCAGGCGCAGACAGGCGGCGTCAGCGGCAGCCTGGGGTTGGCGCAGGACCCGTCGCAGTTTTCGCTGTCCTGCCGGCAGACCGGCCCGATCACCTTGCCGGAAAAATTACCGAAAAACACGGTGGTTTTCAGCAAGAATACGTCCCTGCTGTTCAAGGAAACGCAGATTGTCCGCCTGTGGGACGAAACAAACAGGACACTCGTTTATCTGGCAATCAGCCGCAAGCTGATCGACGGCGCGCCGGCCAACAGCATTTCGACGGTGCCGGTGATGCCATGGGGCGGGAAGTGATCCTTGTGATTTTGCACATATTTGGCGAAAAATCATAAGGTTAAGATACAAAAAAACCAATCACATGATTGGCTTCAGACTGCTGACAAAGCCCCCAATTACTGGAGGCTTCGTCAGCAGTCTGAGCGGCGCGAAGCGCCTTTGATGTTGATGCCTTCAACCAGCCCCGTATCGATACGGGGCTGCACGGCGCAGGTGATCACCCGTTCGACCAGGGGATTGCTGGTGGCACGCAGTACTTTCATCCTCTCCGCACGCTCCAGGCACTCGAAGACGGTTTTGCCTTCCTGGATTTTGAACGGCTAAAACGCTTGGCCGACGTTGTCATTGACAATCGTTTTGATGCCATAGGGCTGCAGCAGGTCCCTGACCAGTTGGTCGATCTTGACGTTGTGCCATTGGGCGGATTTGTAAATAGCAGAGCGATCGACAGGATCATTGGTCCTGTCGTGGCCGGTGACGTAGATGGTATGGCGTTATGGATCAAAATCCGGTGCGGCTATGTCGATCTAGCCGGTGATGACCAGCCCGCCGTCCAGGAGCAACTGAGATGCCTGGCCTGGTCAACGGCTGGCCCGGCCAGCGTTCGGTGACTTCCAACTCGAAGGTGCCGGACATCTGCTCGATCGAGCGGGTAACGCGCACCAGCTTCCAGCTACCGTAAAAGTGTTATTGATTTTGAGTTCGGCGAGGCCGGAGGGAATATCGGAAGGCATGTGACAAGGATGCCGACCAGTATAAATTTGATCGATTAAAAGGTTTTCAAACTTGGACGCTACGCTGTGTACGAAAACCACAACAATGTCACAGCGTAAAAATGTCGCGCGAGTATGATGGGTTTAGCGTGATCGAATCAGGAGACAACGTTGCCGCCACTTCTTAGTGACCAGATGCAGCTTGAGTCAGACCAATTTTGTCCGAAACTTCAGATAGGATGCTGATCATGAGTTTTTTTGACTTTGTTGGTGACGTTTTCGATGATGCCGTTGATATCGTTGGCAACATCGCCAGCAGTGCTGCTTATGTGGCAGGTTACGTTGTAGATGTGGTCGTTGAAACCCAGGTAAAACGCTAATCGTAGTAGTGGGAACCGTTGCTACCGGCGGTGCTTTGGCAGCAACGTGAGCGCAGAAAGCAAAAAGGCCAATCAACGATTGGCCTAAGTGCTTGAATGGTTGTTGAATTTGGCGCGCCCGGAGCGATTCGAACGCCCGACCCCTTGGTTCGTAGCCAAGTACTCTATCCAACTGAGCTACGGGCGCGCTGCAACAACTAAGCCGCGAATTATATAGGGGGTAAGCGCTTAGCTCAAGACATTTTTACAATATCTTTGGGCTGAAGCTATTTTATGTACGGCAGGAACTTGGGGCCGGTTCCCAACGCCTTTCGCGCGGAGACGCGCAGGAATATCCAGGCTATGCCCAGGCCGCAGCAAGCGCCGATGATGGATCCCGTGTCTTCGGCCAGGATCCACCCCAGGATGGCTCCGGCAAACAGGGCGATCAGCGGTACGGCGTATGCCGACACGGCACTTCTGATGACCGCGTTTTCCGCGATGACCACGGTTACGGTTTCGCCGACGCGCGCGTGCCGTGGGTTGAGCACGCGGTAGTTTCTTGGGGAGGTGCAGAACATTTGCCCGAGATTGTTGCCGCCGCACCCGCCGGGTTCGTGGCAACGGCCGCATCCCGTCTCGTTGATGCTCACGGTGGCATGCTCACCATCCACCGCGGTAATGCGAGCAGTTACCTCAGCCATGGCGACGATTTAACCAACGGTTGCCGATAGGAAGAAAAACGCCCAACGATATGGGTGGTTACCAACGGTGATCGGGCGTTGTATCCAACATCGGCCGCAGCTTCTCGGCCACGGCTTCGCGCGCCCGGAAAATCCGCGAACGAACGGTACCGATTGGGCAGTTCATCTCGACGGCGATTTCCTCGTAGCTCAGCCCTTCGATTTCGCGCAGGACGATGGCAGTGCGCAATTCCTCCGGCAGGGATTCCATGGCGGCGTTGACTGTCTGGCCGATCTGCTTCGACTGCAGGAGCCGCTCGGGGGTATTGATGTCGTGGAGGCTTTCGGCGTCGTCGAAGGACTCGGCATCGTCGGCATCGAATTCAGTCGAGGTTGGCGCACGCCGGCCCTTGGCCACAAGCGTGTTTTTTGCCGTGTTGATGCCGATCCGGTACAGCCACGTGTAAAAGGCGCTTTCTCCACGAAAAGTCGGCAGTGCCCGGTAGGCTTTGATGAAAGCTTCCTGGGCTACATCCTCGACTTCGGCGTGATCTCGTATGAAGCGGGACAACAAACGACCAAGTTTTCGCTGGTATTTTCCGACCAGTTGTTCAAATGCCTGTATGTCGCCAGTCTGTGCGCGTTCAACCAAAGCCTGGTCAATCTCGCGGTCATTCATTCTCTGTGGTTTCCTAGTCGAGAGCGTTATCGAAATTTCGTGCAAAAGTATACCGCATCCTATACAGGATAGCATGAAGACTGCATCTCTTCACTTTGTAGGCGAAGGTGTAGTGGTAGCAGGCGGTCGATTGGCAAAGGGGTTTCTACTCATAGACCGTTGTGAGAGGCATCTGCCGGCCGCGGCCGAAAGCGCGGGTTCGCAGGCGAAGGGTTGGCGGCGTCTGGCGGCGTTTGTATTCGCTGCGTGCAATCAGGCGTTTGATGCGCTTCAATAACGCCTGTCCTTCCTCTCCGGCAACCATGCGTGCAAAATCCTGTTCGACGAAGCGCTTTTCTTCGTTCATCAGGCAATTGCCTTCGATCAGCACCTTGAGAAAGGTGTCCAGCACCGGATAAGGCGGCAAGCTGTCTGCATCGCGCTGGTTGGGGGCCAGCTCGGCGGATGGTTCCTTTTCTATGATACTCATGGGGATGAGTTCGCGGTGAGCGGCCTCGTTCAGATAACGGCTTAGGGCGAAAACCTCTGTTTTATAGAGGTCGCCGATCAGTCCTAGGCCGCCATTGGTGTCTCCGTACAGGGTGCAGTATCCGACCGCGAGTTCGCTCTTGTTGCCCGTCGTCAGAAGAAGATGGCCGTAGCTGTTGGAATAGGCCATCAGCAGTGTGCCGCGTATGCGCGCCTGCAGGTTTTCCTGGGCCAAACCCTGTAGCGGCGCCGCAAAGGCTTCGGGGAACCCATCCTCGTACTGGCGAACAATGTCGCGGATCGGATGCTCGAACAACTTGACACCCAGGTTGCGGCAGAGTGTCACGGAATCGTCGACACTGCCGGCGCTGGAGAAACGCGAGGGCATGGTGATTGCCGCGATGTTCTCCGGGCCGAGCGCTTCCGCTGCCAGAGCGATGACCAGGGCGCTGTCGATACCGCCCGAGGAGCCGACGACGGCCTGCCGGAAGCCGCTGCAATGGGCATAGTCGCGCAGGCCGAGGACGATTTGGCGGCGATAGAATTCCATCAGCGGCATTGCCGGTTCGGATACGGCGGGCAGCGGTGTCCCATCGGCCGAAGCGAACCCTGCATCTTTGCCGAATGCTACTGTCGGCAGCGATGGTTCGAACAGTTCGGCGGTAAATACCGTGCCTTTGTCCGGCATTACGGCGAATGAGGCACCGTCGTAAACCAGTTGGTCGTATCCGCCGACCTGGTTGACGTAAAGCATTGGCAGTTCGTGCTGGCTGCTGGCGGCGTGATACATGGCTCGACGCTGTTCGTGGCGGTAGGCGTACGAAGGATCAGCGTTGATCGATATCACGAGGTCGGGGGCCGTTTCGGCCAGGCCGGCGAGCGGATTGGCGGCATAGCTCTCCCCAGCGCCGGGGATGGCGTCTTCACCGATCAGAAAGCCGATGCGTATGCCTTTGATTTCAATCGTTGAGGGTTTCTCCGCGCCGGGTTCGAAGTATCGCCGTTCGTCAAAAACGTTATAGACAGGTAGACGCTGCTTGGCGTATTGCAGGCATAGTTCGCCGTCGCGCAGGACGAGCAGGCTGTTCTCCAGCGGTTTGCCAGGGCCGTGCCGGCGCGTCGGCACGCCGACGACCCAGTGCAGGCCGGGGAACGCGCGCGTGGTTTGCCGCAGCTCTTCCAACCCTTGTTCGACGCAGTCGACGAAATCTGGAGTGTTGAGCAGGTCGCCCGCGAGATTGCCCGCCAACGAGAGCTCAGGAAAGACAATCAGGTCGGCTCCCGCCGCCTGCGCAGTCTGGGCGGCTTGTTTCATCCGCGCGATGTTTCCGGCAACGTCGCCTGTTCCCGGGCCGATCTGGCCGATTGTGATGCGGAGGAAGGTCATGACTGCTCTTTCGGCGGATGATTGAAGACTTGGCGGAGGTAGGCCAGAAAAGTGTCGTTATCGCACAGCGTTTTTCCGGGGCTGTCGGAGAGTTTGGCCACCGGCTGGCCGTTGCACGACACGATTTTCATGACGATGTTCAGCGCCTTGTGCGGTGTATCGTTGGTCAGATCGGTGCCGATGCCGAAAGCCGTCGGCACGCGGCCATGGAAATGCTTGAAGATTTCGATGGCGCGCGGCAGGTTCAGCCCATCCGAGAAAACCAGCCGTTTCGTCCGCGAATCGAGGTTGAGCTTTTTGTAGTGGACGAGGGCTTTTTCGCCCCATTCGATCGGGTCGCCGGAGTCGTGGCGCAGCCCGTCGAACAGCTTGGCAAAATACAGGTCGAAATCGTTCAGGAAGGCGCCCATGCCGACAACATCCGTCAGCGCCACGCCGAGGTCTCCACGGTATTCCTGCACCCAGCCTTCGAGCGCCGCTTTCTGGAAGTCGCGCAGGCGGGAGCCGAAGGACTGGTAAGCCTGGAGGTATTCGTGCGCCATGGTGCCGATTGGCGTCAGGACGAATTTTTTGGCGAGATAGACGTTGGACGTGCCACGGAAAAACTCAGGAACTTCGTTTGCCAACGTTTGGACGACTTCCTCGTGCCAGGCTCCTGAGTAGCGGCGGCGCAAGCCGAAATCGAAGAAATTGAAGGCGCTTCCTTCGGTCGCGAGTTCGCTGCGCCGCGCTTTGAGGAAGGATACTTTGTCCCGCAGGCGCTGGCGGGCCGTGGCCAGGATCGTGTCGTCCTTGGGCAGGCGGCGGAAGTAGAGTTCGTTGACGATGTACAGAACGAATATCTCGAAGGCCATGACATGAACCAGCGGCCCTTTGGCGGTAATGCGGAGATGTTCGCCGTCGGCCCGGACGTCAACGAAATGCCGTTGGAAGCGAAAGAGGGTGAGGAAGTCGACAAAGTCGCTTTTGATGAACCGCAGGCTGCGGAGGTAGTCGAGTTCGTCGCGAGAAAAATGAATCCGGCACAGCCGGTCAAGTTCGAATTCGACCTCATCCTTGATCTCGGCCAACGGGAAAACGGTTTCGTTGCGGCAGACGAAAGCGTATTCCGCTTGCGCGCCGGGGTGGCTGTGCAGTAGCGCCTGCCACATCGTGAATTTATATAGATCATTCTCCAGCAGGCTGCGTACGATGGGTTCTTGTTTTTCGAGACTCATGTTTCTGATTATCCTTGGTATAAGGTTCCGGGGGATTTCTGCTCCGGGTCTGCCGGGAGACTCGCCGCGTACTCGACGCAGGTGTGGTCTTCGCCGGCAAGTTCTTCTTCGATGATGGCGGCAATGATATGCCAGTTTCCACGTGCCAAGCCGGCGCCGATCTTCGGGTAACCGATCCGCAGTCCGGAAAAACGGCGGCGAATTTCACGCATGGCCTTGCGGATGGCGTCGTAGTCGGCGATGACCCCGATACCGTCCCAGTGGTGCTGAGTGTAGGCGTTGACGACGATGATTTTTCCGTTTTCACGAAAGATTTCGGCCCAGGATAGGCTGCCGAGTTTGGCGCGGTCGCCTGCGGGCGTTGCGAGGTCGCCAGCGTAGGCCTCAGGGAACGTCTTCTTAATGGCCGCGGCTATGCCGCGTTCCATCCGGCAGAAGCAGTTGCAGCCATGCACGATGACGTCGAACTCCCCGCCTAGCGCCAGTTCGATCAAGTCGCCTTGCCGTGTTTTCATGGTTGGTCTTTCGCCAGCAAGGTCTGCTAGAAAGGTCTGGCAGGCGCGTTTGATGGAGACCGTGCCAGGGAATTCAGGCTGATCTCGTCCGACTTTGCTATCCCGACATGGAGGTTCCGCATGGCCTCGATAAAATCGGCATGGTGTTTCTCGAAGCCGGCGACAGGGCTCATGCAGTCCGTGAGCAGAATCAGCTTGCCGGCGCTTCCGGCAGGCAGATACGCGATGATGTGCTCGACAGTGGCCTTGACGCAATGGCTGCTCGCCTCTCCGGCGATCAAAACCCGGTCGTCTTGCCGCAACCGGTCGAGAAAGCAGCCGTTGATCTGGGTTGATGCGTCGTCAGGTTCCGGCACTTCCGCCTTGATGGCGCTGTAGTGTTCCGTCCAGGGGTTCGTGCCTTTGACGACTTTGGCAACGTTTTTCAGCGTGGCCTCTTCCCAGCGGTTGTACGCC
>JAVBSG010000080.1:0-40548 GCA_031547245.1 Propionivibrio sp.
GCAACCTGCTCATCGTAGAAATACAGCCCGGTAACGGCATAGCGTGATTTGGGGCTTTTGGGTTTTTCTTCCAGGCTCACCGCACGCCACTGATCGTCGAACTCGACGACGCCATAACGCTCCGGGTCGTTAACCGCATAGGCAAAAACCGTGGCGCCTTGTTGCTGCGCATCCGCTTTTCGCAGCAATGCCGCAAAATCATGACCATAAAAGATATTGTCCCCAAGCACCAGCGCCGAGGGGTGATTGCCGATAAATTCCTCACCAATCAGGAAAGCCTGCGCCAAGCCATCAGGCGAGGGCTGTACAGCGTACTGGAGCCGAATCCCCCACTGCTCGCCATCGCCCAGCAGTTGTTCGAAACGCGGAGTATCCTGCGGCGTCGAGATGATCAGGATATCGCGTATCCCCGTCAACAACAGCGTACTCAGCGGATAGTAGATCATGGGCTTGTCGAAGATCGGCAGAAGCTGTTTCGAAATCACCTGTGTCGCCGGAAACAGTCGGGTGCCAGACCCTCCGGCCAGGATAATGCCTTTACGCGTAGTCATAGCCTCACTCTTTCTGCGATGTACTTATTAGACGCCCCATTCAAAGAAGAACCTTCAGAACTCGCGGATTGCCGGCGCGGCTGATCATCGCTCATTCAAATATTCCGCAAGCATCCGCTCGACACCGGCACGCCAGTCCGGAAGGTGCAACTGGAAAGTCTCGCGGATTTTCCGGGTATCCAACCGGGAGTTGAGCGGGCGCCGGGCTGGCGTAACATAAGCGCTCGTCGGAATCGCCTCAACCTCGTCCGCCACAACGCGAAGAGTCTTCCCAGCCTGCCCCGCCTGCTCCAGAACAAATTGGGCATAAGCATGCCAGCTCGTTTCACCAGTGGCTGTCAGATGATAAAGTCCGGCAAGTTCCGGCCTGCCCTGCGCGCTCCGGATAGCATGTGCGGTCACGTCGGCCAGCAATTCCGCCCCCGTCGGCGCGCCAACCTGATCGTCGATAATCCGGAGCTGATCGCGTTCCGCTGCCAGCCGCAGCATGGTCTTTGCGAAATTGTTGCCGCGCGCGGCATAGACCCAACTGGTGCGAAAGATCAAGTGTTTCGCGCAACGGAAAACGGCCTGCTCGCCTTCGAGCTTGGTCACCCCGTAAACATTCAACGGCCCCGTCGGATCCGTCTCCCGGCGATACCCGTCGCCGCTGCCGTCGAAGACATAATCCGTCGAGTAATGAACCAGCCAGGCTCCGATCCTTTCGGCCTCTTCCGCCAGCACACCGGGCGCCTGCGCATTGAGGATTCGCGCAAAGGCGGTTTCGGACTCCGCCTTGTCGACCGCGGTATACGCCGCCGCGTTGACGATGATATCCGGCTCAACACTGCGCACCGTCGCTGCCAGCCCCTGCGGATTCGAGAAATCGCCGCACAACCCGGCACTGTCGAAATCTAGCGCAACGACTTCCCCTAGCGGCGCCAGGCTGCGTTGCAGTTCCCAACCGACCTGCCCGCTCTTGCCGAACAGCAGGATCTTCACTGGCCCCGCTCCCCGTAGTTTTTCTCTACCCATTGGCGGTAGGCGCCCGACTGGACATCGGCGATCCACTCCGGATGTTCCAGGTACCAAGCCACCGTCTTGCGGATACCTGACTCAAAGGTCTCAGCGGGGCGCCAGCCGAGTTCGCGTTCGATCTTGCCGGCATCGATCGCATAGCGTCGGTCATGGCCCGGGCGGTCCGTTACATGGGTGATCCGTTCGCCGTAGGATTTTCCATCGACCCTCGGACGCATCTCGTCGAGCAATGCGATGATGGCGAGAACGATCTCGATATTCGGCATCTCGTTCCAGCCGCCGACGTTATAGGTCTCGCCCGGCACGCCAGCGTCCAGCACGCGCCGGATTGCGGTGCAATGGTCGCTGACATAGAGCCAGTCGCGGATTTGCTGGCCATCACCGTAGATAGGTAATAGCTTGCCAGCCAGGGCGTTGACGATCATCAGCGGAATGAGCTTTTCCGGGAACTGGTAGGGGCCGTAGTTGTTCGAGCAGTTGGTCGTCAGTACCTGCAAGCCATAGGTGTGGTGATAGGCGCGGATCAGATGATCGGAGGCGGCCTTCGATGCTGAATAGGGACTGTTTGGCTCATAGCGGTTGGTTTCCCTGAAGGCGGGATCCGACGCCCGCAGCGAGCCATAGACTTCATCGGTGGATACATGCAGGAAACGAAACGCATCCTTTGCCGATGCATCCATTGAAGCCAAATAAGCACGTACGCTTTCGAGCAGATTGAAGGTGCCGACGATATTGGTCTGGATGAATTCGCCCGGGCCGTGAATCGACCTATCCACATGGCTTTCGGCGGCAAAGTTGACAACGGCCCTTGGTTGGTGTTTTTGCAGCAGCGAATCCACGAGTTTCTTGTCGCCGATATCACCTTGGATGTAGGCGTAACGGGGGTCGCCTCGCAGGCTGGCGAGATTTTCCAGATTGCCAGCATAGGTCAGCTTGTCGAGGTTAAGGATAGGCTCATCCCTTTCCACCAGCCAGTCCAAAATGAAATTGCTGCCAATGAACCCCACACCACCCGTTACCAGAATTGTCATTCCGCTTCCTTTTTTTGATTAATTCAAATAAGACGTCCCAACCACACTTCTGATGGAAACCATCTGTCGACAGGATGATACGCAAAACCCAAGCCCCGCACAAAGGCAAAAAAAGAGGCCAATCCGACGATCGGCCTCCCATTCAACAATCCAACCTTCTCTTACCGATCTTAAGCAGATTCTCCTACTGCGTCACGAAGATCCTGGCAAAGCTTCTCCAACGCGGCATGGAAAGCAGGCAATTTATCCGCAATTACCGCCAGATTGCCTGACTTGCCTGCTGTTTCAAGAACCCCCGCCTGGGCAGAAAGCTCCATTGCACCCAGGGAAGCCAGCGCACTCTTCATCGCATGCGTCTGAATGGTGAAACTGTGCAACATCTCTTCCTTCGGCGGTTCGGCCCACAATGACAACCGGGCTGCTGTGTCCTTCAAGAACATATCGATCAATGTCAGATAGAGCTCCATATCCCCATCAATGCGCTCCAGCCCCAGGGCAACATCCACTCCGTCAATCCTCAACAGGAGATCATCAGAAGCAGCGTCGTTCCCCGCATGCGTATGGCGAGCCGCCTGCTTGGCGCCTGCTGCTGGAGCCGGCTGGCGCTTCTCCTTGGGAATCCATTTCTCCAGCAATGCCTCGAGCTTGTAGAGTTCGATCGGCTTGGAGAGAAAATCGTCAAAACCGCTCGTCAGGAACATCTCTTTCATCCCCGAAACGGCGTTGGCCGTCAAGGCGATGATCGGCAATTTCCGGTACTTATCGTCCGGCAGTCCGCGGATCCGGAGCATGGCCTCAATACCGTCGACCTCCGGCATCATGTGGTCCATCAACACCAGATCGAAATCCTGCTCCTGCACCAGACGCACAGACGCCTTGCCGCCCTCGCAGCAAACGGTGTCGATATCGTAAAACGAGAGCAGCCCCTTTCCGACCACCAGATTGCTCGGCAAATCGTCCACCAGCAGCACCTTGGCCTGTGGAGCGACAAAGCCGACCTTATCGGGCGTCTCAACGCGTATCTGGGCGGTGTCCAGTTCTCCCACCGGTGTCCAGTCCTTCACCTGCTGCACAAAGGTAATCGTAAAGGTCGACCCTTCGCCATATACGCTTTCGACGACAATATCGCCGCCCATCTGCTGGCACAGGCGCCGGGCAATTCCCAGCCCCAGGCCCGTACCCTCTATTTTCTGGCTTTTGGCATCACGTACGCGCGCAAAATCCGTAAAAAGCGTTTGCAGATCGTCCGGTTTGATCCCCAGACCGCTATCTTTCACCTCGAAGGAAAGCAGGATCGCCTCCCCCGGAATGCCTTGTTCGTTCTGAACCTTCTTGCCCGATACCGCGAAGTTGATAAAGCCTTCTTCCGTGTACTTGACCGCGTTGCCCAAAATATTGATCAATACTTGGCGCACGCGGATTTCGTCGCCTACCATATGCGAAGGAAGATCCGGATCGATCTTCACCTGCAGATCGATCGGAGCATCCTGCAGGCGCACCCGAATGATGGAAAGCACGTCATTCAGGAACGAAGCCGTTTCATAAGGCGCTTCGTTGAGCTGCATGCCGCCCGACTCGATCTTGGAAAAATCGAGGATATCGTTAATGATCGCCAGCAGGTTGCCGCTGGCGTTTTTAATGCCATTGATGTACTCCAGGGCCTTGGCGCTTACCTGTTCACGCTGAGCCAGTTCGCTCATGCCGAGAATGGCGTTCATCGGTGTGCGGATTTCGTGGCTCATCCGCGCCAGGAACGCCGATTTGCTCCGGTTGGCGGATTCCACCGCGGCGACCGCCTTCTGGTTCAGCCGGATCGTCCGCCTGAAAAGGATGATGACCAGCACCGTCATCAATACCCAGGCCGAGCCAACGAACAGGAAAACGCGATGCGAGACGGCCTTGAGTTCGTCATCGATATCCGATCCGAGCTGGTTTGCCCAGATATAACCGATCACTTCTCCTTCCCGGACGACCGGATACATCGCATTCATGATTTTGCCGCGCACCATCGATCCCACCGACACCTGGGGCTTGCCAGTCTCCATCACGATCCGCCCGGGATGATCCGGCGCAATGGAAACACCGACAAGCTGATGAAATTTTTCGTCGGGCGCATAAACAAGAATGGCGTCCAGATCGCGCGAATAAAAACCGACGCCCAACCCTTCTCCGAATCGGGCCGCGTTTTCCGCCACCGATTTAAGCGCCCGGTTCAATACCTCGATCTTTTTCTCGCGCTGCGCATCTTCCGTTCCTGTCGTATTCAGGATATCTTCGTAGCTTCTTTCCCCGAGCATCGCATCGAGCCCGCGCGCAACCGACAACAGATAGTTTTGCTTGTGCTCGATGATCGCCGCCTCGCTAACGTGCACCACGACGTACCATGTAGCAACAAATGGTACGTTCAGGCACAAAAAGAGCAGAATAAAGACTCTGCCATAGGGAGAAAGGAGCGATTTCCAGTTCATGGCACTTAGTGTACTCGAAACACATATCCAATGCCGCACTTAATGCCAATGAGTAGTTAAGCGACTCAAGACCGTTGCAGTGCAATGTTTATGCGAAATCTGACGCACCGAACGAAAACGGCCTGATTATCGGAGCGATTCGTGCCCGCCACGCTACTTCTATCAGCAACGCCACGAATGGTTTTCGGTGTTAAGCTACATGGCTGCCTCTAGCCCACCCCCTGTCATATTCTGCCGGCTCCAATTCTGCTACGCTTTTCATTCTAGGCAATCATTTAGAATACCTTGTCCTGAGCCATGATTCGTCTCTCTTTCCGCCAAACCATGTTGGCGGGCTTTCTGATCGTCGTGCTGTTTTTGGGCTGGGCGGGCGTACGCGGCTGGCTTCTGCTGGAGCAGTTCGCCCGGCAGAGCCGCACGAACAGCGAGCAGTTTCTCCAGCTCAATGGGCTGGTCATGGAATTGGCGGAACTCGCCACCGAGCTGGAGCGTAGTGCCAGGCAATATCAGGTGCTTCACGACCCGGCTATTCTCGCGCGCTTCGGCACGCAGATGGCCCGCTCGCTCGACACCATCAACCGGCTGGACTCCCTTTCCATCCCGGCACTTGCAACGCCTTCCGCCAAATGGCGAAAAACTGCCAATGAGCTTGCCCAAAGCTTGCGTTACGTCACGATACCCGAGCAATTGCAGGTTCTGCTTGTCGAGCTATGGGAATCCAACGCCCAACTCGAAGCCGAGAGGCGTCATTGGACTGACGCCGAGCAGGAAAAGGCACTGAAGAAACTGGAAGACGGCCAATTGATGCTCGGTCAATTGATAGCCGTTGCAGTCTTCAGCGCATTTCTGGTTGCATTAGTCGTAAGCTGGTGGCTTTCCCGGCCTATCGGCGCTCTTGAGAAAGCCATCAAACAACTTGGAGAAAACCACCTCGATGAACCTATTGCCGTGCACGGGCCAGCCGACCTTCGCCAGGTCGGCCATTACCTCGACTGGCTACGGCGGCGGTTAATCGAATTGGAGGCCGATCGACAACGCATGCTGCGGCACGTCTCGCACGAGCTGAAAACACCACTGACCGCGTTGCGCGAAGGTGTCGCGCTGCTTGATGAAGAAATTGCAGGTCCGCTGGAGGATAGTCAACGCGAAGTGGTCGAAATCCTGCACGACAATGCAATGGTTCTGCAGAAACGCATAGAAGGTCTGTTGCAGCTCAACGCGGCAGCACTGGATACCCGCCGCCTGCATTACAATCCCATCGATCTGAAAAGGCTGCTGCAGGAAGTCATCCAGGAGCGCGAGCTGAAAATTCATTCCCGGCATCTGCAGGTCATCGGCGATGCGCCATCGGCCGTCGTTTTGCTCGACGTGGAAAAATTGCGCGTAATTCTTGGCAACCTTCTTTCCAACGCCATCGACTTCAGCCCGGAACATGGCCACATCCAACTGCAGGCATTGTTGTCCGGCGAGCGGCTGACCATTTCCTGCCGCGACGAAGGACCCGGCGTTGCCGCCGAAGACTCCGACCGTATTTTCGAACCCTTTGTCCAAGGCCAAAGACACCCCCCCATTCCGAGGAAAGGCAGCGGTGTCGGCTTGTCCATCGTGCGCGAACTGATCACCGTCATGGGAGGGAAAATAAATTTGATAACATCCGGCAATACACCCGGAGCGCATTTTGAAATTGAATTACCCTGCGGCGCCGGTGATCGGCACAGGCAACGATGACTCCGACCAAAACATGAAACCGACCATCTCCACCCGATTTTTCCACTTCGCCTCCATGGCGGGAATGTCCTGTCTGCTTGCCGCCTGCAACACCGTGCCTCCCGAAATACCCACACCGGTTCCCGAGCCTCCTGTCGCGGTCGTCAATGCCAGCGAGACAACAATTTTGCCTCTGCTTGATTATTTTCAACATCTTCAGCGCATCACTCCCGCCGAGTTGCTGCGGGAACGCCCGATTCTCCTTGCCGGGACGCAAACAACAGAAGGTCAAATCCGTCTCGCCATGCTGCTGGGGCAACCACGCACGACGACAGATCTCGCCAAAGCACAGGCTTTGCTCGAGAAGGTATTGCGTTCCGAAACGCCCGACGCCATCAATTTGCGCCCTCTGGCTCAAATCCTGGCCATCAATTTCCAGGAGCGGCAAAAATTCGAGTCGCAAAATGAAAAAATTGCCCAACAACTAAAGGCCGCCGAGATGCAAAACGACAAACTGGTGCAACAACTGAAGGCAAACCAGCAGCGTATCGACGAGTTGCAGGAAAAGCTCGACGCGCTCGCCGACATCGAGCGCTCCCTTCAAGTCCGGCCAGGTGCCGGCAACACCCGTCCAGCCACGCCATAATGAACGACACTCCAAAACTGCCCGTTGCACACGTCCTGGTCATCGACGACGATCAGGATCTGCTGCGCCTTCTCTCCATGCGCCTGCGCGCCTGGGGCGTCCGCGTATCGACGGCTGCTTCCGCAGAGGAAGGGCTGGCGCGCATCGCCATCGAAACCCCGCAGCTCCTCATCAGCGACGTTCGCCTGCCCGGCAAGGACGGCCTCACGCTGTTCAAGGAAATCCATTCGACCCACCCGACACTGCAGGTCATCCTGCTCACCGCGCACGGCACGATCCCCGATGCCGTGCATGCCATATCGCAAGGCGTCTTCAGCTATCTGACCAAGCCGTTCGACAGCAAGCTTCTGTTCGAAAAAATCCAGCAGGCGCTTCGCCTCTCGCTGCCGACCGCAAGCTTGACGGCGGGCAGCAACGGCAACTGGTGCGAAGGAATCGTTTTCCGCAGCCGTTGCATGGCCGAACTGATGGAAGAGGCGCGCGTCGTCGCCTCCACCGAGGCCAGCGTACTGATCCGCGGCGAAAGCGGCACGGGCAAGGAAATTCTCGCGCGCGCCATCCACCGCGCCAGCCCGCGCGGTAAGGCGCCGTTCGTCGCCATCAACTGCGGCGCCATTCCCGAGCAACTGCTCGAATCGGAATTGTTCGGCCATGTGCGCGGCGCATTTACCGGCGCCACCAGCGGACACGCCGGCCTGTTCAAGGCAGCCGACGGCGGCACCCTGTTCCTCGACGAAATCGGCGACATGCCGCTCGCCTTGCAGGTCAAGCTGCTGCGCGTATTGCAGGACCAGGCGGTGCGCCCGGTCGGCGCCACACGCGCCGAACCGGTAGACGTGCGCGTGCTGTCGGCAACTCACCGCGACCTGGAAATCGCCATGGCCGAAGGGCAGTTCCGCGAAGATCTCTACTACCGCTTGGACGTCGTCACGCTGACGCTGCCGCGTCTGGAAGAACGCCGGGAAGACATCCCGCTGCTGGCCACCCACTTCATGCGGCAACTGGTGAAAAAATACGACAAGGGAATCACCGGCATCGCTCCGGACGCCATGGAAGCGCTCTCGACTGCTACCTGGCCGGGCAACGTGCGCCAGCTCTACAACGTCATCGAACAGTGCTGCGCCCTGGCCACCACCGCCCTGATCACCCTGCCGCTGATCCAGCGCGCCTTGCGCACCCCGGCGATGGAAGCCCTGACATACGCCGAAGCCAAGCAGCGTTTTGAGCGCAATTATCTGATCCAGTTGCTGAAGCTGACCGAGGGCAACGTGGCCGACGCTGCCCATATCGCCGACCGCAACCGTACCGAGTTTTACCGCCTCCTGCAAAAATACGAGCTGGCGCCCAGCCTGTTCCGCAATGGCGAGAACCCGAACCAGGCCCCGGAAACCACTGCGTAGATAGCAATTTCGGCATAATTCCATTTATAAATCGTGAGTGACACGAAGCCAAGCCGAAGACAGTGCTGTAGCACGACAAGGCGAAGGCTACAAGAAGTGGAATAAATAGCGACCTGCGCCAGCATCTGGAGTAGCCTGATAGTTTACAATCCGTCACACTTTCCACTGGAAGCGAAAACTCATTCCAGACATGCCAAGAAAAACGCCAGCAAAATCACCAGCTGTTCCGCTCGTCAGCGCCGCGGTAAGGGTTCTCGCCGTTCTCGAGAAACTTTCCCAGCAACGAGCCATCGCCCTTGAGGAAATCTCGCGCGAGATCAAGCTGGCCAAACCCACCGTTTACCGCTTTCTGCTGACGCTGCAGGAACTTGGCTACGCGCGCCGGGCCGAAGGCGACCGTTGGGCCATCACACTCAAGATGTTCAACGTCGGATCGCATGCCCTGGACCACCTCGATCTGCACGCCGCCGCCCGGCCCATTGCCGAAGAGCTGGCCGACGAGCTGGGCGAGACCGTCCACATGGGCGTACTGGACGGCGACTCGGCGGTCTATGTCCTGAAAATCGAGTCCCGGTACCACATCCGCATGTATTCGCGCGTCGGACGCCGGATGCCGCTCTACTGCACCTCCATCGGCAAAGTCCTGCTGGCCTACGCTCCCGACAAGGAGCGTAAGGAAGCCCTGCAAGGCGTCGAATTCCTGGCGTTCACCAAAAAAACCATCGACTCGCAAGCAGCACTGGACGCAGAGCTTGCACGAATAAGGAAACAAGGGTACGCGCTCGACAACGAAGAGCATGAAGAAGGCGTCCACTGCATCGGCACGCCGATTTTCGATTACACCGGTGCCGTCATTGCGGCATTGTCCGTTTCCTGGCCGGGGTTTCGCTACGCACACGGCAGCGAAACCGACAAGATCGCCAAGGTCAAAAACGCCGCCAACCGCATTTCCCTGATTCTGGGCTACGAAGCCTAACCCCAGCTGCTTTCCAAGCCAGCGACGCAAATTGTGGAACAATGTTCCACAATCGTTGAATATAACGGCGAGTTGGTGTAAAGTCCATCGTCAGGTGGTCAGGCCAATTCCCCGGCTCAGGCCGTTTGCCTTTATTCACCTGTTCCACGCCATGTCCACGTACGATGGACATGGGACGCTATTCTGGAAATCACATCATTTTGAACTGGGCGGAACAATGGACAAACTTTTCTTTTACGACAAAGATATCGAGCTCGAAACCGTTGAAGAAGGCCGCGTCACCCGAAAAATAAGGGCGCACGCAGACAATCTAATGATTGTCGAGGTCATTTTCAAGGAAGGCGCCATCGGTTATGAACACAAACATGTTCATGAACAAATCTGTTACTGCCTGGCTGGCGAATTCGAATTCACAGTTGAAGGCAAAAAAACCCGGCTGCTGCCGGGCGATTCGGCTTTTGTGCCTTCCTCCGCGCTGCATGGCGCGCTTTGCATCCGAGAAGGCCGGCTGCTCGACATTTTCACGCCGCAACGAGAAGATTTTCTGAAGAAGTGACGACCAACGACTAGAACGAATTAGTGAAAGGATTGAAACCATGAAACTGGATATTCGCTACGGACATCATCCCGAAGACGTCAAAGGCTACGACACCGAGGCGCTACGCCGCCATTTCCTCGTGGAGCAGATTTTCGTTCCCGGAGAACGCAAACTGGTTTACACACACGTCGACCGCGTCGTCTTCGGCGGCATCACGCCAACCACCCAGGCGCTGACCCTCGAAGGCGGCAAGGCCTTCGGCACGGACAACTTCCTCGACCGCCGCGAACTCGGGATCGTCAACCTCGGCGAGAGCGGCCGTGTGATCGCCGACGGAAAAACCCAGGCGCTCGCCAACGGCGACGGCATGTACGTCGGCATGGGCACCAAGACCATCGCCTTCGAAAGCGACAACCCCGCCAAACCGGCCAAGTTCTACATCCTCAGTTGCCCGGCGCACGCCACCTACCCGACCGTGCACATCACGCGCGAAAAGGCTAATCCGAAAAAACTCGGTTCGCCGGAAACGTGCAACGTGCGCACCATCTACCAATACGTCCACCCGGCCGTCTGCAAGAGCTGCCAGTTGGTCATGGGCGTCACCGTGCTCGAATCGGGCAGCGTGTGGAACACCTATCCGCCGCACACGCACGAGCGGCGCATGGAGGTCTACCTCTACTTCGGCATGCCGGAGAGCACGCGCGTGTTCCATTTGCACGGCCAGCCCACCGAGACCCGGCACATCGTGATGGCCAACGAGCAAGCCATCGTTTCTCCGTCGTGGTCCATCCACGCCGGCGTCGGCACCGGATCGTACTCCTTCGTCTGGGGCATGGCCGGCGAAAACCAGACCTTCGACGACATGGACAACCTCGGCCCCAACGACCTCAAATAAAGGACAACACCATGACTGGAATTCTCGACGCATTCAAGCTCGATGGCAAAGTCGCCATCGTCACCGGTTCCGAACGCGGCCTCGGCCGCGGTATGGCGGTTGCGCTGGCGCAAGCCGGCGCGGACATCGTCGGCGTCACCTACGTCGACAGCGCGCCCGAGACCGCCGCAGCCGTCCAGGCGGCCGGCCGCAAATACGTGCACGTGCAGGCCAACCTCTCGAGCATCGAACCGATTCCGCGCATCATCGACACGGCGCTCTCGGAATTCGGCCACATCGACATCCTGGTGAACAACGCCGGCATCATCATCCGCAACGACTCGGTTGAATTCACCGAGAAGGAATGGGACGATGTCATGGACATCAACGTCAAGGCGACCTTCTTCATGTGCCAGGCTGCCGCCCGCCAGTTCATCAAACAGGGCACCGGCGGCAAGATCGTCAACGTCGCCTCGATGCTCTCCTTCCAGGGCGGCATCCGCGTGCCGTCCTACACGGCTTCGAAGAGCGGCGTCAAGGGCATCACCATGCTGATGGCCAACGAGTGGTCCAAGCACGGCATCAACGTCAATGCCGTCGCCCCGGGCTACATGGCCACGGACAACACGACCCAGTTGCGCGCCGACGAGCAGCGTAGCGCCGAAATTCTCGGGCGCATTCCCGCCGGCCGCTGGGGCCTGCCCGAGGACCTGGGCGGCGCTGTCGTCTTCCTGTCTTCCAAGGCCGGCGATTACGTGACCGGCTACACCATCGCCGTCGACGGCGGATGGCTCGCGCGCTGATGCATTCCTTACGGAGCTATTCCGATGAAATCCTTCATGAACGAAGACCTGCTGCTCCCCGATGAGAGTTCCCGCAGGCTGTATCACGACTATGCGGCGGACATGCCGATCATCGACTACCACTGCCACCTGCCGCCAGCCGAAATCGCCGGTGACACGCACTTCCGCAACATCGCCCACGCCTGGCTGGGCGGTGACCACTACAAGTGGCGCGCCATGCGCTCCAACGGCGTTGCCGAGCAGGACATCACCGGGCACGAACCCGACTACAAGACCTTCCTTGCCTGGGCGAAGACGGTGCCGTACCTGATCGGCAACCCGCTCTATCATTGGACGCACCTCGAACTGCAACGTTATTTCGGCATCTACGAACCGCTGTCCGAAAAAACCGCGCCGATGATCTGGGAAGCCTGCAACGCCCAGCTCGGCAAACCGGAATTCGGTGCGCGCGCCCTGCTCAAGGGCATGAAAGTGCGCGCCGTCGGCACCACCGACGATCCCGCCGACACGCTGGAGCATCACATCGCCTACGCCAAGGCGCGTCAGCCCGGCGAGCCGTTGATGGTCCCGAGCTACCGCCCCGACAAGGCGCTGGCTGTGGAAGACCCGGTTGCCTGGAAAGCGTATGTCGAGCGCCTCGGCTCGGCGGCCGGCATTTCCATCGGCTCCTACAAGGAGCTCGTTGCCGCTCTGGACAAACGCCATGGCGTATTCCACGAGTTGGGCGGACGCGCCTCCGACCATGCCGTGCTGACCCCCTTTGCAGAATTCGCCTCGGCGCAGACGCTGGAAAGCATCTTCGCCAAAGCCTGGAAAGGCGCGGCGCTCGCGCCCGAAGAAATCGAAGCCTTCAAGACCGGGCTGCTGCTCGAAGTCGGCCGCATGAACGCGCGCCGCGGCTGGGCCATGCAACTGCACATCGCCGCCGTGCGCAACGTCAACTCCACGATGTTCAAGAAGCTCGGCCCGGATACCGGCTACGACGCCGTCGGCGACCAGCCGATCGCGGAAAAGCTCGGGCGCTTCCTCGACGCGCTGCAGGCCGACAACATGCTGCCCAAGATGATCTTCTACTCGCTGAACCCGAACGATCTCGAGGTGCTGGGCACGGTCATGGGCTGCTTCCAGGACGGCTCGATTCCCGGCAAGATCCAGTGCGGCTCGGCGTGGTGGTTCAACGATCACATCGAAGGCATGCGCCGCCAGATGATCAGCCTGGCCAACCTCGGCCTGCTCTCGCGTTTCGTCGGCATGCTCACCGACTCGCGAAGCTTCCTCTCCTTCCCGCGCCACGAGTATTTCCGCCGCCTGCTCTGCGGTCTTATCGGCGGCTGGATCGAAGCCGGAGAAATCCCGCCCGACTTCGAAACCTTCGGCGGCATGGTGCAGGATATCTCCTATCGCAACGCCAAGAACTACTTCGCGATTCCAGGCGTCGAGGATTAAGCGGGCGACATAGCCCGGCCGCAATTGACGCCCCGGTTTTTACCGGGGCGTTTTATTTTCTGCATATGCCGAAAAATTAAATTCCAAAGACATTCTTCAACAGAACGCTCAACGACGAGATTCAGCCACGACGGCGAGTCATTTCGGCGCCATCCGCAGCTTCTGGGCTACCAGCCCAATCCACTCGTGCAGCGCATACCAGCCCGAGTATGCTGTCGATATACTCGGGATGTAGTCGAAAACCTCTTCCCGCGGTTCGATGGACATGAATACGGTCGGCGCGGGCACGACTTCGATTCCCTGCGCCTCGAATTCGTTGACCGAGCGGCGCATGTGCAGCGCATGCGTCACCAGCGTTACCCGGCTTATGCCGGCGTTCCTGAGAATCGCCGCCGAATAGCGGGCGTTGTCGTAAGTATCCAGCGAACGGTCCTCGACCCATTTCGCCTCGATTCCGAAATCGTCCTTCAGAACCTGCGCCATGAGCACGGCCTCGGGCGTGTAGTCGGTCGGCCCGCCCCCCGTCACCAGGATGGGCAAGTTGCTTTGTTTCGCCAGCCGGGAACCATACTGGATCCTTTCAAGCGAAAGCCGGTTGGGCACTGAGCCTGCCTCGTACTCCGGCGCCCTACGCTGCCCGCCCGCGAGAATGACGATGGCCTGCGTCTGCCGCATCGCATCCGCACTCACCACGGGATAAATCTCGAGCGGCTTCGCAATCATCCTGACCGTCATCGGCGTACATAAAACCAGGGAAATCAGCACTCCCAGCCACGCAACCCGCCGGCCTAAGCGAGGCCGCCTCCGGATCACCGTCAAACCGAACGCCGTCATCCACAAAGGCAGCAAAGGCGGCAGCAGGAGAACGGATACGATTTTTTTCAATATGAAAAGGTAATCCATGTTTTCGCGGAGTTAACTTTACTGTCCTGCGCAAGCGCGGAAATCGACGTAGCCGTGGGAACTCATCGACTGGCTTGTAAAAAAACGGGAAGAGCATTGCCCCTCCCGGTCGATTCTCGATTGAGAATGTTTACTTGATTTCGACAAAAGCACCGTTCCTGACCTGATAGATCGAGAAACCCACGCCCTCTGCGTCGCCCTTGGCATTGAACTTGATCGTACCCAGCGGCGTATCCACGGGGCTGCTCTTGAGCGCCTTGCCGATGGCCTCGTAATCGGTGCTGCCGGCGACCCTGACGGCGTTGAGCGCAGCAAGCGTGGCTGCGTAAGCCTGATCGAAGAAGATGCCGGACTCCTTGCCGTTCTTGGCCTTGTAGTCCTCATGCGCTTTGACGTTCATGGGAATCTTGGAGACATCCTTGGGACCGATGGCATAGACGCCCTCGGCATCCTTGCCGGCAATCTTGAGGAATCCTTCTCCCCGCACGCCGTCGGGACCAATGAACGGAACCTTGATTTTCTTCTTGTCCATCTGCGTGAGCAGTTTCGAGGCTTCCGGGTGGTAGCCGCCAAAAATTACGGCATCGGCCCCCTCCTTGTTGATTTTCTGGATCACCGCCGAATAATCCATGGCGCCCGGCTGGATGCCTTCATACATCACAACCTTGGCCTTGCCCCCCTTCTCGATCGTTTCCCGTGCAAAGTCGGCGAAGCCTTTGCCGTACTCGCCCTTGTCATGCAGAATGGCTACCTTTTTCACCTTGAGCGTATCGATAAAAAAGGCTGTTGCCAGCAGTGCCTGTTCGTCGTCCGGAGCGATGGTCCGGTAGAAGTTGGGATATTCCCCGCCCTTGGTCAACGTGGGATTGGTCGTAGCCGGGCTGATGGCGATAATCTTGGCGCTCTTGTAGATCCCCAGCGCTGCCTTGGTGGCACCCGAGCAGATGTGGCCGATGACGATGTTGACACCCTCGGACACCAGCTTGGTTGCTGCATTGGCGGCGATTTCCGGTTTACACTGATCATCGGCGGCAATCAGTTCGACTTTTTTGCCGCCGATGCCGCCCTTGGCGTTGATGTCGGCCACCACGATCTCCGCCGCTTCCTTACTCGGCAGGCCGTAGGGGGCGATATCACCGGTATGGGAACCTACCACGGCAATTTTGACGGTATCTGCGGCCAACGCCGGAGCCAAGGAAACAGCAGTAAAGAACACGACGGCCGAAAATTTGGTGAAGAACGATTTTTGCATCAAAAAAACCTTTCAATACATTATCTTAAATAGACACAACCGGCGGAGACTAATTGAAAACCGGACATGGGTCAAGCAACGCTTTCCCGCCTTCAACAGGCGGGATGCCTTGCGTGACAAGGGGGAAAAACCAGCCTTTCCCATTGTCATTTACCATTAATGCCATCGGCACGCAACAATTTAGTCCCCCGTGGTTAACTCTGGAAAAAATTGTATAAAATTGGACTGACCACATGACCTTTTTTATTCATATAGCATCACGAAAGCTGCATAAGAAAAAGTTATCATTGCTGTTTTTTTCTAATCATCAGAACGGAAATTCCGCTCCAGGCAAGGCGTTCCGAGCGACATCATCTTGACGATCGCCGCAGTGCCCCGAAGCGCAGCGAGAATAAATTCATCAAAATCTGAAACATTTTGTTGATCGTAAACTATCCAGTTGATAGAATCCCCAGGCCTAGCTGACTTAATGGCCGCACTGGCTAATAGCCGTGCGGCCTTTTCTTTGAAGGCCTTTATGCCGCACATCCGGCGACATGATGACGAAGAAGTCCGCCAGCCAATCGGCTCATCCATCCAGCGATCTTCGCCCTATTGCCTCAAGCATTTTTCCTGTAAGCAATTAGCATATTCCGCAAAATATACAGATCATGTCGCTTCCCCGTATACCAAAGTCATCATAGTTCATTGGAGGAAACGGAAGGATATCTGCTTGGCCAATCGCTATTTCCAGAGAAGTGTCGAGCTCTTCGATGTGTTCACACGGCCCTCGGTTTGTCTTGCACCTGATCCCATCCACGAAAGAACAGGTTACGAGCCCCTTCTCCGAATTGGCGTTGAGCGAAAACGGCTGGAGGCGGGTTATCTACCCGCCTCCAGTGTGATTATTCCATCAACGCTACCGGTTTACTTCTTCTTGGCGGACTTTCCACCTTCGCTCTTATACCGTTCGTAGGCCTCGGCCGCAATCTTGCGCAAGGCTGCTCCGATCTTGGCATAGTCAGATTCGTTCAAATTCGCGAGCGACACGCGGCCGGACGGATTAGCGGTTCCAAACCCTTTGCCCGGAAGCAGCACAATGCCCGTTTCCTGCGCTATCCGCACTAGGCCCTCATTCGGTTTCAACCTGCCCAGCAACCAGTCGACGAAAGGCCGATCGTAAAGCTGCTCCATGATCGTTTCCCAATCGAGCAGATGGTAGTAGTCGACGGAGTTGGGATCGTTCGGCACCGGTAGCCCGAGTTCGCGATAAAGCGCAACTTTGCGGCGGCGGACGATGTGCCTCGTCGCTTTCTTGTAGGCATCGTTTTCGTCCATCAGCGCGAACAGCGAGAAGAACGCCATCTGTGCCTGTACCGGCGTCGCCAGACCCGCCGTGTGATTGAGTGCGACAGTGCGGCTGTCGGCCACGAGGCGGTCGATGAACTTCAGTTTGCGCGGCTCGTTGGTGATCGAGCCGTAACGGTGATCGAGTTCCTTCTGTACGGCAGCAGGGAGTTTGGCGATCAAGTCGTCCAGCAGGTTTTTCTCGTGCGTGGCAACCACTCCCATGCGCCACCCCGTCGCTCCGAAGTATTTCGAGAACGAGTAAACCAGAATGGTGTTGTAGGGACAAATGGCGAACAACGAAACGAAATTGTCGGCGAACGTGCCATAAACGTCGTCCGTCAGGATGATCAACTCGGGCCGTTTCTTGACGATTCCCGCGATATGCTTGAGCACTTCGTCGCTAAGCCTGGTAGACGGAGGATTGCTCGGGTTGACGAGGAAAAACGCCTTGATTTTCGGATCGAGCAGTTTGTCGAGTTCCTTCAGGGTGAATTGCCAGTTGTTTTCCGGCGGCGCGTCGATATGCACGACTTTCAACTGGTAGTCGTTCAATTCCGGAATCTCGATGTACGGCGTAAAAATCGGCATCCCCAACGCGATTGTGTCGCCCTGCTTGATAAGGTGGTTCTCGCGCAGGCTGTTGAACAGATAGGTCATGGCCGCCGTGCCGCCTTCGACCGCGTACATGTCGAAACGCCCGGCGAAGGGGTAGGAACCGATCATCTCCTTATGGATGTACTGGCCGACGATCTTTTCCGACAATTTCAGCATGCGGTCCGGAACCGGATAGTTGCAGGCTAAAATGGCCTCGCTCATTTCATAAATAAAATCGCCCGCCGACAGCCCCAGCTGGTCGCGCACATACGAAACCGCGGAAGCAATGAATTTGATGCCGGGAACCCCGGCATGCGAGCGCACAAAAATTTCAAAGCGAGCTTCTATGCCGTCGCGTTGCGGGAAACCGCCAACGCCTTCCGGCATATAAACGAAGGAGCGTTCCGCTTCGCTCATGGCGAACAGTCCGAACTGGAAAAATCCGTGCCGCGGCTCGGTAGCGAGAAAATTCGGATTACCGCGGCCAGCATTGAGCATCGTGCGGTTGCTCTCGCTGGCCGTGGTAATCAAGACATCCTTCAACTCGAAAGGACTCAGGCCAGCCAGCTCTTCAATACTTTTGAAATGCATATAAGACTCCTTCAGCAGGACTACTGACTTTGGTAACTATTAGCGACGCTCACATGAATGCGATTACCAACGGACCCAATATGGTGAGCAGCACATTGGCCAATGCGTAGGTAACGGCGAACGGAACCGTGGGAACGGCGTTTTCCGCTTTGTTGAGCACTTCGCCGAAAGCAGGGTTGGCGCTACGCGTGCCGGCCAAAGCGCCGGCGAATATCGCCGTGTTGTCATAACGCAGGATATAGCGCCCGATCAACATGGTGATGATCATCGGGATGATGGTGACGGCCACGCCAACCAGGAAAATGGTGAACCCATGCTCCTTGATCGTCTCCACGGCCTGCAATCCTGAAGACAGCCCGACCACTGCCACAAAACCGGCGAGTCCGAGATCCTTCAGAATCAGTACTGCGCCGGTCGGCATGGCACCGAAAGTCTGTTTCTTGGCTCGATACCAACCGAACAACAGCCCGGCGAGGAGCGCGCCGCCGCCGCTTCCCAGCGTAAGAGGAATCGAGCCGATCCTCACCACAATAAGTCCGATCAGCAGGCCCACGACAAGACCCGCTCCCATGTACACGAAGTCGGTTTTCTCGGTATGCGCCACGGTATACCCGGCCACTCCGGCAACCCGCTTGATGTCCTTCTCCGCGCCATAAACCGATATGACGTCGCCGGTCTGAATGACCGTATCCGGCGACATCGAGAGAGTTTTTCCCATCCGGCTGACACCCACCAGATAGACGCCATGCCGCACATCCGGCGAGACATTGGCGGCTATGTCGCCCAGCGACCTTTTGTCGAGTTTCGGGCTGGTCACCACGATGTCGACACGTTGCATGGCGACATCCATGCCTTCTTCGCCGTACAGTTCGGTGCCGATCTTCTTCGCTTGATCGAGAACGGCGGTACGCCTGCCGACAACAAGAACAATGTCATCACGCTGCAAAACGAATTCGGGCGTCGTCTCGATCAGCTTTCCATCGCGCTTGACGCGCTCGATGGTGATCGGCGGCGACGAAGCCTGTTCAATCTGCGCCACGGAACTGCCAACCGCCTGCGTCACCTTATAGACGCGGCCGACCAGTTGCGGCAGCGCCGCCTCCTGTCCCGGACCCAGCAACTGTACCCCGGCCTGCATGGCGGTTTCGGCGGCAATCGCATCTTCGCGGATACTGCGTCCCATCAACTTGGGCAGAATGTTGACGCAAACGATGATGGCGCCGAACGAGCCGAATACGTAAGTCACGGCATAGCCAATCGCCACATTCGCCTGCAGGCGCTTGACTTCATCGGCCGGCAACCCGAGTTTCGCAATAGCGTCGCTGGCGGTGCCGATAATGGCCGACTGCGTCAGTCCTCCGGCCGCCACGCCCGCCGCCAATCCTCTGTCCAGACCGGTCATCTTGGCCAGGATGACCACCGTCATCAGACCGGTCGCTGCCAGGACGATGGCCAGGATGATTTCACGAAGCGTTTGTTTGCCCAGCGAGTTGAAAAACTGCGGGCCGCTTTCATAACCTACGGCGTAGATGAACAGTGCGAAGAGAACCGCTTTGACTCCCGGGTCCACCGACACGCCGACCTGGCTGATGATTACGGCGACGAGCAGTGATCCCGCCACACCGCCCAACTGGAATTTACCGAAATTGACTTTACCGATTCGGTACCCCAATGCCAGCGACAGGAACAAAGCGATCTCTGGCGATTTTTTGAAAATCTCATGTAGCCAGTCCATAAACGTGACCTTTCACGATTGCATTATTGGTACGCTATTGATCGGACGAGTCCTGAAAGGTTCCTAAATTAAATACCATATGCATATCATGGTTATAAGACCACATGCACAACGCGGGGAACGGTTACCGGAGGCTGCGGCATCAACCGGCATTCAACTCATTGACGGTTCGTATCTTTTTCGTCGCGTTTTTCTTCGAGTGACGGTAGATGCCGATTCCCCTATCCGACGGCACGGTAACGTCCTACGAGCATGCCTCAGGCTTGCCGACGGACAACGGCGCTTTACTTCCCAAGCGCAATCAGACCGGCGCCGACACCTGGGCTTCACAAGCGCTGACAATTCGCGGCCTGCAAGCACGGAGAAGATGTCGCATCAGTGGTACGCGCGCTGACGGCAGTTCCCTGAATTCATTCAGTGGAAGCTTCGGCAGGTCGTCGCACGGCGTGAAGAAAAACGCAGGAATTGATCTTCCTGACATAATGCTATAGGCATCTCGCCAGCTTTGCGCTCACCCCAGGCGATACACTCCGGCGGTGCGTCAGTGCGGAACGATCTGGCCTGCCATGAAAACGATCAGCGGCCCCAGCAACGGCAGTACGATGTTGGAAATCGCGTAGGTGATGGTGTAGCCCAGCAACGGCGTGCTATTGCCTGCCACGTTGACCACTGCGCTCAGCGCCGGCGTGCTGCACTGCTGGCCGGCGATGGCGCCCAGCAGCACGGGGCTTTCCAGCTTGAGAACGAAGCGTCCGAACAACAGGGACAACACGGCGGGAAGCAGCGCGATGAGTATCCCCATCAACGGCAGCGCCACGCCGTAGTTTTTGATGAGCGCCATAGCCTGCGGACCGGAAGAGAGTCCCACACAGGCGATGAACATCGCCAACCCGAGATCCTTCATCAACTCGATGGCCGATGCCGGGATATGGCCGATGCCGGGTCTCAGGCTCTGCAGCCAGCCGAACAGCAGGCCGGATAATAACGCACCCCCACCCGTGCCGAGGGAAAACGTCACGCCGCCTAGCTTCACGCCCAATCCGCCCACGAGAATTCCCAGGACAATTCCCATCCCGGCAAAAAAGAGATCGGTCTCGTTGGCAGAGGAAAGCGGCTTGCCGACCTGATCACTAACGCGAACGATGTCGCGCGGCGGACCCTGCAAGCGGATGACATCCCCCTGCTGAAGCTGCAAGTCGGGCAGCAAAGGTAATGGCGTTCCCTGGCGGATGACCGCCAGTAAAAACACGCTGTCGGCCCATCCGCTTTTCCTGACCCGGCGGCGGATCTCCGTCAACGTGGCACCGATCATGTCGCGCCGATTGAACACGACATCCCTGATTTCCACGACGAAATTCAATCCACTGACATAATCGACTTCCGAGCCGAGAAGTTCTCCACATCGCAGCACATTCTCTCGGCGGCCCGTCAACAGGACGAGGTCGCCTATTTGAAATCCTTGTCCGTCCGTTGCCTCGATCAATTTGCCGTGGCGTTTCAATTTTTCGACATTAATCACATAATCGCCTGCCGCTTCAAGATCGCCCACGGTAAAAACGGAGTCTTTTTCAACGCGATAAATGTTCCCAATGACATCCGACAGTGCTTTCTGGCTGACGCCGCTACTCGCCGTTTCGCTGCCGCCCATTTTTTGCCAGAGATCCTCCGCCTCCTGCCGCAAGTTGACTTTCAATAGCAAGGGGAAGAACTGACTCGTGGCCACGACGATCGTGACCAGTCCGAAGACATAAGTAATCGAATACGCCGTAACCACATTCGCCTGAAGCGTATCGATCGCCGCCTGATCCAAAGGCAATTTGGAGATGGCATCCGCCGCCGTTCCCACCACGGCTGACTCGGTCGCCGATCCCGCCATCAACCCCGCAGCCGTTCCCTGGTCCAGGTGAAACAGCCACGTAGCCAGCATCACCAGCATCAGGACGACGCTGACTTCGATCAGGCAAAATCCGCCGAGGCGCAATCCCTTGGCATTCAGGTTGGCAAAGAACTGCGGACCTCCTGCATAGCCCAGCGCAAAGATGAACAATGCGAAAAAGAAACTCTTGACGGCAGGCGACGGAACGATAGGCGCCAGATTGCCGATCAACAGAGCGGCCAGCAAAGTGCCGCATACTCCGCCCAATTGGACGGGCCCGAAACGGATGCGCCCAATCGCATAGCCGCAGAGCAGCGACAGAAACAGGGCTATTTCTGGAGAATCCCGTAGCGACAGAGGAGCCAATTCAAGCATGATCAGATTCCGGACAATGAAAAGGTGGCAGCATTCGTGACTATAGATTTCCGTTGGCATGCAAGGTTCCGGACATGCCGACATGTCTTTTCCGGAAGCGCAGCCTATCGACAGGAACGGTATGCCGCACACTGCTGTTTTTGAAAAATTTCCCTCGTTTCTGATTCGAGGCGAACCCCCCGTCGAAAAGCCAATTGCCTCCGCGAGAACACGGTGGTGAGAACACGGTGGTTGAAAACGGAATAAGCTTCGCTTAGGCTACAAATCGGCGGCGATTTTGAAATTCAACTTGTGGCCGCCATATAAAAATCGGGGACAGACATGCTGACACATTCGGAACTACTGCAACTCAAGCGCTGGAACACGCCGACCATATACAACGGCTGGGAGCAGATTACCGCTCATGACGCATCGAGAGAGGCATTCAATAAAGAGCCGCTGATCGACTACATGCCGCAGATGGGCACCATGGTCGGCTATGCGGTAACCGTCGTCTGCCAGCCATCGGAACGGCGCCACAAGGATGCCGCGCCGAATGCCTTCAACGAGTACTGGGCCTATGTCGCCTCGGTTCCCGGACCGAAAATCGTTGTGGCGCAGGATCTGGACAAACCGGCATTCGTCGGCGCCTTCTGGGGTGAAGTCAATGCCAGCGTGCATCGCTCGCTGGGATGCACAGGCACCATCATCGATGGATGCATCAGGGATCTGGACGAAATGACCAATGTCGGATTCAAGGCGCTTGCCAGCCGATTATGCGTTGGACATGCTTTTTCCTGGCCGGTGCGTTGGGGCTGCGAGGTGGAAGTTTTCGGCACGCCAATCCGCCCTGGGCAGCTCATTCATGCCGACAAGCACGGCTTCCTGGCTGTTCCGGAGGAAGACGAGGCGTTGCTGCTCGAGGCCGCAAGATTCATGGACAAGAACGAGTGCGACAACATGCTTGCCGCAGCCGGCCAATTCGACGGTCAAGGCATGGAGGCGCATCTTCGAGCAATCGCGGAATCGACGGCAAGCTTTGGCAGGGCGGCGAAAAAACGATTCGAATGAAACCGGAGCCGGCTAAAGTTTCCACATAAAATCTCGCCGTGCAGGGGATTTGGCTTCCGCTCTGTTCCCTGCCCGCCGTCACTTGGACGGAATAACCCGGCATTGCTCCGGTTTCCCGTCCTTGAAGGACGGAGACATGCTGACAGGATTATTACCGTTCATGATCAGCAAATATGCCTGGCCATCGATGCAGATCTTCCGAAGTTTCCATTTCTGCACAATCCCTTCGACATGGATGTCCTCGATAACGACATCATCCATCGCCACGGAACGCTCCGCGAAAGCCTGCGCCGAGACTGCCATAAAAAACAGAACGCATGCCGTAAACAGGTTTTTCATTTCTCGATTTCCTTTCAAGCAGGGGTGGCGTCAAGGGCGGCTGGCACGGCAGGCTTCAGATGAAGTGTACGAAACTCGCGAGCCCGACCCGATCCACAGTCTGCGCCGGCTCCTATCTTGCCTCTCCCGCGCATCATCGTGCGAGAAGGAAATCACGTTCAATCGGTAAATGGGGAATTTACCAGGCGTAACTTATTCCCACGGCCCCCCCCGTGTCCCTGTATCCATTTGCGCCGAAACGGTGCTCGGCCTGCACCTGGACATTGACCCTGGACGACAGGCGCCCTGACAGGCCGACCTTGGCTTCCCCCTGGTTGTCCGGAGCGTCCAGATAGCGTATCTGCCGATCGAAGGAGATACCCACGGTATTACTCGTGTGCAGCCAGTTGACCTCTGCGAAATGCGTAAGGACGGCATTCGGGGAAACGCCTGAATTCCCCTGCAGCCTGAAGCCGAGGCGCGTACGCCAGCCATCCGTTCCATGGTCGTCAATGCGAATATCCGAGTTCGGTCCCTGCATGGCGCCCCCGCGGTAGTCCATCCAGACGGCTTGCGCCTGCGGCGTCAATACCAGCTTGTCCTCGACTAAAGGCAGGATGTAGCCGAGTTCGAGCGAAAGAGCCAAGGCATGCGTATCGTAACGGTGCTCGTCCAGCGAGTCGCCATGTACCCGATTTCGTTGCTTCGCATACTGGAACCAGCTGTCGACATAAGCTCCCGAACGGTTTTGCCCATCGGCAAACCAGGTGCCATAGACGCCAAGCGACCAGGATTCGACCTTGCCATCGGATTTCCGCGCGTTGTTTTTGACACTCGAAGTACTCCGGGCTTCGCCATAACCAACCATCAGGCCCGCCTGCACAGCGCCGCGGCCATCCGGAAGCGTCCCCGAGAACAGGTCTACTCCCGCCCGCGCCCGGAGATCGCTCGTATCGATGTCGTCGGCGCCATGTCCGGCTTCCATGGCGCCATCGCGCCCCGAAATCGTGGCCCAGGCCGCCGGCTGCCCAATTCCCGGGGGTTCGCCTTGCCCCCGGCGATCGTAGTAGCTGTGCTCAAGCAGTTTGCCGGCCGCAAAGGCATTGGCGAGATAGGAACCGGCGTCGGGATGCGGACCGATATTCACCAGGTACCATTGCTGCGATGCCGGGTCCTGCTTCAGATCGTATTCGGACAAACCGCTGAGAACGGCGCGACCAAGAGCAAATGAGCCGGGAGCCGATGTAGCTCCGTTCAGCAAGACCACCACGGGCACCGGCTGCAGCGTAGGCGCACCGCCGCTGAGTGAAGACAAATAGACCATGGTCCTGCCAGACGTGCTCCCGCCATCGATTCGCAACATATCCGCCGACGGCGAGTCGCCGCCCAATCGGGCCGTACCGAGCAACGTACTGCCTGGCGCCCCGTAATACCCGGCGCTCACCGTCAGACTCTGGCCCGGCGACGGGCCTCGCAGATCGATGACGCAGAAATTCCTCACCTCCCCCTGCACCGCGAAATTCCCCGGCATTCCACCGGGCACGGAGGCGGTAAACACCCGCCCGCGATTTTCGAGCGAACCTTCAAGCACTCCGGTTCCCCCCAATGTCCCGCCGGCATCTACCAGGACCGTTCCCCGGCTTGCCAGTTTTGCCGGAGAAGCTGCCGTGTCGCCGATCAAGAGCGAACCGCCCTCATTCACGACTGTGCTTCCCGCGGTCGTCAACACCCCGGTCACGCGCAACACGCCTCCCTGGCCGACATTGTTGTTGCCCGTGACACTCATTGTCCCGGCCACGTCCAGCAAACCATTCCGGTATATGGCGTTATCGCCGCCGATGGTCAGGCTGCCCGAGGGAAGCACCGAAGCCCGGCCGTACACCGCGCTGCCGCCTTCCACCACGGAGGAACCGGAAATGTTGAACGCGCTGCCCGGAGCTACGATGTTGTTGCCGGCAATACGCACGCTTCCCGCGACATCCAGCAGCCCTCCATCGTTGACGATGCTGTCGCCGCCAACCACAAGGCTGCCCGGGGAGAAAACCGATGCTTTGCCACGCACCGCATTGAGGCCGCCTACGAAAAAGGAGCCCGATACATTCAGCATGCCCCCCTGGTTTACTGCGTTGTCCCCCGCGACAATCGTAGACCCACTCGCATCGAGCAAGCCGCCTTCAAGCACGGTGTTGTTGCCGCCGATGCTCAGAACTCCGGATGGAAGCACCAAGACGGCTCCCTGCACGGCACTATCGCCGGCCACGGCAAGGGAGCCGGATATGTTCAGCCTGCCGTTCCGGTTTACGTTGCTGTTGCCGGCAACGCCCATGGTCCCGGCCACGGCAAGCAGACCACCGTCGTTGACGATACTGTCGCCGCCGACCTTCAAGGTGCCCGAGGGAAAAACCGCGGCGGTTCCGTCCACTATGCTGCTGCCGCCTACCGCGAAAGAACCGGGTACGTTCAGCACACCCCCCGCATTTACCATACTGTCCCCCGCGACCTTCGCGGTTCCGGACACCTCCAGTTGCCCGCCATATACCATGCTGCCTCCTGGGCTTGACAACATGCCGCCGAGCAAGAGTCTTCCCGAACGCACATTCAGGGAATCAGCAGCAGACCCCGTGAGCGAAATGGTGTTGGCAAGCTGCCAGTCGGCTCCCTGCATAGACAGAAAATCGAACCCGCGAAAATCGCTGTCCTCCGTCCCGCTGTCGGTAAGCACAATGCTGTTGCGCCGCCCGGTGCTCACCACGGCTCCGTCAAGCGTCGAGCCCGGCCCTGTAACGGGAGACGGCAGCGCTGGCAAGGTGACGCTTTGCCCGAGCTGCACCAGAGAATCGTCGCCTTCGATCAGAATGGCCGCCCCCGCGCCGGACCCGGCCACATGGCCGAGGTTGTATAAACGGCTATGATCGCCTTTCAGATGAATTCCCGTGCCATCGCCGCCGGCTGCGACCGTTCCCGCGTTGATCACGACATCCAGGTCGCCGATGGAATATATTCCGTCCGTCGCCATGCTTTGAACCAACCCCTCGTTGAGCACTTGCCCTTCTTTGCCTTCCAGGTGCAAAGCCGCACTCCCGCTGCTGGTGATGACGCCGGTAGCCGTATTGTGCAGGGAATATACGGCTGGGCCGCCGGTGAGCAGAAAGGCGTTGTCGGAAGCGGTAATGGTGCCGCTGTTTATGAAGACGCCGTCCTTCGGGCCATTCATGTGCACGCCATACGAAGCGCTTTCGATGAGTCCTCCTTCGAGGTTGACCACAAACGCTCCCTGTCCGCTGTAAACACCGCTGGCGGTACCACGGATAGTCCCCGCATTTTCCAAATAAAGGGAACCAACGTCCGTATGTACCCCGTCGAGACCGGAGATGACACCACCGGCCAGATTGAATACCTTGCCGCCGTTGGTAAAACGCACCCCGGCAGCGCTGCTGAATGCCGTACCCGTACTACTGATCGTGCCATCGTTGATCACCTCGGCGCCCAGCGTATCGAGACTGCCCAGCAGCAGGCCGCTGGCCGTGCTGGTGAAGGTGGATTGCACCGTCCCGTGATTGGTGAAGCTCCAGTTCTGCGAGTTGTCGCCAACTACCGCCGTGTTGCCGTTTTGCAACAAGGCCCCCGGCTGCACGACAAAAACACGCTCGCCGGGATACTGGGTCTGCAGCACCGTCTGCAGGTTGGTCGACGGCAGAACGACGGGGGAGGATAAGGCAGCGCAGGGCCACAGTCCGAGAACGGAAAAAGGCAACAGGGAGTTACGGAATAATTCTCGGCGCACGACGACCCTCTACTTTAGCGACACCCCTTCCGGCACGATGGGAATCATGTAAATGGAGTATTCCAGATGTCGAATTGAGTGCTCTCCGGCCAGCCAAGTTCCAGACGTAGCGCAAAGTCCTGTTTCGGGCTCGATGACACGATCGGTTCGAATGCACAACCTCTGGGGCACGCATGGCATCCTGATACGACAATGGCCGGGGTTTTCCCGGCCATTACTGGGTTTATGCGACGTCTGGCGACGTCCTGATTCTGAATCTGAATACTGAGTACGACTTGCAAACCGCATGGTTTAAGGGTTTTTCGTATTTCACTTTTTCTAGTGGTGCACTCATTGGTGCACGTTTCTTTGGGGTATAAGGTTTTTCGACTAGATCTTCTGAACATTGAACACTAGAAAGACCATGCCCCCCTCCCCCTCAAAACTCCCGCACGAAAAAATTTGTCTTTGCTCCCGGTCCCGGGGAGGTTTTGGGCTAGAGATTTTTGCCCCCCGGGGTGCTAGCAAGGTCCACGCCAGATTTGCCTCGGCTTGCGTCTTTATGTTGCTGCACGCTTGGCATAGCGACTGCAAATTGCTCTCGTCGTCCGTGCCGCCCGCGCACTTCGGCACCTTGTGATCCACGATGCACGCTGGGCGTCACCCATCATGAAAGCCACCGATCAGTGATACTTACTTACCTCTCCCAGACGGACAGCACTTACTTACATCGACAATGTGTAGAAAACTGGAGAAAATCCGGGGTCGTTTCGCCCCGTAAAGGAAACGTCCAGGAAGGACCCGCTGCCTAGCCAGGCCGACCTATCGCCAGTCGGACGGATACCAGCGCTCGAAGCTATGGCATTCAGGCGGGGCGATCCATATTCGCTCTGTCCCTCGGCCATGCTCAAGAATCAGATAACCCTGCCTACAGGCCCAGTGGTATTGCTGGCGCTCGTGGCCGATGGTGTCATGTCGGGTAATCAGGTTTCGGCACAGGGTGCAGTCTTGCCCTGAAGTGGTGGCGGGCAGGTAGAGAATCTGCCAAGATTTCAATCCATCCTGCATGCAGACTTGATTCCAATAACGCACTTGCTCGCCTGGCTGCATTGTTTCCAGATCAAGCAGCAGACACGCCCTTTCTTCCCTGGTTATCTGTTTATGGCGCGACCAGGCCAGGACCAACAGCACAGCGGCAGGGTGGATGGAATGAAGGAAATCTTCTTGATTTTCAGCGCGAAAGTCATGCGGCTCCGCCGCCGCCCCGCCCGAATTTTTCCCCTCTTCTTTACCTCTTCCTTGTTTTTTTGGTGGGACAACCGGGACACTTGAAAAAAATCCTCTGAAAACCTTACCATTACTGGCTTTAGCCTGTCCCACTGGTGGTGGGACACTGCCCGTTTTTAGTGGGACACACTGGGACACTTTGTCCCAGTTGCGACGTTCTGGCACGTCTCGCGAATCGTCGGGCAGGTCATCCGTCCGTCCCGTTGTCTCGCCTGAATGGGATATTTTCTGTCCCGCCCCGGCAGGCATCAGCATGTCCCAGTCAAGCATCATCGGCCTCGAAGATCGCCGGCAGGATATGCACCACACGCGGCCGCCCCTCCCCCGGAATGCTCTCTTTCACCAACCAGGGGCGGGCGGCTTCTGTCCCGGTCTCGGCATACGCTTTGCCGATCAGCAAGCGTCCCACGGCGCCAGGATCGAAGCCTTTGCATACCCGTGAGCGGAAACTTTCGTTCGATACGTAGTAATGCACTTCCTGATCGACTTCGACATACCGCCGCCAACCTGCCCGATCCGAGCGTACCGGCGCGTGCGTATCCGTCATGGATGGCCTGTCCCAGTCGGTAAAGGCAGATTCCCCATATCGCCGCAGGAATTCCCGTACCTGCGCCAACATGGCCCGCTCTTCCTGGTTGCCTTCACCGCCACGATTCGTCAGCCAGGCAGTAAAGCAAGCGCCCGCGGCTTTCATCGCCTCGCCAGCAGACCATCCCGTAATGTCCCAACTGCTGGCCAGTTCGCCGGCCGCTCCAACCAGGGCAAAGCGCCCGGCCACCCGCCGCGCCTGGCCGCTCGCTTCGTCGGAAAGGTAATGCCGTTCAAAGGCCCGCTGGCCCTCATGCATATCCTTTATGACTGTGCTGGCATCCTCACCAGCCAAGCGTTTCAGGAAAGCAATCCACGCCGTGCCGTAGTATTTACGCGTGCACTGGTCCAGCGCCTTGGCAAATTCCGCCCCATGCGCACACTCGTGCAGCTGCTCGAACAACCCCAGTCCCGCGCCGGCATCGGCGGGAACCTCCGCCAGGCGCAATTCTTGACCCGCCCGCGCCTGTTTTCCTGCCTCGGCCATATGCGTACTCAAGCCTATCTCGCCGGCAGAAAGGAACAACAATCGCCAATCAGCCCGCGCCCGCATGCCACCCGTTCTGCCGGCCCGAGTCTTGCCACTCCCGTTGGCCAGCATATACGCGACTTCGCCGGCTGCCCGTGGATCAAGCTGCGCCAGTTCATCGAGCAGCAACGGTGCATCGCAATGCTGCATCGCCAACGCCTCCAGCCCGTTGTCAGTCGCCCGCCAACGCTGCATATACTCGGGTGCGCCGCATACGCTGGCCGCCACGCGCAGCGCCGTGGTTTTGCCGTCGCTCGAATTGCTGCGCAGGTGAAACCCGCCCGACTCGGCTCCGACCAAGTGGAGCAGCGGCGAGGCAAATGCCATCGAGACAGCAAAGACCAGGCGGGAATTACCGGCACAGCGACGCGCCACTTCCGCTTTCCACTCGTCAAGTGTTTCTTTCTGGCGGAAAGTGTTGCCGGCCGGCGATTCGCTCTCGAAAATCCACTCTTCACCGCCTTGGCCAAAGGCCCTATCCGGAAGGACAAAGGCATTTCCTTCGTCGGCACTGTGCCAACCTGTCCGATTGGTCACACGAGCGCGTTTCTTTGGACTCGCAGTTTGCAGGTATTCCAAGAGCAACGGCCGCCCCTTGGGCGCAATGGATAGCCCGCGATCCAGAAGCAGGCTAGTGGCTTCCAACCCCTCACCGTTGAAGGCCCGCGCCGGGATGATTTCCCGATGCGGCCGGCGGTCTGGATCGTCGAAAGACACCAACAACCCCCAACCACAGTTATGCGGATCGCGTACCATCGCCAGCACATCGACCGGACTGCATATCCAGCGTGGGGCGGACGGTTCGCCGTCCTTCACATCGACGAACCACACGCCGCGATCGTCGAGACGGAAACCCCGCTTGGTGGTAGATGCCGTGTCTTGACTGCCTTCGGCCGCGATGCCGTTTCTATTCGTTGCTTCTCCGGCTTCGTTCTCGAGGTCGGCTAGAAACTCTCCGGATTCCATCAGCATGCCCACATGCGCCGCCGCCCAGCCGCGTGTCACCAAGTCGGCGGCATCGTCGCCTTCCGCTAGTGGCTCGCCTGCCGTCAGTACGGGAAGGCCATCGGCCGTGCCTGCGATCTTCGCCAAGGCGTTCAGATTCACTTGGAGCACGTCGCCCGCCCCAATCCCCTGTAGGCGCTTGGCAACCTTCTGCATGGCTTTCCTGCCCGGTTCATCAGCATCCGGCCAAAGCCACGCTACGCGGCCGGCCAGGGGCGACCAGTCGGACTTTTCGACGGCCTGGGCTCCGCCCGCCCAGGTCATGACCACTGCATTGGGTAGGAGCAGCGCCGCCGCATCAAACGCTTTCTCGCCTTCGGTGATGACAACGGGCGCATCCGGCAACGCCGCCAGGCGATCCAACCCCAGCAGCGGGCGAGGTTCGGGTGGCGCTTTCCACTTCCAGACCAGACGGCCGTTCGGCATGCGCCACAACGAAAGCGGGCTGAACTGCTTGCGCTCGCCGGCCGGCTCAAAGCGGCAGTGGTGGAACATCAACGTGCCAGACGCATCGACATACGCCCAGGACGCGGCTGGCTGGCCGTGGCGCGGGTGCGACATCGGCATAGGCGGCGCATCATGCGGAATCGGCATAATGCAAACGCCATCCTTGGTTGCGGCCGGCGGTATTTCCTGCGCGCTGGCGGGTTTTTGCGGAACGGGTGAAGCCTTACCCTTGCCCGCTCCACGTTCGCCGTTTCTAGCGCACTGGGGGCGGGCAGGCAGATCGATACCCAACTGTTGCGCCAGACGTTCGGCGGTTTCGCCGTTCGGGCAATCCCAGATGTAGGCCGCCAAGCTGACCAGATCGCCACCTTTATCGCCCGTCGCAAAGTCGCCCCACGCGCCGGAATCGCGATTAATGCTCAGCGATCCCGGCGAATGATCGTCACGTTTTGGATTGAGCGGCTGATATTCCCGCCCGGTATTCTTGCCGCCAGCCAAACCCAGCCAGTCCATAACGATATCGAACCGACCCAGGGCGGCAGCGGCAATAGTTTTGAAAGAGGCGTTATTCGCCATTACGCCTCGCTTTCCGCCCCGCCGGTTTCACCGAAACAGCATCGTCCGAAGTCCACAGACAACCAAACGGCGGCAATCCACGTTCGGCAAAGGATAGCGGGAAACTGTTGCCACCAACAATGAAATGATCCAGGACACGTACATCCACCAGCGCCAATACGCTTTTGAGACGCAACGTCAAATCGGTATCAGCGCGTGACGGATCGGTAAGCCCGGATGGATGGTTATGCCCAAAAATGACTGCTGCTGCATTGTGTCGCAGTGCACTTTTGACGACTTCACGGGGATAAACGCTTGTTTGCGTCAGCGTTCCATGCGAAATCGTTTCCGCCTCGATCAGTCGGTGCTGTGCATCGAGCCACAACGCCAAAAACTCTTCGCGTTCCTTCAGTGCCAGATTCAAACGCAAGTAATCGCGCACTGCGCCGGGGGCGGTCATTTGAACAGGACGATCCGCCAAGGCCTTTTTGAGCAACTCGCCGGCACGATAAATGACGCGGCACTCCCTGGCGTTCAGGATGTTGCCATAGGGGATATCCCCGCTTTGCGGCGCACGTTCGCCACGCGCCTTGCGCCCACCCTTGGGACGGGTTGATTTCTGAGGAAGAGATTCCAGCGGCAGCGCACAGCTGGCGGTCGGGTTGGCCGGATTGGCCATTGATGCTTTAGGCATAGTGCCTCCAATACTTTTGAGATTGAGAACCACCCGAAAAGGGGTGGGGGTGCTCTCAGCGCGTATTGGCGCGCCCGGGGCCTTGCGGATACCCGACACCCCCAAAAACCCGGCCGGACGTGCAGACGCACAGCGGGCAGAATGAGGGGCGTAAAAAAACCGGCTTCGCAGCATGAGTGCCGGGGTGCTGCCAATACTTTTGAGAGAACCCGCAGTATCGGCGGGAAGGGGCGGACGAGTCAAGCAATCCATGCTAGGCCCTCTGAAGAAAGGAGGAGTGCGCCAACAAGCCAACCCCGCCATCGGCAGGCGCAATATGCAACTGTCCTTTTGCTAACAATGTCAGGCACCAGGTATGGCCAGCCCATCGCAAAACACACAGGTTCGTTCCAAACGTGGGAACCAGAACATGTGCTAGCGCAGCGTGCATCAGCGCCACGGCGGGTTTCTGCAACTCAACGGGCAATGCCTGCGGATCGAATACAACGCCATCCGTATCACGCGGAGAGATTCCCACCAAGCAACAGGCCTGCAACGCCGCACTACGTAAATTTGCATTCGTCATCATGCGCGCAGCCTCCGAGCGAGGTATTCTTTGAGTGCTTCCGCCACCTCGCCAAACTCAACGGCCATCTGGAATTGTGCATCAGCGCAAACCATCGCGGCCAGAAGCTCCTTGTGATGGTTGGCAATTTGCAAGCGCAGGCTACTCTGCTCCTGCTCGCAAAGGGCGTAAAAATCGTAGCCGTATATCGTTGCAGCAATCTCCGCGATTGCTTCGGTGAGGCCAAGTTTGTCGCTACTCATGCCGCACCTCGCTTTCCAGCCGAGGCGGCTATGCGCCCGGCGATCCACAAATCGATCTCACTGGACACAGCAGCCGACGAGCGCTCGGAAATCTTCACAATCTGAAGGCCGTCGCGTTTGGCGACCCTATAGAATTGGCTGATGCTCATGCCCATGCGGCGGGCGGCGGATGGGATTTTTTCCAGCGAGGCGACGGTCGCTGGCGAAAGTGCTTTAGTTTCGTACGTCATAAACATCTCCTAAAAGTAAAGATGGCAAGCTGCCAACAAATTCCCCTGGCGCAGCCCGTGGGCAGGATTGCACTCCGGCGGCGACAAAATAAGACAAGGGATGTCGCCAACCACGGCAGGCAACTTCCAGCTATTGCCCAGCGACAGATTGCCAACCGACCGCGAAACAAATAAGGCAAGGAATTTCGTGGGACATAGCAGGCGACTTCCAGCCATAGCCCGGCGCAAGATTGCCGATTTCCTGCGAAATTTTTTACTAAAAAGTTTCGCAGGCCATGGCCAACTATTGCATGAAGCCCCGTGCCATATCGTGGCTGCGAGACTACAAGAGGAGATGCGGGAGTTAGCCAGCTAACTCCCTATGGAGCGCGGGACTTAACCGGCTAACTCCCGACTTTTTTACTGCGATCTGGGCGTGTCCAATAATCCAGGAAGGTGGTTTTCTTTATTGAGCCAGCGGTGTTATCTGAGACGCTGGAATAGCAAACCGTGTCGGTGTTTTCGCATACCTCGTTCAACAGAAAACTCCCAACGGTGGCTCGATTGTCTGCTTGGCCACACAGCCATTGCCATGCCGTATTCCATTTCCGTTTCTTTGATTCTTTGCGGACACTCTCGACGAGTGCTCTCCCTCCGGTTTTTGACGGTGCTCGGTTGCGTGGATTTTTAGCAATGCTGCGCTGGCGTATAGAAAGCGCATCGGCAAGCAGCGCTTCCCGACGGCGATCATCATGGATCTCGTGCGCGGCGATCAGCACTTTATGCAGATTCAAGGTAATGTCGGACAGGTAGCTTTTTAGCAAGCACGGCTCTTTCGTAACCTCATCCAGTTGGTAGAAGAGTTGCGAGAATAGCCCGCACATCCACGTTCGCTGGAATAAACCTATTCGAACTTTCTCACAAATAGCTTCCGTGATTTTGTACTGTGCATTCAGTCTGCTGATTAGGGTTGACCCGTCGCCTGTGATTTCGTCCAGCATTCCAGGAATACTGTTGGACGGCATGTTCTCTTCAAGAATATCGCAAACGTACTCCAGTTCTCTTAAATCCCTGAAGGTCGAAAAATCCTCCCAGTTTTCCATCACGCATCCCTTCATGCGCCCCTTGATCGGTTCGCATGGGTCAGGCCGGCAAGGGTTTCCGGCTTTTCGGTGGCCAAACCTAGACCCCGCGAATTCTTTGCTATGCGCTACACGCCGTCACTTTTCGTAGTGTTCGCCAGCCCTCACCACTCTGAAACTAGCCAGGCGGAAATCCACCAGCTTTTCGCCCTTCCTGGGCTTCGACGGTTTGGGAATCGGCTTACCGCTCTCCGTATAGAAGGTTGCTGCCAACACCAGGGCGTTCGCCGCCATTTCTAGAGCCTCATCCACGGTATCGCCTTGGGTGATCGCCTCTGGAACATCGCGGAAAGTCACGACATACCCGCCGTCAGGATCAGGTTCCAAGTGCGCAGGAAATGACATTGCCCCTTCTGCCGCCACCAGTTCAAGCCATTCCGACCCGGGTGGGCGGATAAGCAGTTGGTGCAGACGATCTAGCTCCACCATAACCCGCAGGTATTCCCCTACCCATTGGGGCGGGCCGTTCTCTTCCCATCGCCGCGCCATATTCCTGGTCACTCCCAGGCGGCGGCAAAGCTCAGCCTGTTCCCATCCCAGGGCATGAAGCGCACTGTGGAATTCGTTGAATGTCATGCTTCCCCTTCGATGATGACTACACGCACACCATGCAAAACACACTTCCCAGCATCAAAGCCGCCCACCCCCACTCTCAACCCATTTGGTATATCCACTGATGCTGATGAAAATCCCACCATCGGGAGAGCGGCGAAATTCTCGCCCCTCTATCCATTTGCCGTCGTCAATCTTGTGTCGAATAGCCTTCTCCGTCAGCCCTGTAATCAGCGCGGCAAGCTTAATAGTGACATACGGCGCATAAGCAAGCTGCGCTGGAAACCCTAATGCCGCCCCTCTCAAGGTAGGAAGTTCCAGTCCGGTCATTGTTGCCGCCAAGCGTACCGTAACATGTGCTACAGACGGTTCCTGTGCGGGAAAATCAAAACTGGCATTACGTGCACACATTTTTCGCCTCCTATCCAAGTGATTGATCACACCAACTCCGATAATGATGGCCGGCAGGCGGGACAGCTTTCGCGCCAAAAATCAGGTTTACAAACGTCTGCACGCTCGGGAAATCCCGCTCGTGTTCGCCTGAACATTCTTTCGCGGGACGTGCCAGAACGTCGCAACTGGGACAAAGTGTCCCAGTGTGTCCCACCAAAAACGGGCAGTGTCCCACTACCAGTGGGACAGGCTAAAGCCAGCAACGGCGAGGCTTTCAGCCGATTTTTTTCAAGTGTCCCAGTTGTCCCACTAAAAAAACAAGGAAGAGGTAAACAACTCTGGAAAACACGCATGAAAATCACAAAGGAGCGGGGCGGGTAAATCATGCTTTTTTTGGACGCCTCAGCGGCACCACATTCCACGATTCACCCTTTTCCAGCTTCTCGAGAAAGCCCGCCCAAAGGTCAAGCGCATGGCTTCTTTCCCCAAAGTAATCATGTCGGTTGTATATCCCCTCGACGCCCTTGATCTTGTGATTCAAAACACGCTCGGCAATGTGCGGATCGACGCCCAGGGCGGCCAGGTGCGTGCGCGCCGTGCGCCGGAAGTCGTGGATGGTGAAGTTCGGCACGTCAGCCGCCGTCAGGATCGGCTTGATGTGTTTCGACAGGGCGGCATTCAACGTATTCAGGTCAATATGCGGGACCATCCGGCTCTGCATCTTGCGGGCGGGGAAAACACAGGAGTGGCCACACGATAGGCGCTTCAGTTCATGGAGCGTTTCCACGGCAAAACGCGGCAGGGGGATATCGATAGGAACGCCGGTCTTGGTGCGCTCTCCCGACAGATACCAGATGCCCCTATCCAGGTCGAACTCACTCCACGGCGCAGCAATCAGTTCTTCCTTGCGGACGGCCAGCAGCAGCAACAGACGGACCGCGTAATGGTTCTCGATGGTGAAGGTTCCGGCCTTGTCCCGCATCGCCTGGAACAGCTTGCCAAGTTCTTCCGCAGTCAGCCAGCGATCGCGCGATTCCTCTTTGCCGCCGGCGTCCGCCAGGTCGAAAGCGGCCGCGGGATTGTGCTCAACGATGTGACGCTTGATGCCGTAGTCAAAGATACGCTTGGTCCAGCGCAGCACGTCATTGGCCACGGTGCGAGCCCCGCGCTTATTGATGGTCTGCAGCATGGCATCGATATCGCGTGGCTTCACGCTCTCGGCCGGCATTCTGCCGATACTCGGCTTGATGTCGTTCTCGATCCGAGACCGGACGATGTTGGGGTGCTTCCAGCGCCCGAGGATGTTGCGTTCGAAGAATTCGTCGCACAGCTGGGCGACGGTCAGCGCATTTTTCGCGGCCTCGATCTTCGCAGCAGCTTCACGCTTGTGTTCCTGCTTCTCGCCGGCAACGTCGTAACCGAGGGACACCCTGGCCCGTAATTCCTTGGCCGTTTTGCGGGCATCGGCAAGGGACAGATTGCGATAGCTCCCCAGCCCCATGACGCGCTGCTTGCCGGCAAAGCGATAGCGGAACAGCCACAGGGGAACGATGAAGGTTTCGCGGTACGATAGATAGAGCCCTTCCCCATCGCTCCGTTGTTCAAAGCGCTCTTTCGCTCGTATCCAAGCACGGATTTCCATGTCGGTCAGCTTGCCCATTTCGGCCTCCAGAGTGTGCACCACTAGAACCACTGTACATAATGCTAGTGGTGCACATAGTGGTGCACACGAATGATGCGCTTTCCTGGTTTATTGTGCAACGTCCTGATACGACAATGGCCGGGGTTTTCCCGGCCATTACTGGGGTTATGCGATGTCCTGCAACGTCCTGATTTATTACTCTAAATTTTGAATCTGCTCGCGCATCTGCTCAATCAACAGCTTGAGTTCCATCGCCGTTTGGGATACCTCGGCAACAACCGACTTGGATCCCAGCGTGTTGGCTTCGCGATTGAGTTCCTGCATCAGGAAATCGAGCCGCTTGCCGCAGGCGCCGCCGGCTTTCAGCACGCGTTCGACCTCGTCGAGGTGCGTCGACAAACGCGCCAGTTCTTCCGCAACGTCAATACGCACGGCGAAGACAGCCACCTCCTGGCGGATACGCTCATCGTCAGCCGATCCCAACGCATCAACCAGCCGTTGCTTGAGCTTGTCCTGAAACGCCGCTTGCGCCACCGGAATGCGTGGGCCGACTTCACGCACCAGATCACGCATGCGCACCACCCGTTCGAGGATGACAGCAGCCAATTTCTCCCCCTCCCTCGCCCGACTGGCCGTGAAATCCGCTAGCGCTTCCGATGCCAGCGACTGAACGGCGGGAATCAGGGATTCCATGTTGAGGGAGTCGTCGCCAAACATGCCGGGCCATCGCAGCACATCGCTTACGGCAAGCGGCGCCGCCTGTGGCAGTTCCTTGCGCACCTGCTCTTCAAAACTCTTCAGCCGCTGCAAGAGCTCCACGTTGAGTACCGAGGGCTGCGACCGCGAGGACATTGCGGAAAAATTTATCCGACACTCCAGTTTCCCGCGCGACAGCCGCGTTCCGAAAAGTTCCCGTAAGGCCGGTTCGGCGGCGCGCAACTCTTCACAAACACGGAACTGGAAATCGAGGTAACGTGAGTTAACGCTCTTCAGTTCGATGTGCAATGTGCCGTAATCAAGATCTGACGTTTTGGCTGTGTAGCCAGTCATGCTATAAATCATGGAAATCCTGAAAATAAGGTCGGGAATCGTGGCCGGCTTTACAGCTCTCCGCCAAAGCCCGAAAATGGTCGAAAAATGACATATTAGCTTTGATATTGATGGAACAACAAGCCAACCACCCCCTTCCTGCTGGTTACCAGCTCGACGAATACCGCATTGAGCGACAGCTCTCCCAAGGCGGGTTTTCGATCGTCTATCTTGCCACGGACAGGCAGAGCCGTTTCGTCGCCATCAAGGAATATTTGCCGAACAGCCTGGCGCTGCGCGGTGAAGGCCAGATCAAGCCGGCCATTACCGAAGAGCACATGCCGTCCTTCCGCTACGGCATGAAGTGCTTTTTCGAGGAAGGCCGGGCGCTGGCCAAGCTCTCGCATCCGAACGTGATCCGGGTGTTGAATTTTTTCCGTGCGAACGATACGGTTTATCTGGTGATGGAATACGAGCAGGGGCGTGCCTTACAGGAATTCATTCTGCGAAACCGCGCCGTCATCACCGAAAATTTCATGCGCAACGTCTTCACGAAACTACTCAACGGCTTGCGTGAAGTCCACTCGCACAAACTACTGCATCTTGACTTGAAGCCCTCCAACATCTACATGCGCAACGATTACACGCCGGTGCTGATCGACTTCGGCGCGGCGCGGCAGACCCTGACGACCGACACGCCGATGCTAAAGCCCATGTATACGCCGGGATTCGCTTCGCCGGAACATTACCATCAGAGGGAATTGCTCGGCCCATGGAGCGACATCTACAGCGTGGGCGCCTCGATGTATGCCTGCCTCGCTTCGGCTTCTCCGCAGGCAGCGGATGCGCGCACAGAAAAGGATATGCTGGTTCCAGCCATGGTCCGCTGGGAAGGCCTTTATTCCGACCAGTTGCTGGAAACCATCGACTGGTGCCTGTGCCTCAATCACCTCTATCGGCCGCAAAGCGTTTTTGCCCTGCAGAAGGCGCTGACGGCACCCGTCAAAAAACCCAAGGCTCCTTCGGGAAACCCGGCGCATGCAAAAAAGACGTGGCTGAGCCACGTCGTCGGGAAATTCAAGGGAAAGGCTGAAGCCAAGTGAAATTTACCATCTACCAGGAAAGCCGGCTGGGGAAGCGTTCCAACAACGAGGACAGGCTTGCCCACTGCTATTCGCGTGACGCCTTGCTGATGGTGATCGCGGACGGCATGGGCGGGCACTACTACGGGGAAATCGCCGCGCAAATCGCCGTGCAGAGCCTGACCGAAGCCTTCCAGAACCAGGCCAACCCGAAGATTCAGGATCCTTTCATGTTCCTGAATCGTTCGATTCTCAACGCGCAAAGCGCCATTCTCGATTTTGCCAATACCCACAAGCTCTCGGATTCGCCGCGAACCACCTGCGTGGCCTGCCTGATCCAGGACAACATTGCTTACTGGGCGCACGTGGGCGACTCCCGGCTGTATGTCATCCGGCGCGGCAAGGTACTGGTGCGCACCCGTGATCACTCGCGCGTCAGACTGCTGATCGAGCAGGGAGCCATCAGCGAAGCGGAGGCCGCCACACACCCGGATCGCAACAAGGTATACAGCTGTCTGGGCAGCCCGCAGGATCCCGAGATCGAGCTTTCGCGCAAAACCCCCCTGGATGCCGGCGATATCATTGTCCTGTGCACCGACGGTTTATGGGGCGTATACCCGGACGAGTTGCTGGCCAACGAGTTGCGGCATGAGAACCTGATGCACTCCATACCGATACTGCTCGACCGCGCCGAGGAATACGGCGGCTCCAACTGCGACAATCTCTCCGTTGTCGCCGCCCGCTGGGAAGACAATTACATTGAGCCGGAATCCGGCATTTCCGCAGCGGTGCATACCCAGACCATGCCGTTGGGCGCCGTCACCACCCGGCTTGATGAGTTTGGCCGCAATCTGAACTACAAGACGGAACTGACGGAAGAAGAGATCGAACGCGCCATCGATGAAATCCGTTCCACCATCCAGAAGTATTCGAAATAAGAGGTCTTATGCGTCCCAGTCAGCGCCAGCCTTCGCAATTGCGCGATGTTCTTATCACCCGCCGCTACACCCGCCATGCCGAAGGCTCCGTACTCATTGAAATGGGGGACACCAAGGTTTTGTGCACTGCCAGTGTCGATGAATCGGTTCCGTCCTTCCTGCGCGGCAAGGGCCAGGGCTGGGTAACTGCCGAATACGGCATGCTGCCCCGCTCGACGCACACGCGTACCGCGCGCGAAGCCGCCAAAGGCAAGCAATCGGGGCGCACCCAGGAAATCCAGCGCCTGATCGGCCGTTCGCTACGCGCCGTTACCGATCTTGCCGCGCTCGGCGAACGCCAGATCACGCTCGATTGCGACGTTCTTCAGGCCGACGGCGGCACACGCTGCGCCTCGATCACCGGCGC
>JAVBSG010000073.1:0-4374 GCA_031547245.1 Propionivibrio sp.
AATATGCCTTGAAGCTGCTCGAAGGGCGGCGCAAAAAAGGGCTGTAGGCGGGAAACGACCATTTACATCTATGACAGGGGAAACCACAGTGACTAGCGCCGCATGCATACATCCGCATCCTCAGGATGCGGAGCGATCGATCGCCGACATTCCTTCGCCGTGCGTGCAGAATCATGCGGCCAACCTGATGCCCTTGCCGAACGGCGATTTGGCGTGCGTCTGGTTCGGCGGCAGCCAGGAAGGCAAGTCGGATATCTCCATTTACTTTTCGCGGTTGCCAAAGGGGGCGAACTGCTGGAGCGAGGCCGTCAAAATTTCCGACGACCCCACGCGCTCGGAGCAAAATCCGGTGCTCTTCGTGGCGCCCGACGGCAAACTCTGGGTTTTCTATACGGCGCAAAAATCCGGCAATCAGGATACATCGATCATTCGGTATCGTCTTTCGGAAGATAACGGCGCAACGTGGGGAGCCATCGGTGTGCTGTTCGACAAGACGGGGACGTTCGTGCGCCAACCGCCGGTTGTCCTCGATAACGGAGACTGGCTCATTCCCGTGTTTTATTGCCGCGCCGAACCTGGCGAGAAATGGGTTGGCGACAACGATATCAGCGCCGTGCGCATTTCTTCGGATGAAGGGCGCACATGGAGCGAGTTTGAGGTGCCGGACAGCGTCGGCTGCGTGCATATGAACGTCGTAAAGTTGCCGGGCGGGCTGTTGCTGGCCGTGTACCGCAGCCGCTGGGCGGACAATATCTATATGAGCCGTTCGACGGACGACGGGCGGACCTGGAGTGCTCCGGTACCCACCGAATTGCCCAACAATAACTCGTCGGTCCAATGGACGTGCTTGGCCAACGGCCATCTGGCAATGATTTTCAACGACATCAGTTCCGCCCAGGCGACCGAACGCCGTGAATCCTTGTACGACGAAATCGAGGATGAAGAGACGGGAGACGCTACTACGGTAGCGCCGAAACAAAACACCGTGCGGGCACGAACCGCCTTCTGGGGCACGCCGCGGGCGCCGATGACCCTGGCAATTTCCGAAGATGGCGGAAAGACCTGGCCCTACAAGCGGAATCTCGAGGTCGGCGACGGGTATTGCATGACCAACAATTCAGAGCAGCAGCTCAACCGCGAGCTGTCCTATCCAAGCATCAAGCAGACCGCTGACGGCATCATTCACGTCGCCTACACCTACCACCGCCAGAAAATCCGCTATGAGCGGTTGAACGAAGCGTGGGTGAAGGCCGGCCTGCGTTGAGAGAACAGGAGCATGAACATGAGCGCATATACATTGTTGAACGCCGGCCGCATCATCTCCGGGCCGGGAAGCATCGCAAACATCAAGGACGCCGTGGCCGACCTGGGGGCAGGCAGCGTTCTCATCATCAGCGATCAGGGCGTGGCCAGGGCAGGGCTGATCGACAAGCCGCGGGCGATTCTCGAAGCCGCGGGAATCAAGGTAGCCGTCCTCGACAATACGCCGCCCGAGCCCGACGTCGAACAGGTCAACGCCATTCTCGCCGCTGCTCAGGAGCATGAAGCGCAAGCGGTCGTCGGCATCGGTGGCGGCAGCGCCATGGATGTAGCCAAAATCGTGGCGGTGCTGCTGGAAAGCGGCCTACCGTTGCGCGATCTGCTCAAGGGCAAGGCGACGATCACCCGCCGCGGCCTGCCGACGCTGATGGTGCCGACTACCGCCGGGACGGGCTCGGAAGTTACCCCCAACAGCATCATCCTGGTACCCGAGGACGAATTGAAAGTCGGCATCGTCAGTCCCAGGCTGATGCCCGACTGCGTTATCCTCGACCCTGAACTGACGCTTGGCCTGCCCCCCGCGATTACTGCGTCGACCGGGATGGACGCGCTGTGCCACGCCATCGAATGCTATACATCGAAAAAGGGGAATCCATTCAGCGAGCTGTTTGCGCTCAAGGCCATTTCCCTGATTTCCCGCAGCATCCGCACCGCCTTCAAGAACGGCTCGGATCTTGCCGCACGCCACGATATGCTGCTCGGCGCCATGTATGGCGGCATGTGTATCGCTACTTCCAGTACGACGGCCGTGCATGCGCTAGCCTACCCGCTGGGGGGCAAATACCGCATGCCGCACGGGGTTTCCAACGCCATCCTGCTGCCGTTCGTAATGCGTTTCAATGCTGTCGGAAATGAGGAAAAATTCCGCGATATTGCGTTGGCCATGGGGTTGAATGTGCAGGGTCTGAGTCCGGAGCAGGGAACTTCCGCGATGCTTGACGCTCTGTTTGCACTGAATCGCGATTTGGAAATTCCTGCAAATCTTAAACAATGGGGTATTATGCCGGGCGATCTGGATACGTTGGTCGATGGCGCCGCCAAGGTAACACGTCTGCTCGGTAACAATCCGCGGCCGATGAGTGTTGCCGACATACGGGCGGTTTACGCACAATTGATATAAAAATATAGCGACCAGCAGTATCCGGAGTTTCTTGTCGGCTCTAACTGATAGTTACGGAGGTATTGATGTCGCTGTCGTTGTTGTTGTCGAGCGCGTTCTGGGTCGGAGCGCTCAAAATCATCTGGGTCAATATTCTGTTGTCCGGCGATAATGCCGTGGTGATTGCCTTGGCGTCGCGTTCTCTTCCGGCGAAACAACAAAAGAAAGCCGTCGTATGGGGGTCTGTGGCGGCGATTGTCATGCGTATCGTATTGACGATTTTTGCCGTTCAATTGCTCCAGCTGCCATGGCTGAAAACCATCGGCGCCGTTCTACTGGTATGGATCGGTGTGCAACTGCTGACCGATGACGATGACGAATCGAACGTCAAGGAAGCCGGCAGTTTGTTTGCCGCCATCAAAACGATCCTGATCGCCGATCTCGTCATGAGTCTCGACAACGTCCTCGCCGTGGCCGGCGCCGCAGATGCCGCACCGGAGGCCGCCAAACTGCCGCTGCTTGTCGTGGGATTGGCGCTGTCGATTCCTATCGTCATTTTCGGTAGCAGCATCGTGCTCAAATTGATGGACCGCTTCCCGGTTATCATAACAATTGGCGCCATGCTGCTGGGTTGGATTGCCGGAGAAATGCTCGACAAGGAAGAGTTCATCGCTTCGGCCATCTCCAATTTCAGCTACATGGAGTGGGTGTTGCCGGCCACAGGGGCGTTGCTGGTCGTGGCGGTCAGTAAATTCATGATGAGAAATGCCGCGCTCAGAAACACGGAAGCCGTTGCTGAAGAAGAGTAACTCATAGCAAAGGGCAGGGAAGCGTCATCGGCTTCCGCTGCCCGGCCTGGGTAATAAACGGGTTTGCGCCGTTGCGTTTCGGATGAGGGAGAAACATGGCCGTTTCATCCAGGAAAAAGGATCTGCCTGTCAGCGAGGTCCGGCGTTACCTCGAACCGGGCCCAGTCGTTCTCATCTCGTCGAAATGGCGTAGCAAGACGAATATCATGACGCTCGGCTGGCACACGGTGATGGAGTTTTCTCCGTCATTGGTGGGTTGCATGATCTCCGCAGGCAATCACAGCCACGAGATGATCAAGCGTAGCCGCGAATGCGTCATCAACCTGCCGACCACCGCCTTGACCGATGTGGTTGTCAAGATCGGCAATTGTTCCGGCGCAACCGTCGACAAGTTCGCCGAATTCAGCCTGACACCTCGTGCAGGTGAGCTAGTCGATGCGCCCTTGATCCAGGAATGCCACGCCAACTTCGAATGCCGTCTGTACGACGATGCGCTGGTCGAGCGCTACAACTTTTTCATCTTCGAGGTGGTGAAGGCGCATGTGGCCGTTTCGCCAAAACCGCCGGAAACCCTGCACTACATGGGCAGCGGCCGTTTCATGATTGCCGGCCGGACGGTCAGCCGCCGCTCGCTTTTCAGGCCGGAAATGCTCTGATACACGTAGGCGGTGCGCTATTGCGCCTCCCTGTAGTCCTCGAAAGTACTTTCGCTGCCGATTTGGGATACAGGATGAAGCAGGCTTGATTCATCGCCTTGGCGCGATGTTGCGGCTTCCGGTTCGTTACCGGATAACTTCTCCCCGTTGTCGGTGAAAGAACCAAAGATTCGTTGATCCGAGATTTCGTGCTGCTCTGTTGACAACAGAATTAATGTCATGCTAATTTTGAAACATAAAACATCAGACGTTTGTTGTTTTATGTTTTTTTTGCATTTCTGATTCTGGAATTTACCGAATCATAAGAGATCATCAATTGGAGGAGAGAGCAAATGGGCAAAAAGATTGTAGTTTCCGTGATCGGCGCCGCCGGGAAAATGGGAACAAGGGTAACCAATAATCTGGCTAAGCATCCGGATAGCATCGAACTGCATTTCTGCGAGAATTCGGAAGCCGGCATTGCGTCGATCAAGGCTCGCGGTTTCAGCAC
>JAVBSG010000162.1:0-3927 GCA_031547245.1 Propionivibrio sp.
AGCGGAACGAAATAAGGGGCAATGACCGAAACCGCATCGACGCCCATTGCGGCAACGCCTTTGCCCAGTTCGATGGAAGCCGCCGTGGAAATTTCGCCGATATGCGCGACGACGGGCACTTTGCCGGCAACTTCAGCCACGCAGGTTTCCGTCACGAGCAGTTTTTCCGCCTGGCTCAGAACGAAGAACTCTCCATTCGTGCCATTGCAGAAAATGCCGTTGCCGTACTTCATCTGCCGCTGCACCTGCTTGCGCAGCCTTTGCGGACACACATTTCCGGCAGGATCGAACGGCGTCACGATGGCTGTCAGAACGCCCTGAATCCGGGTTGTCATCGAATGTCCTCCTTGTTCGGTTGGAATTCCGTAGGCGACAGCACACTATCGACCAAGCAGATTCCACCACGCATTTCTATCGCTTCTTGTTGAACCACGCCCATATTGGCACCCATGGTGAGCAATCTTGATTGATAGTTGTTGTGATGTCAACAAATTCTATCGTTAAGCGTCAAGATATATTAAAAACTATCAGCCGGTTTGAATTTCGTTGACAAGACGATTCCAAGGTGTCGCACATCAGAAAAATTTTATGGAATTTATTATTATTTTTTAATAAGTTACAAATTGATGAAAATTTTTAAAATGATGTCTTTATTCTTTTTAATTGAACTGATCGGCATTTTTCTAGGTCTTGTTGCTGAAGATGCGAAGAGTTAATGACATTTTATGGGAAGATATTTTTTTGATCTGATTGCAAAATCTATCTTAAGGTGCCAAAATCTATCACACGCTTCATTTTGGTCTCCAATCACCTTTTCAGATTCGACGCCGCGTGAGAAAGCAAAATGGAAACTATCCTACAGACTGAAAGTACGTTGGAAGTGGAAAGTGCGCCGCTGTTGCCTATCCAGCGCCGGCAGCGCATTGCCGAGTTCCTGCATCATCATGGCGCCGTGACCCTGCAGCAACTGGCCGAAGCGCTGCATGTTTCCTTGTCGACGCTCCGCCGCGATCTAGACGCGCTTGCCGAGGAGGGGGTCGTCGAACGTACGCACGGCGGGGCGATCCTGCGGCATCTTCAGTACAGCACCTTCGAACCGAATATTTCGGCGGCGCGTGATCTTTCGCCATTCGAAAAACAGCGGGTCGGCATTGCGGCGGCTGATACCCTGGTGCCGGGGCAAAGCGTCATCTTTGACAGTGGCAGCACGGTGCTCGAAGCAGCCAAAGCTGTCGTGGCGAGACGGATACCCCTCGTTGCCGTAACCAACGATATCGAGATTGCGCAGGTTCTGAACGGCAGCTCGCTCATTCATGTGCACGTCCTGGGCGGACAGTTGCGCCCGGGAAGCAATACCCTCGTGGGCGAACAGGTTCAGGAAGCTGCCAAGGCGATCCGAGCCGACGTGCTCTTTTTTGGTGCGCATGCGGTGACCGAAAACGTGATTTCCGAGACCTCGCCCGACGTGGCCGCGGTCAAGCGCGCGCTGATGCGCTCGGCGGCTTCCTGCCGCCTGCTGGTGGATTCGTCGAAATTCCGTCCGCGCGTTTTCATGACCGTTTGCGACATGGCGGAAATCGCTGAGGTCATCACCGATGATCGGGCGCCGCAGGAAGAGCTGGAGCGTATCCGTTCCTCAGGAACCAAATTGACGCTTGCGGGGTGAAAAAAATGAGCGGAATTCGAATACTCGCCGACGATCTGACCGGTGCGCTCGATACGGCGGCTGCTTTTGCCGGGAATGTTCCGGTGTATTTCGGTAGTCCCCCGTCTTCAGCCGATGCAGTAAGCTTTCCGGTTGCGGTCGTGGCGACGCCGACGCGGGATGTGGCGACAGATGCCTTGCCCGGTTTTCTACGGCCGGTGATCGACTGGCTCAAAGGCGGCGGTTTATCGTTCAAGAAAGTCGACAGCCTGCTGCGTGGCAACACGTTCGAGGAAGTTGCCTGGATTTTTCGGCACGCCGGTTTTGATGGAGCGCTGTTTGCTCCTGCTTTTCCGGCACAGGGGCGGATTACACAGAACAACCGGCAATGGATCGTCCGCCAAGGCGGTGAAAGCAAGGAAGCGGTTGCCGTTCCTTTGCAGGAGGTATTCGCAGACCTGGGGTTGCTTGCCGGAGAGAATGTCGGGCCGACAGGCGTATGGCCTGAGATCTGGATGCCGGAAGCGCTTTCCGATGCCGACCTCGATCGGATTGTCCTGCAGGCAAAGACGAGAAACAACAACCTGCTGTGGGTCGGTAGCGCCGGATTGGGCAATGCGCTGGCGCGCTCCCATGGTTTGTCTCCCGCGCAGGAAAAAGCTGAACCTCTGCCGCGGGGCAAAGGGCCGACAGTCCTGGTCAGCGCCAGTTTCCAATCCGTATTGCGCAAACAATGGTCCCTGCTGTGTTCGCACCATACCGCGCAGGCCGTGGCTGAAGGAGCCGATGCCGGCCAACTTGCCGAAGCCGTCGAACTTGCCCGTACAGGGGCTGGGCAGGTCTGGCTCGACCTGTCGCCGCGGGAACGGATTTCCGCCGAGCAGGCGCAATCCTTGCTGGCGGCCAACACGCACATGCTGGTGGACTCATTGCCCAAGCCCGGACAACTGATTGTCATCGGCGGCGATACGCTGCTGGGCTTATGCCAGGCTTCCGGCGCCAAGGCGTTGCTGGCGCATCCCTCGATCCGTGCCGGATGGGGCTGCGCGCGCCTGATGGGAGGCATCTGGGACGGCGTGCCCTGCTATTCGCGTTCAGGAGCTTTTGGCACGGCAGACGATCTTCTCGCGCTGTACGGCGCCTTGAATCACACAACATCTTGTTAGAAGGGGTAAAAATGTCACAAGCCATCCGTCTGGCAGTAACCATGGGCGATCCTGCAGGGATAGGTCCGGAGATCATCATCAAGGCCGCGCTCAAGCTGAAGGAGGAAATCGCTGCAAAGCGCATGGCGTTGGTCGTTCTCGGCAGTGCCGAGGCGTTGAGCAATAGTTGCCGTCAGTTGCAGATCGAAGAGAAGGATTTGCCGCTGAAGATGATCGATGTCGGACCGGTGCCTGGCGACATCGTTACCGGCCAGATATCGGCCGTTGGCGGGGAGTGGGCCTACCGTGCCGTCAAGAAGGCGGCTGAGCTGGTGCAGGCCGGTGAGGCCGACGCCATCGTTACCGCGCCGCTGTCGAAGGAAGCGCTGCATATGGCCGGACACCATTTCGAAGGGCATACCGAATTGCTGGCGCATCTCACGGGCCAGCGGGATGCCGTGATGATGCTGGCGCACGGCCCGATGCGGGTAACGCACGTGACGACCCACTGCGCTATCGCCGATGTGCCCAAGCGCCTGACGCCCGAGCGCCTGCGCCGCGTTTTCGGCGTAACGCTGGAGGCTTTGGAGTGCCTGGGATTCGAAAAGCCGCGCCTGGGCGTGGCCGGACTCAATCCGCACTCGGGCGAGGGCGGCATCCTGGGCAAGGAAGACGATACGATCATCGCGCCGATCATCAAGGAATTCAACGCGGCGGGCTACGACCTTACCGGGCCGGTGCCGGGCGACACGGTGTTCATCAAGCTACGAGCCAACCAGTTCGATGCGGTGGTGGCCATGTTCCACGACCAGGGACACATCCCGGTCAAGCTGCTCGGCTTCGATGTCGACCCGGCTACCGGCAAATGGCAAGCCATCAGCGGCGTAAACGTCACGCTGGGCCTGCCGATTCTACGTACGTCGGTCGATCACGGAACGGCGTTCGACATCGCCGGCAAGGGCATCGCCAATCCGGACAGCCTCGTCGATGCGGCCGAATATGCCTTGAAGCTGCTCGAAGGGCGGCGCAAAAAAGGGCTGTAGGCGGGAAACGACCATTTACATCTATGACAGGGGAAACCACAGTGACTAGCGCCGCATGCATACATCCGCATCCTCAGGATGCGGAGCGATCGAT
>JAVBSG010000051.1:0-29765 GCA_031547245.1 Propionivibrio sp.
ACCTCGGCGACGCGCTGCGGTATCCACGTCAGGGGATCGCGCTTGAGGATCTGGAAATAGAACATCAGTTCGTAGTGATCGACTGAGGCATCGAGTTCAGCGAAGCGCTGCCCGAGGATTTCCTCGACGGCGTTGCCGAAATCGCCGCCGCCCAGTCCGAAACCGTTCAGAAACACCTCGGCATCCGGCTTGACGGCCAGCGCCGCGCCGCGCAAGTCACCGACGACCCGGCCGATCCAGGCGCATTTCCACGCCGTCCACCGCTCGCGCAACTCATTGACGATCAGCTTGCGCCAGACCGCCGGCCCGGCGGCCGGCAGATCGATCCGGCAGGACTCGGCGAAGGTCCGCATGCAGCGCTCGCAGAAGCAGAATTCGCGCATCCCTGCGCGCTCCTGCCCCGGCAGCCAGAGCTCCCAGAAGGCGGGAAAGCGGATGAAGGACAGAAAAACGCCGTCGGGCGAAGTCGCCGCCACGGCTTCGGTAAATCGTTCCCGCTTGTGGGCAAGGTAGCCCGGATGCGTCGGGCAAAGACCGTAATACCATCCGAACGGTGCGAATTCGCGCCCGTCCTGATCGATCGGGCGGAGCGACGGGTCGGCGGCGAAATCCGCTGGAGAAAAGAAAACGGCGGTCGACTGATACGTCCTGATGCCTTCTTCGCGCAAGGCCGAAACCCATTCCCGGTCGCTGTAACCGCCGGCCGGCGGATGCTGATCCACCGCGCTGCCGGGCAGCGGGTCGATCAGGTTCTGCACGAGCGCCAGATCGATACCCTGGCCGGACATGCGCGCCGCGGCTCCTGCCATCGACAGGCCGTGCGTCGTCGACCAATCCCATCCGTATGCTTTTACTCCAACGATTGGCGTCATTCATTGCTCCCGCTCTGGCTCATGTGCATCAGCAGTTCGTGCTGCGTCAGCCCCGCCACCGGTATCACGTCCGCGACGGCACCGCCGCGCACGATCGCTACCCGATCGCACAGGCCGAGTATTTCCTCGAGTTCATCGCTGACCACCAGGCAGGCCACACCTTCCCGCGCCAGCGCGCGGATCTGGTTGTAGATCTCATGCTTGGCCCCGACATCGACGCCGGCGGTCGGCTGGTCGAGCACCAGCAACCGGGGCCGGCTCAGATCGGCGCGGGCCAGCAGCGCTTTCTGCTGATTCCCGCCCGACAAGGCGCTGATCGGCATATCCACATCGGCTGCCTGGATTGCAAACTTCCTGACCGCCGTATCGATGGCCCGCCGCCGCGCGCCGGCATCGACGATGCCGGCCTGCGAAAACATCCGCGCCAAGGCAGCCAGAACGATGTTGGAACCGACGCTGGAAGCCATCACCAGGCCGCGATGCTTGCGATCCTCCGGTACCAGGACGACCCCCCGGGCCGCCGCCACGGCCACCGATTTGAGCTGCAGCGCCGTACCGTCGAGATTGATCTCGCCATGGCTCTGGCGCGCACCGCAGATGGTTTCGGCCAGCGTCGTCCGCCCTGATCCGATGAGGCCCGCCAGCGCCACGATCTCGCCCGCATGGATGCAAAAAGTGCTGCCGGGACGCCCCATCGCGCCGAAATCGCGCAATTCGAGCACGGGTTTTCCGATCAGCCTCGGCGCGCTGGAAGCCGCGTCCGGCGCATCCTTGTCCGGCGCATGCTCACCGATGATGTGCCTAGTCAGCGACGACAGGTCGAAATCCGCCGCCGCGCCCGTGGCGATCCGGTTGCCGTTGCGCAGGATGGTGATGCGGTCGCATTCGGCGAGCACTTCTTCAAGGAAGTGGGAAATGTAGATGATGCCCACCCCGCGCTGCTTGAGTTTCCTCATCGCAGTAAACAAGGCGCCACGCTCCGCTGGCGCCAGACGCGCCGTCGGCTCGTCCATGACCAGAATCCGCGCGCGGCGGCTCAAGGCCTTGGCCACCTCCGTGAGTTGCTGGAGCGCCACGCTGAGCTGGCCGACGGGAACGTCGAGCGGAATGTCAAAGCCGAGCTCCTGGAGCAGCGCCTCCGCCTGCCGGCGCAGGACCGTCCAATCAACCAGTCCGCTCCGCGCCGGTTCGTGCCCCAGCGCGATGTTTTCCGCCGCGGTGAAGAACGGCACCAGCGCGAATTCCTGGTGGATCACCGCCACACCCGCGGCAAGCGAGGCGGCCGGGTTGCCGAAGCGGAACGGCTCCCCGGCGATCCGGATCTCGCCCCGGTAGTCGTCGTACATGCCGGCCAGCACCTTGATCAGCGTGCTCTTGCCGGCGCCGTTGTGGCCGACCACGGCATGCACTTCACCGGCCACCAGATCGAAATCGATGTCGTGCAAGACCTCGTTGCCGAAAAAAGCCTTGTTGATCTGCCGCATGCCCAACAGTGCCGGGGTTTCCGTCATGCTCGCTCCGTACTACTCGCCCGCAGCGCCTGTTCAACCGCCCCAGGCGGGTGGGAACTGGGCGACGTTATCCTTGGTGACGATCGGCAGCGGCAGGTACTCGTTCGGCTGCTTGACCTTATCCTTCTCGCCTTTGAGCCACTGCAACGCCGCCTCGACCGAACGCTCGCCCTGCGGCTTCGGGTCCTGATTGACCGAACCGAGCACATAGCCGGCGGAAATCGCTTCGCGCACTTCGACCGGATAGTCGCCGACGATGAACTTGATGTCCGTACGTCCATTGCCATGCGCATACCGTGCGGCGTTGGCCGCTTCCGGCCCCTGGCTGACAATCGCGTCGATGCCTCCTTTGGGATACTTGTTGATCCAGTCCTGCACCAGTTTGAGCGCCTGCGCCGCATCCCAGTTGTCGGTCTGGCTGGCGAGGATGCTGACCGACGGATGATCCTTCAGGTAATCCTTGAAGCCGCGCTCGCGCAACAGTTGCGCGCTGGTGCCGAGCGCGCCGAGCATGTACGCGATCTTCGCCTTCGGCCCCACCTTGTCAACGAGCAGTTTGGCCTGCTGGCGGCCGAATTCGTAGTCGTCGGCGCCGATGAAAGCGACGCTCTGCACCGAGTCATCAACGCGATTGTTGACCGCGAAAACCGGAATACCCGCCTGGTTGGCACGGCGGATGACTGGCGCGATGCCCTTGGGATCGCTGGCCGTCACCAGCAGCGCATCGACGCGTTGGGCAATCAGTTGCTGAACGCCCGCAATTTCGGTGCCGAGTTCGCCCCGCCCATCAACGATCACCAGTTTCACGCCAAGCCGTTCCGCCGTCTGCTGCTGGCCTTTGATGAAGTTCGAATAGAAAGGCACCGAGGTGTTCCAGATCATCGAACCGATGACCAGTTGCTTGCCCGCGGTGGGCGCCGCGTCCGCCGCCGAAGCGGTCAGCGGAACCGCCGCGCTTGTTAGGGCCAGCGAAAAACCGACGGCCGTGGCCAGCATGCGCAACGACGAAGAGCGAATGAATCCAGTCTTTTCCATGATTGCTTCCCCTATAAGAACGAATGAGGCTCTCTCCGATAAAAACCGGTCAAGCCGAGCGACGACGCCGTTGAATCGTGTCGATTCCCACGGCAACAAGGATGACCAGACCGGTGATGGCCGGCTGCCAGTAAGGCGACACCCCGAATTGATTGAGCGCATTGGAGATGGTGCCGAGCAGCAAGGTGCCGACGATCACCGTTCCCACGCCCCCCGCACCGCCGGTCAGCGGCACGCCGGCGACGGCGACGGCGGCAATCGCCGACAGCGGCCAGGTCGTTGCCGACGCCGGCTGGCCGATCGAGGTCTGGCCGAGCAGGACGAGCCCGCCGATAGCCGCCGTCAGCGCGCCGAGTGTGTAAACGATGATGATCACCACATCGACTTTGATACCGGCCAGCCGGCTCGCCTCAAGACTGCCGCCGACCGCATAGATGTGATGGCCGAGCACGGTGAAGCGCAGCAAGGCCCAGGTGGCAAGCGCCACAACGAGATAGATCAGGGCCGCCACCGGCACGGGGCCAAGCCTGCCGAGCCCCACCACCGTAAAGACGTCCGGAACGCCGTAAACCGGCGTGGCGTTCGTGGCCACGTATAGCAGCCCGACGACGAGCGTCTGCATGCCGAGCGTCGCCACGAAGGCGTTGATGCGCACCTTGGCCACCAGCAGTCCGTTGGCGGCGCCAACGACGAGTCCCAGAGCCAAGGCCGCGGCCACCCCGGCGGCGATGCCGAAGCGCGCCATCACCCAGGCCGCCAGAACCGACGAGGCGGCGCCGACGGCGCCGACCGACAGGTCGAATCCGCCAAGCAGGATCATCATCAGCATGCCGCAGGCCACGATGCCGATGATCGACTGCTGCTCGACGATGTTCACCAGATTGTCGATCGTGCGGAAACTCGGCGAGGCAATCGCCAGCCCGCCGACGAGCAGGGCAAAGATGATCAGCAGGGCATGCCGCGAGACGAAACGCCGGACGCCGGGAGCCGGCGCGGCGGAACGGTTGGGTTGTATGCTCGGGTTCATCGTGGAATGACCTTATTCTGGAAAAGCGCGGCCAATACGTCCGGCACGTCGGCGCTGTGGAACAAGCCCAGTGCCGCTGCGATGGCGCCCCGCACCGTCGAATTGAAGCAGAGGTCCGAGGCGACGATCCGAGGCGGCGCCGGGATGTGGCGCGCCACGATTTCGTCCAGGCGCGGAAACAAAGGCGCCAATGCCCGGCCAACGCTGCCGTCGACAACGATGATCTCGGGATCCGTCACGGCCGCCAGCGTGATGACGCACAGCGCCAGTGCATCGATCAGCTCGTTGATGATGCCATCCACCACGGCGTGCCCCTTGACCGCCTGCTCGATCACCACGCGTGCGGTCGGTGCGCTAGTCAAAACACGGCGCGCCTCGGCATTCGTTTCAACCAGGCGACGCGCCTTCGCCTCGATGGCTGGTCCCGCCAGGACCGTTTCCATACCGCCGAGACCACCGATCCGTAATTCCCCAAGCATCCGCGAAGAAGGCAACAGCGTGCCGATCTCCCCCGCGGCGTTATGCCGGCCCCTGACGAGCTGTCCGTTCGACACGATGGCGCCGCCCAGGCCGGTGCCGATCGACAACACGGCATAGTCGAGCAGGCCGCGCGCCTGGCCCTCGGCGCCTTCGGCCACGGCAGCGAGGTTGACATCGTTATCGACCACAAACGGCAGCCCCAGTTCGCGCAGTCTTTCGACCAGGTCGAAACCTTCCCAATTGACGTTCGGCCCGCGTATCGCCAGGCCCGAAGAAGGATCGATCACCGCCGGAACGCCGACAGCCAGCGCCCCTGCCTTCAGCCCTCTGCTCCCGGCTTCCTTCTGCAGAGCCTGCCAGACGTCCGTGAGCGCAGCATAGGCGCTTCCCGCGCCGGCCACCTGCACCCGCTTTTCGGCCAATACGTCGCCGTTTCCGTTGGCCAGCACGCCAAGGCATTTCGTTCCCCCCAGGTCAATCCCGATCACGCATTCGCGCAGACGATTGAGTTCGACCAGGCGGCGGGGGCGTCCGCCGGAATCCGACTTACCGGGAGATTCGACTACCAGGGCATTGCCAATGAGCTTGGCAATGATCCGGCTGATGGAAGCAGGCGAGAGATGCAGATCGGCAGCGATCTGCGGCCTTGTCGTCCGCCCGTGTTTGCGCAGGTAGTCAAGAACGAGATACTCGTTGACCTCTCCCATTTGTTCGTGACCAATTGCCATTCAGATACTTTCTTTCTGAAAGAAACTAACTTTGCAAAAAAATATACCCCTAAAATCGAAATGTCAACGCATCCCAACAAAGCAGGCCATGACTTGGCAGCCGTTGCCGTCGCGCCGGAGAAGCAACGAAAAAACCCGGGGTTTTGCCGATTACGACAACAGCATTCGTGCGCTTTTCCTTCCCGTGCGCTCGATATTGGAAAGCTTCCTGCCTGGAAGCGGTTAAAATCCAGCTTTGGAACACTATTTTGCATATTTCAGAAAATGCCCGAAAACACCCGCCCTGCCGTATGTCGCATCTATGGCATCAAGAATTGCGACACCATGAAAAAAGCCTTCGCCTGGCTGGATAGCCACGGGATTGCCTACGAATTCATCGACTACAAAAAGGCCGGCATCGCCGAAGAGCATCTGCCGGACTGGAGCCGGCGCGCCGGCTGGGAAACGCTGCTCAACACGCGCGGGCTGATGTGGAAAAAGCTCAGCGACGAGGAGCGTACCGGCGTCGACGAAACCAAGGCATTGGCGCTGCTGGCCAAATATCCCTCCATGATCAAGCGCCCGGTGCTCGATACCGGCAAGGCCCTGCTGGTCGGCTTCGACGCAGGACGTTATGCCGAGGAACTCAAGCGATGACAAACAGCATCCAGCGCTTTCTCTTCGACGATCTCGACATCCGGGGCGCCATCGTGCGTCTCGACGCCGTTTGGGAAAAGCTGATGGCGGGGAGAAACTATCCGCCGCCCGTCGTCGATCTGCTCGGGCAGATGAGCGCCACCACTCTGCTTCTGGCCGACAACCTCAAGCAGCCGGGCCGGCTGACCATCCAGTTGCGCGGCGACGGTCCGGTATCGCTGATGGTGATCGACTGCAACGAGCAACTAAATCTGCGCTGCATGGCGCACCATGCCGCAAGCATCGCGACTGTCCCGATGCTCGAACTGCTGGGACACGGCCAGTTGCTGCTGTCGCTCGATACGCAGTCGATGCGTGAGCCCTACCAAAGCGTCGTGCCGCTTGACGGAAAAAGCATTGCCGAAGTCTTCGAACACTACCTGCAGCAGTCGGAGCAGCTGGCCTCACGTTTTTTTCTCGCCTCGTCTCCTTCCAAAGTCGCCGGAATGGTTCTGCAGAAAATGCCGACAACCGACGAGCGCGACCCGGACGGTTGGACGCGTATCGAAGCGCTGGCCGATACGGTCAAGCCGGAAGAACTGATCGAGCTGGAGAACGAGGAACTATTGACCCGCCTGTTCCACGAAGAGACCCTGCGGCTTTTCGACGCGCAACCGGTCACGAACGATTGCCAGAAGGACTGGGATAAGATAAACAATATCCTGCGCTCTCTTGGCAGAGAGGAGGTTTACGACAATCTGACGGCACACGGCGTCATAGTCATCAATGATGAGCTGAGCAACCTGGAATACCGTTTTGCCAAGGACGACATCGACAGACTGTTCAGCAGTATGCCGGAGACTCCCAGGACGATTCATTGAAACGCCTCCGACGGGCCTGCAAGTTTTGTCACAGCGCAAACCGGCAATGCAGGCTAAAATAATCGGCCGATTTTTGCGTGCAGTTTTTCTCCCAGTCAAAAGACTGTGCCCTATGGCTGGCGCAATCCGAAAAGACCGGTAGCTTTCCCCCAGTTGTTGAACGTCATCTAAACCAGGAATCAGGAGACAGATTTGGCTATGAAAAAAGGAAGCGTCGCCGCGGCCGTCGTGGTGGTACTTGGTGCGGGATATCTTGGATCGACATGGTTTTTGGGCAGCATGATCGAAAAAGTCCATGCCGAAGCCGACAAGAAGATCGCAGCCGTCCCTTACATCAAACTCGTCAAGCACGACTACGAGCGATCCCTGTTCAGCGCCGACGAAACCGTCACCCTGGAAATTCCGGCGGCCTTGTTCGCCCCGCCATCTCTGCCTGAAAAATCTCAAGCCCCTTCGGAACAATCCGACGATGAAGACGACGATCAGGATACCGCCGAGAAACCCGCGCCAGTTGCGCCGCCGGCGGCCGCCCCCCTACCCCCCATCCGCCTGACGATAAAAAGCCATATCCAGCATGGCCCGCTGATCAATTTCTCCACATTCGCCGGCGGCCGCGCCGATACGACAGTGGAATTCGAAGGCGATCTCCAGCAGACCATGTCGAGCATTTTCGGCGGCAAGCCGGTCATGTCGGCGCAAACCTTGTACAACTTCCAGGGCGGCGGCCAGTCGACGATGAGTGTCCTGGCATTCAAAAAGGTGGTTCAGGCCAAGAAGGGAGGCGACAAGCGGGAACTTACGATCTCCGGCGACGGCATGCAAGCCACCATCGATTTCACGAGAAGCATGGCGCATTACACCTTCCAGGCGACGATGCCGCGCTTTGAAATGGCCTTGCCCGACAATGCCACAATCAAAATGCTGAACATGCACATGGAAGGCGATCAGCAGCGCATCTACGAAGACAATCCGCTGTTCTATTCCGGCACGCAGCAGCTCACGCTCGCCGAGTTTGCCATCGATCCCGGCACAGGCGAGGGATCGGACAAACTGCAAAAAATCAGCGTCAAGAACGTCAAGTACGACGTGCAGATGCCCGTTTCCGGCGATTTCATTGACCTGATCATGAAGATGGGGGCGAATGTCGTCCAGGTCGGCGAACAGGATTACGGTCCCGCACACTATGATTTGTCGCTCAAGCATCTGCACACGCGCAAAGCGATGGCGCTTTACCAGGACCTCATGGCGCTTTACGCCAAACCGGAAAATATGGAGACGCCGCAGCAAATGGCACAGGCCATGGCACCGATGCGTGGACAGTTTATCGAGCTTCTCCAGGACAATCCGCAGCTATCGCTCGATCGCATCAGTTTCCGAACTCCTGACGGCGAGGCCGAGCTCAATGCCAGCATCAAGCTGGACAACGCAAAAGCCGAGGATTTTGACAACCCGCTACGGCTGCAGCCGAAAATCGACTTTGCCGCCAATTTCACCCTGCCCGTGAAATTCCTGACCACCATGGCCGCAAAGAAATCGGCAAGCGATCCCTTCGACGATGAGGATGAAGCCAAGGCCCGGGCGCAAAAACTCGAACAGACCATCAACTATCTGGCAAAACAGGGGTATGCCAACCTGGACAACGGCCTGTTCAAAAGCAAGATCACGCTCAAAGCGGGCCAGTTGCTGGTCAATGACAAGCCCTTCAACCCGATGGCCATGATGATGCAAATGCAGATGGAAGAAGAATCCATGGAGGACGAGGGGGAGGAAGAATAGCCTTGCCCGAAACCGGCAAGAGCGCTGCAAGCGCTCCCGGAACTCAACGCCGCCTCCGCGGCTATGGGTTCCGGATTGCCGGGAAGCTGCGATCGCCCCCATACGACAAAATCATCTTGTTTCTGAAAACCCCGCACGCCACAGGCGAAGGTGTCGGGTTCCAAGCACGTTTTTCTTCTGCCCGATCTTCCGATTCTAGGCTTCTCCCACCGCGAAAACCGCGGCGAAACCACCGCCGCGCGTGCGGAAGTTCGTGGCCTGCCCCTGGTACAGCCGGGCCGAAACGAGCTGCACTTCGCCGCGATAGGCGTAGTTGCGCAAGTCCAGCTTAAAGCTGCGTTCCTCTCCGTTGACCAGCCAGCGGCGTTCGGATGGCGGCACCAGCCGCTGGGCGATGAAACCGCCTTGCGCGATTTCCCCAAAGACGCGCCTGGTCAGTTTATCTCCACGGTAGGTTCCCCTGCTGCCATAACCGGCTGCCGGCTTGAAAAACCATTGCCTGCGATCGGTCCAGAAGGCCGGCGCGTTGCCGGGCGTCACCGCTTCGGTGCCCGGTACGCCATTCCGCAACAGGTCGCGGTCGGCGGCATCGAGGCCGATCGACCCAAGCCATTCGTCATCGGACAGGGCGATCAGGTTGCGCTTGTCGGCATACAACGCGTGAGCGCGCGGATGCGGAGTCAGCACCACGGCATCGGCCAGATAGGCGTCGCGCAGCGGCGCGCTGAGCGGATTTTCCAAGGCAAAATCCGTCAGCCGGTTATAAACGAAATCAACGGTCCGCTGGCCGTATTTGAGGCATTTGCCGTCGAAACGCAATTCCTCCGGCGCAACCACCCACGCGGCTATGCCATGTACCTCGAACAGGCGGCGGAAGAGTTCGAACTCCAGCGCAAGAAACTGCCCGGCAGGCGACTCGTCGACGATGGCGACGCTCGTCAGCGGAACCTCGCCGCGCGCCAGCGCCCATTCGTTGCGGAACATGGCGACAAAATCCTGCTCGACCCGATGCCGTTCTCTCCGCGCCGCGAGCTCGCCCGGGCAGCAGTCACGCTGCGCGTCCAGCAACTTGGCGTTGAGCAACCCGCCGCCGGCATTGGTGTTGATTTCGATCAGGCGCGGCCCGTCTTTTTCCAGGTGAAAATCGTAGCCGAGAAACACGCCGGCCGCCTTCGGCGCATGGCGGGCAATTTCAGGCGCATGGGCCAGTACGCGCTCCTGCCATGCCGGTAGCGTAACAAGGCGTTCGACGACGCCGATCAGGCGCTCCATGAGATCGAGATGCGCCTGCGCGACATAAACGCGCGTGTCGGAAAACAGGTGCTGTCGCATGTCGGCGACATCGGGCGCAAGCTCGGATTCAAGCGCTTGCTGCAACGCGGCTCGATCGACGACGTGGCAGAAGCAATCGCGGTTCAGTGCCTCGGCCATCTCGAACCCATCGGCTGGCCCTGCAGCCGATGAATGATGTGAAACCGGATCGCTCATGGCGACTGGAAAAACGCCAGAACCTCGTCGAGCACACGAGTCCGCCGCATCGGCGGCAGGCTGCGCCAGATGCGCTTGCCATAATGCTTAGTGATCAGGCGCGGATCGCAGATCATCAGTACGCCGCGGTCGGTCTCGTCGCGGATCAACCGCCCTGCGCCCTGTTTGACATTGATGACGGCGCGCGGCAACTGGTAATCCATGAAGGCGTTCCTGCCGTCCTGCTTCATGCGGTCGATGCGCGCCGACAGCACGGGATCGTCGGGCGGCGCGAACGGCAGTTTGTCGATAACGACCAGCGACAACGCTTCACCGCGCACGTCGACGCCTTCCCAGAAACTTTGACTGCCCACCAGGATGGCGTTGCCGAGCCGGCGAAAGCGCTCGAGCAGCTCGTTCTTGCTGCCCTCGCCCTGCAGCAGCAGTGGGAAATCCAGTCCGGCGCGCTCCAGCGCCTCTTCCAGCAGTTCGTGCGTGCGCCGCATGGCACGCAGCGAAGTGCACAAAAAGAAGGCTCGGCCGCCGCTCGCCTGTACCACCGGAAACGCCGCCTTGACGGCGGATTCGGTATAGGCATAAGTATTGGGGTCGGGCAATCCCGTCGGTGCGTAAAGCACCGCCTGCCGGCCATAATCGAAGGGGCTGTCCCACGTTGCGGACTCGGCATCGTCCAGCCCCATTTCAGCGCAGTAGTGGCTGAAATCCTTCTGCACGGCGAGCGTCGCCGAGGTGAAGATCCAGGCGCGCGGATGGCCGCTCATCTGTTTTTGCATGATGGAGGCTATCACCAGCGGCGTTGCGTTGAGCTGCAGCGAATGCGTGTAGGTTTCCCCCCAGCGCACGTAATCCGCCGCCTCCCCTTTTTGCCAGATGCGCAGCTGGGAAGTCAGCTCCCCGGTGCGCCGCCAGCAGTTTTCCAGCCCTTCGGAACGCTGCGCCTGCGTTTCAAGCAGCGCCCCGAACGCCTCGAGCTCACGGATCAGCCCCAGGAGATTGTTCTCGAAGCCCATGCGCTCTTCGAGCTGGGCCAGCGAAAAGCGCGCCGGCTCGACCGGCAGCGTCAGGCGCAGGTCCTTGGCCGCTTTTTCCACCGCGGCGCAGACCTTCGGCAGATCAAGGCAATCGCGCGCCGAAGCTAGGCCCTCCATGCGCGCATCGCGCGCGAGGTCGAGCGCTTGCGCCGTCGACACGTTGTTGCCGAAAAACAGGCTGGCTGTTTCCGGCAGTTGGTGCGCCTCGTCAAAAATCACCGTGTTGCAGGCCGGCAGCAGTTCAGCCGTCCCTTCGTCGCGAAGCATCACGTCGGCGAAGAAGAGATGGTGATTGACGACCACCAGATCGGCTGCCAGCGCATCCCGCCGCGCGGCGAGGACAAAACATTCCTTGTGGTGTGGGCAGTCCTGGCCGAGGCAATTCTCGCGCGTCGAGGTCACCATGCTCCACACCGGCGAGTTCTCCGACACTTCGCCGCATTCGGACTTGTCGCCGGTCTTTGTCTGCTTGGCAAAGCGCGCGATACGCGCCGCATCGGCGGCATCCTCGCGCGAGAAAAAACGGCCGTCGGCCTGCGCCCGTTCCAGATGGTAGTGGCACAGGTAATTGGCGCGCCCCTTGAGCAGCGCCACCTGCACCGGCGAACCGAGCACCTTGCGCACCATCGGAATATCTTTGGAGAAAAGCTGGTCCTGCAGATTCTTGGTGCCCGTCGAAACGATCACCTTGCCGCCGGAGAGCAGCGCCGGCACAAGATAGGCGAAAGTCTTGCCGGTGCCAGTGCCGGCTTCGGCAACCAGCACCTTGTTCGCAGCGATCGCCGCAGCGATGCGTTCGGCCATCTCCAGCTGCTGCGGGCGCAGTCTGTACCCCGGAATCGCCGAGGACAGGGAACCTTCGGGAGAAAAAACGTCAGCAAGCAAAATTGTCATTCAGGACTGCAACCATCCATCTTCGATTCACACCAGGAAACACTCATCGCAGCCAGCCGACATGCAACTTACCCCGCGCCGTTCCCGTTTCCACGCAAAGCGCTATTGTCGCTTAGAACACCGGACGAAAACCAGCGAAGATAATTGCCCGACCGGGAAAAGGACGAAACTCCGCAACAGCGTTGCGGCAAACGCCTGCTTTTTTGGAGTCGCCGTTGCGTTGTCGAGTTGACACCTTGCAGAACGAATCATTACCATATATTACTGTCAAAGCAGTAAATGCTATTACAGCAATATAACGAATGAAATCATGTGAAACAAACTCCGGGTCGGACACATCCGCTCCGGTCGCCCTTGTGCAACCCGGAGCCGATGAAAGCGTAGGACGCCTGATCGGACTGGTCCGCGCGCAGTTCATGACGGGACTCGACGAAGCCTTGCAGGGCGTAGAGCTGACCGGCATGCAATACATCGTTTTGAAAATGATCGCCAGCGGCCGATGCAAAACGGCCATCGATTTATGCCGGGCCGTCAACTACGATACCGGCTCGATGACGCGCGTTCTCGACAAACTGGAAAAGAAAAACCTGATTCGGCGCGAGCGTTCGACCGAAGACCGGCGCATTGTGCATCTGTCGATGACTTCCGATGGGCAACGGCAGATACCCTTGCTGATCGAGGTGGGGAATACCGTCGCGGAACGCTATTTGCATGGGTTCAGCCACGCCGAGATCGCGCAGTTGCAGAGCTATCTTCTCCGCATCCTGGAAAACGGAACTCGGCCGAGGTCGCACGCGAAAGGTACGGAAGATAATCCGCATACAGGAGATGAGTAGGACATGAAGCCGTTTTTTCCACTTGCTGCTGCGATTCTGACGGGACTCATGGTTCTGGGCGGTTGCGCCACGCACGATGCGACAACGGCGCGCGCGCAGCTCAATGATCCGAACCGGCTGGCGGCTGTTCCGCAGCTCGATGCAGGCGATGCCGACAGCAACGGCCGGATGCCGCGGCGCGATTACTGGAAAGCGCTGGGCGATCCGCAATTGGACGACATCATTGCGGCGGCGCTGGCCGGCTCTCCCGGCATCAAGGTGGCCGATGCCCGCCTGCGCCATGCAAGCGCCTTGATCGTCATGACGCGCAGCGCCACGCTGCCGAACGTGAGCGGCGACATTTCCACGACGAGCAAGCGATTTTCCGAAAATTGGATCTATCCCTCGCCGCTGGCCGGCAGTTGGGATACCGACAACACCTGGGCGATCAACGGATCGCTCAACCTGGATCTGTGGGGAAAATACCGCAGCGCCCTGCACGGTGCCCAGGCTGAGCAGAAACTGGCGGCTGTCGAAAGCGAAGCGGTGCGGATTGCCTTGGCGTCTACGCTGGCACGCGCCTGGGTTGAGCTCGATCGGCTGTATCGTCAGCGCCACCTGCTCGATCAAGCCTTGGCCACGCGCCTGGAACTGGAACACCTGCAGGCCCTGCGCGTACAAACGGGGCTGGACGCCGATTTCGACCGGACCTTGCAACGCCAGAGCATTGCCGCCATGCGGACCGAGCGGGGACAACTGGATGAACGTATCGGTTTGCAGCGCAACCTGATTGCCGCATTGTCGGGACAGGGGCCCGACTGGGGCGACAAGCTGGCCAATCCGGCGCTCAAGGAGACCCTCGACGCTGCCCTGCCCTCGTCGATGCCCGCCGACCTGCTGGGATACCGCCCCGACGTGATGGTCGGCCGCTGGCGGGTTGAAGCCGCCAGTTACGGCATGGAGGTCGCGGAAAAGGAATTCTATCCCGACGTCAACCTGGGGGCGTTCATCGGTTTGCAGTCGATAGGCCTGGGGAATCTGCTCAAGCATCAGGCCTCGACGATAGGCCTGGCACCGGCAGTGCATTTGCCGATTTTTGAAGGCGGAAGCCTGCAGGCCAATCTCGACATGAGATCGGCGGAATATGACGCTGCCGTAGAGCAATACAACCAGACGCTCGTTGACGCGTTGCGCGATGTGTTCGACCAGGCACGCAGCCTGAACAGCGCGCAACGGCAAAGCGCGGATGCGGAAAAAGCATTGTCCGCCGTGCAACGCAACGCCATGCTGGTCGAGACGCGTTTTATGCAGGGGCTGATCAGCAAAGTCGCTGTCCTTTCGGCGCAGATGCAGGTCATGGCGCAGCAGCGCATCAATATCGACCTGCACGCACGCAAGCTGGATGTCGCGCTTTCACTCGAACGCGCCCTGGGCGGAGGATTTCTGCCCGAGCAAAGCCCGTTCACCACCGATCGCCTGCTGGAACCTGCCGATCCCCAACGGCAGGACACCACAGAAGTCACAATGAACTAAAACCAACTAGAACCGAGTACGGCATATGAATGATAAAAATACGGCAACAGCCCAAACGCCAGACCCCAAATCCGCAGCCGCCGCACAAGACCCCGCCGGTGGTTCGCGGAAGCGCGCGCTTCTCCTGCTGACGCTGGTTTTCGTTCTTGCTGCGATAATCTACGCAATTTACTGGTTCGTAATCGCGCGCTGGCAGGAAAACACCAATGATTCCTATGTCTCCGGACACATCGTGCAAATTACGCCGCAAGTTACCGGTACGGTACATAGCGTTCATGTCGACGATACCGACGTCGTCAAGGCTGGAACCCCACTGGTGGAACTGGACAAGGCCGATAGCCAGGTCGCCCTGGGCCAGGCCGAAGCGGCGCTGGCGCAGACCGTGCGCCAGGTGCGCACCCTGTATGTCAACAACAACGCCCTGCAGGCGCAGGTTCAGGCCCGGCAACTCGACGTCAGCCGGCTGACGCAGGACCTGGCGCGCCGCGAGGCCATCGCCACGACCGGGGCCGTAGCCAAGGAAGAAATCGACCACGCCCGCATCGCTCTCAAGACCGCGCAGGCCGCTCTCGAACAGGCGCAGGAGCAGTTGTCGGCAAACCGCGTGCTGACCGATGGGATCAACGCCGAACAGCATCCCAACGTGCTAAGCGCCTCCTCCAGGGTGGAAGAAGCCTGGCTGGCATGGTCCCGCTCGAGCATCGTCGCCCCGATCAGCGGGCAGATCGCGCGCCGCAACGTGCAGGTTGGCCAGCGCATCGCGCCGGGAACGCCGCTGATGGCCGTCATTCCGATGGACAATCTGTGGGTGGACGCCAACTTCAAGGAGGTGCAGCTGCGCCAGATGAAAATCGGACAGCCGGCCACCGTGACGGCCGATTACTACGGCTCGCGCGTCGAATACCGTGGCCGGATCGCCGGCTTGTCCGCAGGCACCGGCAGCGCCTTCGCCCTGCTGCCTGCACAGAACGCCACGGGCAACTGGATCAAGGTGGTGCAGCGCGTGCCGGTGCGCATCGAACTCGACCGCAAGGATCTGGAAGCGCATCCGTTGCGTATCGGCCTGTCGATGGATGTCACCGTCGACATCCACGACAACGGCGGCGCCCCGGTTGCACAGTCCGCCGTGCCCAAGACGGTCGAAAACCATGCATCCTCCGAACCGGCATTGGAACAGGCGCGCACCCGCATCAAGGAAATCATCCGGAAAAACATGGCCACTAAACCGTGATCCGCCTTTTGAACGCGGCAAACGCCCGGCTCTTCAATCGCGGTTTTCAGAATAATCGACCGACATGAGCAACCCCGCTCCACCCCGCATTCCGCCCCTGGAAGGGAGTACGCGGCTGCTGGCGACCCTGGCGCTGGCGCTGGCGACGTTCATGAACGTGCTCGACACGACCATCGCCAACGTCTCCATCCCGACGATCGCCGGCGACGTCGGCGTCTCAGCCAGCCAGGGCACCTGGGTCATCACCTCGTTCGCAGTCGCCAACGCCATCTCCGTGCCGCTGACCGGCTGGTTGTCCAGACGCTTCGGCCCGGTTCGCCTGTTCGTCTGGGCCACCCTGCTGTTCGTCCTCACCTCCTGGCTGTGCGGTCTGTCGCATACTCTGGACGCGCTGATCATATTCCGCGTTCTGCAGGGACTGGTGGCCGGCCCGATGATTCCGCTGTCGCAAACTCTGCTGCTGCAGTGCTACCCGCCGGCCAAGGCTGGGATGGCCCTCGCCATCTGGTCGATGACGACCACGATCGCCCCGGTCGCCGGACCGATCCTGGGCGGATGGATTTCCGACAACATGTCGTGGGAATGGATTTTCTACATCAACATCCCTACGGGCCTCGTTGCCGCGGCAGTCAGTTGGACACTGCTGAAACACCGCGAACCGCCGACTGCAAAGCTGCCAATCGACACCGTCGGCTTGGGGCTGCTGGTGTTGTGGGTCGGCGCGATGCAGTTGATGCTCGACCGCGGCAAGGAACTGGACTGGTTTGCTTCCACGCAGATCGTAGTGCTGGCCATCGTTGCCGTGGTCGGTTTCTGCTTCTTCCTCGCCTGGGAGCTGACTGACAGGCATCCCGTCGTCGATCTGAGCCTGTTCCGCAAACGCAATTTCACTTTCGGCACAGTGGCCATTGCTCTGGGCTTTGGCGTTTTCTTCGCCAACATCGTCATCCTGCCGTTGTGGATGCAGCAGTACCTGGGCTATACCGCCACCTGGGCTGGACTGGCGACGGCGCCTGTCGGCATTCTGGCCCTGCTGCTCACACCGCTGGTCGGCAAGTTCCTGATGCGAGTCGATCTGCGTGCAGTCGCCACCATCGCCTTTCTGGTATTCGCGCTGACGGCCTTCATGCGTTCCGGATTCAACACCGACATGGGATTTTACGACGTAGTCCTGCCGCAGTTCATCCAGGGCATCGCCATGGCTAGCTTCTTCGTTCCGTTGACGGCGATCATTCTGTCCGAAATACCCCCCGAACATATCCCCGCCGCGACGGGGCTGACCAATTTCGTCCGAATCACTGCCGGCGCGTTCGGTGCCTCAATCGCGACAACGCTGTGGGATGACCGCAGCACGCTACACCACGCGCAACTGGTGGAATCGATCAATCCCTATCGGCCAGCCGCGCAGATGGCGCTCGACAATCTGCACGCTCTGGGGCAAGGGCGCGAGCAATCCCTGGCCATCATCAACCGCATGATCGACGTGCAATCGGCAACCCTGGCGGCCACCGAATTTTTCTGGATTTCCGGCTGCGTCTTTATGCTGTTGACGGTCGTAATCTGGTTCGCGAAGCCAGCCAGAAGGAAATGACCTCTACGGAAGACTTTCGCCTACAGACGGCCATCCAGATCGACATCGAACGTTCAGGCACATGGCCACCTGTGATAAAGTTGAATTAACAACATAATCGCGAACGTCATTTCCCGCTCTGAATGAAAAAAGCCACTATCCAGGACGTGGCCCATGCAGCTCACGTCTCCGTCACCAGTATCTCTAACTACCTGAACGGCCGTCACAACCATTTGCGGCAGGAGACAATCGAGCGGATCGAAAGCAGTATCCGTGAGTTGAATTACTCGCCCAGCCGCGTGGCTCGGCAGCTCAAAACCGGACATACGCCGCTGGTCGGCGTTCTGGTGCCCAGCATCGTCAACCCCTATCACAGCGAACTGGCATTGGCTATTGACGAAGCTGCGCAACGACACGGGTTCCGCCCCGTGCTCGGCAATACGCATCGCGACGAGAAGCGGGAAAAAGCCTTGATCGAAGAACTTGTCGGCTATGGCGTGCGCGGTTTCATCGTCACTTCCGAGTTGAGCAACCTGCAGGCCGCGCGTGATTTTCAAAAGCGCGGCATTGCCTTCGTGCTGTTCGATCTGCGGGTCAGCGAACTCAAAATAGCGGGAGTGGATGTCGTCTCCGTCGACAACGTCCTTGCGGCGTCGACCGCCGTAGACCACCTGGTATCGCTCGGGCACCGGTCGATCGCCTATGTCACCCCGCCACGTCTTTCCGCCAGCCGCAAGGCGCGTTTGCGCGGTTTCGAGAACGCCGTCCGGAAACACCGGCTGGGGAAGCCCATCATCATCAACAAGGATACCGATCCGACGGCCGATCACAGCGATTCGAACCTCGCCTTGTTTGGCCAGCGCGTATCCGAACAACTGCTTCAGGTCACTCCGCGGCCGACCGCTGTCGTCGCCATGAACGATATTCTCACCATCGGCGTCCTGGCGGGGCTGCATAAATTGGGATTGAGCGTCCCTGCCGACATGTCGCTGGTCGGCATCGACGACATACAGCTTTCCAGCCTGATCGTTCCGACGATGACGACCTTGCGTCCCAATTACCAGAAAATGGCTGAAAATGCGATCGATTGCCTGCAATCGCGCCTGCAGGATCCCGGGCTTTCCGAACGCGAATGCCTGTTCGCCCCGGATCTCATCATTCGCGAATCGAGCGCACCGCCGGGGGTATCCACGACTTCGGCAGCAACCAGCGTCAAAACGCGTAAACTCAAGAAAGCCTAGAACCGCCGGCTCTAGTAATGCGGCGGAATCTCGTCGCGCAGATTGCGCGATTCCTCCGGCCCGGCGTTCGTTTGAGTTTGGATCTGCTTGTACAGCAGACGCAATTGAGCCTGTAGAAGATTCAGCTGTTCCTGCTGGCGGAATACGGTACGGTTAAGTTCGTCGACCATGTCTTCCGTCAGGCTCAGCTTGATTTCCAGTTCGGTCAATCGATCGTCCATATCGCTCTTCCACTTCTATTGCAGATGGCAAGCCAACACAAGCCATAAACTGGGATTATAATTCCGCAGTCATCGAAAAGGATTTCTTCATGTCGCTCCGTCCCTGCCGTGCCTGCCAACACCAGGTCGATACCTCCGCGTTGGCGTGTCCCTCCTGCGGCGCCACCGATCCTGCACACAAAATCAGCCGACAACTGCGCAATCTGATTGTCACGACAATTCAACTGGTCGTTTTCGCCATTGCCGTGGTTTGGGCTGGCTCGTACGCCTGGCAGACATATGTTCCCATGGTCAAGGAAATCCTGGCGAAACAACAGATTGTGCCTGCCGAACAGGCGCCAAACGGCGGCCGCTGATTGCGTTCTACCGCTCCCACAGAGCAAAGGTTTCAAAAGCGTCCAGCCCGTAACTACGCAGATTACTCATCGGCGGGCGTTTCCCGTTCTACTCTTCCCGCTGCTTCCAGTTCCATCATGGCACGCCTGGTTTCAGGCGTTTCCAGGCTGATCCGCCCGAGTTTGCCGTCGCGGTAATCCTGCAGCAAGGCCATCGACGCCCTTTCAAAATCCCACTCGCCGCTGCGTGTGCGCAGGGCGCGCCTTTTGGCGACGCCTTCGATGACTGCCACGGCATCCAGCCCATCGGCGGCAAAGCCGTAGCGCCCAGCCAGCCTTTCCGGATAGCGGGCCAGCAGCAGTTGTGCCAGGAACACGGCGACTTCCTCGTCGATGATGGCATTGCGGCCGATCGCATGGCTTGCCGCAAGCATCAGTCCGTCGCTCTCGTACTCGATTTTCGGCCACATCAAGCCCGGCGTATCGGTGATCGACTGGCGCACGCTGAGCTGGTACGTTTGCTGCGACTTGGTGACGGCCGGCTCGTCGCCCACCTTGGCGATCTTGCGCTTGACCAGCGCGTTCATCAACGTCGATTTGCCGACATTGGGAATACCCATGATCATCATACGCAGCGGTTTGACGTTGTCGCTGCGATGCGGCGCCAGGCTCTGGCACAGGCTTGGCAGGCGCGCCACCTCGCCGGCAATCTTGCTCGAAACGGCCACAGCCTTCACCCCCGGCTGCTGGTTGTAATGGGCTATCCAGGCCTTGGTCACCAAGGGATCGGCCAGATCGGACTTGTTCAACACCTTCAGACACGGGCGCTGGCGGTGGAGGCGCAACTCATGCAGCAGCGGATTGGTGCTGGCCTCCGGCAGCCGCGCGTCGACCACTTCGATGACCACGTCGATCACCGCCATGGTCTCGGCCGCTTTCTTGCGCGCCGAGGTCATATGCCCTGGAAACCACTGTATCGCCATGGAAACTGAATCCTGAAAAGGGCAACATTATCCCCTATTCGGCGTTTTTGTTGCGTCCCTTCCGATTTCAGGCCGTTGCCCGGCCAGCAGGCAAGCCATCTCACCCCACCATAACCGGCATGCCGGGAATATTCGCGGAAAAAGATGCGCTTGTCGTTCCATCGAGAAACCTCGGATAATCGGCGCTGTCAAAATGCCATTCAACTGCCGAGGAGGAAACACGATCATGAGCTTATTCGAACAACTCGCTGGCCAGGCGCTGTCTTCCATCCTGGGGAACAACCAACAACAGGGCTCCACACAGCTATTGCAGGTCGCCATGAGCCTGCTCAATTCCCATGGCGGCCTCGAGGGATTGCTCGCCAAACTGAATTCAGGCGGACTCAACCAGCAGGTATCGTCCTGGGTCGGCACCGGAGACAATGAGTCGGTCACCGCCTCACAGATTTCCTCAGCATTGGGACACAATCAGATTGCCGATCTCGCCAGCCAATTCGGCTTGCCCAACGAGGCAATTTCCGGCGGGCTGGCCCAGCTTCTCCCGCAGCTCATCAACCAGGCCACACCGAATGGATCTACCCAGGGAAGCGACGAACTGTTCTCGCAAGGCCTCGGCCTATTGGAACAAATGCTTGCCCAAAAATAGTCCAGCATTCTCAGGCGCGGGCTCGCCGACCCTGCCAGCCCGCGCCAATTATTCCATTTATAAATCGTGAGTGACACAAAGCCGGGCCACAGACAGCGCTGTAGCACGGCAAGGCGAAGGCGACAGAGGGACTCGCGATTTAGAAATGGAATGTCCGTTCAGAACCGCTGAACGTGGGATATACGTTCCTGCAACTCGCCGACCATGGGATGCTCGCGCCCCAGGCAGCTTGCAGCAAACTCGTTGCTTCCCCTCCGGTCGGGAACAAAGCTGATGCTGTTGCCAAGCGGCGTCGAATCATTGAGATCGATGCTGATGACCGCTCCCAGCGCCTTTGAATACTGCACCTGCCGAACGGCCTTGATGGACATCAGCGGAACCGGTACGGTGTTTTCGCCAACCGTCACAAGCAACATGTTTTGGCCCAGTTTGACTTTAGCCAGATTCCCCACGGCCTTCCTCAGGATGTAGCACAACCCTATCCAGCCGACAATCGCCAGGATCTTCACAGGCAGCAGCAACAACATATCAGGCTCAAGAATGACCTCGCGCATTAGAAGTCCGGTCAGGACAATGATGCTGACCGCTTCGGCGCAGCGTAAAGCGCTGATACGTCTGGAAGAAATTGTCTGCATACCCTTTTCCGGAAAACCGCAGCATCATCAGAATTGGCGGCGAGAAGAATCGAATTCTTGATTACTTCGCCCAGGCTCAAGTCTGCCTAGCTCGGATGCGTGGGGGGAGAGGAAAATTCACGACTTGATGCAGTCTTCGTCGACATTCGCATGCTCGCTGTGACATTGCTCACACTTTCTTCTCCGTCGGCAAACCGGATTACATTCTCATTGTTGCGGTGTAGACTTCCGCAGCATGAACCCGCATTTTGGGTAAAAAAACAGTCGATTCGTACTGCTCTGCCGACAAGAGCCGCCTGGCGCAAAAAAACGATACATGGACGTATTCATCCTCAAACTGATCCTGACTCCCACCCTGATCGGGCTCGTCAGCCTGGCCGGCCGGCGCTGGGGGGCATACATCAGCGGCTGGCTGGTGGGTTTGCCGCTCACCTCCGGTCCCATTTGTTTTTTTCTCGCGCTAAGCCATGACGAGGCCTTTGCTGCCGCTGCCGCCGCCGGCACCATGACCGGCGCCATCTCCCAGTCCCTCGTATGCCTCGCCTACGCCTGGGTGTGCCGCAATTCCCGCTGGCCGACGGCGCTGCTGGCCAGCCTTGCGGTGTACGCAGGCATCACCGTGGTTTTCGATGTCTATCGGTTGCCTGTCGACTGGCAGGTTCCGCTGATCATTTTCACCCTGCTGGCCATTCTTCGCACCATGCCGACGGTTGTCGAAAACAAAACGCTGCCAAGACGGCTACCGGCCTGGGACATCCCCGCCCGCATGATCGTTGCCACACTCTTCGTACTGGGTTTGACCGGAATTTCGGAAACCTTGGGGCCGCATCTGACCGGGCTGTTGGCGCCTTTCCCGCTTTATATTTTGATTCTTTCGGTATTCGCCCACTATTTCGATGGCCCCGCAACCGTTATCCGACTTCTCAAGGGCCTGCTGCAAGGCATATTTTCGTATTTGCTCTTTTTTCTGATCGTCAACAAGTTCATCGAAACTCTGGGAACCGGTCCTACCTTCCTGTTGGCCGTTGCCGCCGCCCTGGGATTGCAGCTCCTTATTGCCGGGGTACGCAAGCGGTATTCCGTTTGACCCGGGCGCGCTGAAAGATCTTCAAGCTCGCCGCCAAACACGTCTGTCATGAAAGGCCGGCGTTCTCCTTCCGCCATACGATAAACGAGCCTTCGATAGCGCTCGATGCTTCAATGATGGTGTTGAACGCGGCATCGGATCGATAGCCGGGGACATGCTTGCTGATTCCGTCGAAAAAGAGTTCCTGCCCGCCCGAGGCGTCATTGGGAATGCGCAGCAAATCATTCTGATTGCCGACATACCAGTAAGGGAACGGTAGAAACTCGTCCTCGATACGGATGGCGATCAATTCGATGCCGTCCCAACCAATCCTCTGTTTTAGTTCTCCGTTCACAAAAAGCTCGACGCCTTGGTCGTCGTAAGCAACCGAGACGGATGAGGCCACCTGAAGATCCTCTTGCCCCGACATCGAGTCCTCCCCGCGGAATCGGGAAAACAGGCGCTTGAGAAAACCGGACATCGTGGACTTATCTCCTTTCCTGCATAACAGTCACTATACAGCCCCGGCCAGGCGAACACGGCCGCTGATGCAAAATCATACCTCGTCGACTTCGCGCACGATCTTGGGGTCGAACAGCCGTCAAGCGCTCAACCCTTGTTTTCCCATCCAGCTTCCGTTTTTTTCGCAAGGCCGTACAATCGTTCCTACCGCCTCAGGGAAATAAAACAACATGCTCGAAGAGATCAACCACATCGCCTTGATCGGCAATCTGATGCAGCAGATGTGCGTCTACCTGGTGGTGGCCTATCTGCTGAGCAAGACGCCGCTGTTTGCACCGCTGATGCAGGTGACCGTGCGCCTGCCGGACAAGCTGGTCTGCTATCTCGTGTTTTCGGGTTTCTGCATCATGGGAACGTATTTCGGTTTCCAGATCGAGGGAGCCATCGCCAACACGCGCGCCATCGGTGCCGTTCTCGGCGGCATCCTCGGCGGGCCTGTGGTCGGGCTCGCCATCGGGCTGACGGGCGGCATACACCGCTACCAGCTCGGCGGGTTTACCGACGTCGCCTGCGCGATCTCCACCACTGCCGAAGGCCTGATCGGCGGCATCCTGAATTTTTACCTGCTGCGCAGCCACCGTGCCGACCGTCTTTTGCAGCCGACGATTGCCTTCGGCGCGACACTGTTCGCCGAAGCGATGCAAATGCTCATCATTCTGGCGGTCGCCCGGCCCTACGATCAGGCATCGCGCCTGGTCGCCCACATTTTCCTGCCGATGACAATAGCAAATGCGTTCGGCGCGTCGCTGTTCATGCGCGTCATTCTGGACCGCCGCGCAACGCTCGAAAAATATTCCATCGCCTTTTCCGCCAAGGCGCTGCGCATCGCCGAGCGCACCGTCGGCATCCTGATGCAGGGCTTCGACGAAGCCAATTGCACGCGCATGGCCAAGATCGTTCTTGAGGAAACGGGCGTCGGCGCGGTCGCCATCACCGACTGCCAGAAGCTGCTCGGTTTTGTCGGCATCGGCGCCGACCATCACCTGCCCGGCACGCCCATTTCGTCGCCGCATACGTTCTACGCCATAGAGCACAACGAAGTGGTCTATGCCGACGGCGTGGATGTCACCTACCGCTGCGCGCTCTCCAAGGAATGCAAGCTCGGCTCCTCGCTGGTCATTCCGTTGCGCGGCGAAGGCAACCGGGTATTCGGCACGATCAAGCTCTACGAGCCGAAAAGCAAATTTTTCTCGTCGCTCAACCGCACGCTGGGCGAAGGCGTCGCCCGCCTGCTGTCCAACCAGGTGCTGGCCAGTAAAGTCGAAGAACAGAAGCGTTTGCTGACGCAAACGGAAATCAAGCTGCTGCAGGCGCAGATCAATCCGCATTTTCTTTTCAATGCGCTCAATACGCTGGCTGCCGTCATCCGGCGCGAGCCGGAAGCAGCGCGGCAGATCGTGCAGGATCTCTCGACGTTTTTCCGCAAGAGCCTGAAGCGTTCCAGCAACGAAGCTACGCTCAAGGACGAGATCGAGCATGTCGACGCCTACCTGCGCATCGAGCTCGCGCGCTTCGCCGGCCGCCTCGACGTCGACATCGACATTCCCGACGAACTGCTGCCGCTGCGGCTACCGGCTTTCACCCTGCAGCCGATCGTGGAAAACGCCATCAAATACGGCATTTCGCAAATGATCGAACCGGGCCACATTACCATCCACGCCGAGCGCCGCGGCGATCAGCTGTTGATCGTCGTGGAAGACAGCGCCGGGCTTTACAATCCCTCGCCTGACAATAACGGCATGGGCATGAATCTCGTCGACCGGCGCATCAAGATCCGCGACGGGGAATCCTTCGGCGTCGCCGTCACTCACGAACCCGAACGATGGACCCGTGTCGCCATCCGCCTGCGGGCCGAGGAGGAAGCGAGAGAGGCCATGGCATGCTGACCGCATTGATCATCGACGACGAATCCCCCTCGCGCGAGGAATTGAGAGCGCTGCTCCAGTCCGTGGCGGACATAGAAATACTGGACGAATGCGCCAACGCCATCGAGGGGCTGGCCGCCATTCACCGCCTGCGCCCCGACGTGGTGTTTCTCGACATTCAGATGCCGCGCATCAGCGGGCTGGAAATGATCGGCATGATCGATCCGGCCGCCCTGCCGCGCATCGTGTTCGTCACCGCGCACGACGAGCACGCCCTGCGGGCTTTCGAGGAGCACGCCGCCGATTATCTGCTCAAGCCGATCGACCCGCTACGGCTCGAGAAAACGCTCGACTGGCTGCGCTCCGGCGCCCGCCAGGCCGCGCTGCCCGCCGGTGCGGGCGTTCTGACGCAAATCCCATGCACGTCGCGCAACCGCATCCAATTGATTCCCGTCGCCGAGGTCGAACACGTTTTCACCGATCTGTCGGGTGTCCATGTCGTTGGAACAGGCCGTCGCGGCATCACCGAATTGACGCTGAAAGTCCTGCAGGAACGCACGCCGCTGCTGCGCTGCCACAGGCAGTACCTGGTCAACCCCGAACGTATCTCGGAGATCGAACTGCTGGACAACGGCGCCGCGGAAATCGTCATGCATGGCGGCGACCGCGTGCCGGCCAGCCGCCGCTATTTGCGCGAATTGAAGGATCGGCTGCTGATCGCCTGATTTTTCCCCGCCGCTCAGGCCGCTAAAACACCGCTTAATCCGCCTGCCGACCGCTCGCCAGAGTATTCCCTTGTCGACGGCAAGGCACGCTAGATTTCGCCTGCATTCTCCCGAAACGGCGGCAGGCAGAACATGCCATGGGGGAAGTGCCGGTCTGAACTCACCAGAAAGGGGAAGGTATGCACTCATTGACACTTATCTTCGTAACGGCGTGCGTCTTCGCGATCGCCTATCGATTCTACGGCCTGTTCCTGGCCAACAAGGTGCTGAGCCTGAAGGCCGAACGGGAAACGCCGGCCATCGCCATGGGCGACGGCCACGACTATGTGAAAACCAACAAGTACGTTCTGTTCGGCCACCATTTCGCGGCCATCGCCGCTGCCGGCCCGCTGCTCGGGCCGGTGCTCGCTGCGCAGTTCGGCTATATGCCCGGAGCGTTGTGGATCCTGGTCGGCTGCGTGATGGCCGGCGGCGTGCACGACGCCGTGGTGCTGTTCGCCTCGGTGCGGCACAAGGGCAAGAGCCTGTCAGTCATCGCCGAAACCGAAATCGGCGGCATGACCGGAAAGATCGCCTCGATCTCGATCCTGTTCATCCTGATCCTGACGCTCGCCGGCCTGTCCATCGCCGTGGTCAACGCCATGTTCAACAGCCCCTGGGGAACCTTCACCGTCTTCGCCACGATCCCCATCGCCATGATCATGGGTGTTTACATGCAGAAAGTCCGCCCCGGCGACATCAAGGGCGGCAGTATCATCGGCGTGGTGCTGCTCATCCTGTCGATCATCGCCGGCCCGCACGTGGCGGCCAACCCGACGCTAGCAGCGATGCTGACCTTCACCAAGAAGGAACTGGCCGTCATCATCCCGGTTTACGGCTTCGCCGCCTCGGCCCTGCCGGTCTGGTTCCTGCTAGTGCCGCGCGATTACCTCTCCACCTACCTGAAGATCGGCACGATTGCCGCGCTGGCCCTAGGCATCGTTTTCGTCAATCCGATCATGCACATGCCGGCCTTCACGGACTACGCCTTCGGCGGCGGCCCGATCATTCCTGGCGCGCTCTTCCCGTATCTCTTCATCACCATCGCCTGCGGAGCGCTGTCCGGCTTCCACGCCATCATCGGCTCGGGCACCACGCCCAAGATGATCGCCAACGAAAAGGACATTCTCTTCGTCGGCTACGGCGCCATGCTGGTCGAAGGCTGCGTCGCCATGATGGCGCTGATTGCCGCCTGCGTGCTGGTTCCCGCCGATTACTTCGCGATCAACGCCGCACCGGCCGTTTTCGAGAAGCTGGGCCTCGCTACTGTCAACCTGCCCGAACTCGCCGCCGGCGTGGGCGAACAGGTGCAGGGCCGTCCGGGCGGCGCCGTTTCGCTGGCCGTCGGCATGGCGTACATCTTCTCCTCGGTGCCGTTCATGAAGGGCATGATGGCCTACTGGTACCACTTCGCGATCATGTTCGAGGCCGTCTTCATCCTGACGGCCGTCGATGCCGGCACGCGCGTCGGCCGCTACCTGCTGCAGGAAATGCTCGGCAAAATCTACAAGCCGTTCGCCGACAACTCCTGGACACCCGGCGTCGTCATCTGCAGCGCGCTGTTCACCTCGGCCTGGGGCTACCTGGTCTATACCGGCGACATTTCCACGATCTGGCCGCTGTTCGGCATGGCCAACCAGCTGCTGGCCTCCTGTGCGCTGATCGTCGGCACCATCATGCTGATCCGCCTCGGCAAGTCCCGCTACGCCTGGGTCACGGCAGGGCCCAGTCTGCTCGTCTATCCAACGGTCATGTGGGCGGGTTATCTCAACATCACCACGAACTACATGCCCAAGCAGCTTTACCTGCTGACCACCATGTCGGTCGTTCTGATGGTGCTCATCACTCTCGTCTTTTTCGGTGCCTTCCAGCGCTGGAATTCGCTGAGCAAAATCAACAAACCGGTCAAGGACAAATTCGGCGACGAGGTGCTGGCTCTTGTCAACGATTGATCGGTAGAAGTAGTTCCATTTATAAATCGTGAGTGACACGAAGGCGAGCCGCAGACAGTGCTGTAGCACGGCAAGGCGTAAACGACAAAGTCACTCGCGATTTAGAAATGGAATAAAACAATAATAAGATCGCAGTAGCTGGATATTGAAACGCAATCGGCCAACGGCCGGTTGCGTTGTTTTTTAAAGAATCCGAACTGTGGAAAATCAGCGGTAGGAGGGATAAATCTCGCGCCCCGCGTCGCGCACATCGCGCCGCAACTGGCGGCGCTCCTCCGGCGACATGCGCTGTCCGCGCTGAGCGCCGCGGTCGTCATCTCTCTGCCCGCGCTGATAATTCTGCTGGCGGCCATCGTCCCGGGATTGCCGGCCCCCTTGCCGGTAGTCGTCGCCACGCCCGCCGTCCCCACGGCGTGCAAGCTGATAGCCCTGCCCTGGCCAGAAATCGGCGGCGCCGGCCGGGATGGCAACAACACAAGCAAGCGCAACGGCGAAACAGCCGATTATCCTCTTGTGTGAGTCCCTTGTGCCAGTCACTACTTTACCCCCGGTCCGTTAGCGCCACGTCGCCTCATCGATCAGACCTATGGCACATGAGTAAATTTTGCGCGATAGTTGTTTCCGAGGTTTTGTCTGCGGCAGAGAAGTTGTAACACTTTGTTTCGGCTTAACCCGTCCATTCTAGGGTATTTTCTGGCCGGAGAGCTAGCGGCAGCTTCATTCTGCCCCACGCCGCCTTCGGATACTCGGCGATCTCTTTACGCCAGCGCGTCAGTCCGATATTTTTCCGCTGGCGATCAGATGTGCGAATGCCAGCCCGAGCATGTCGGCGACGCCGCCGATGGTGATGTTGGCCTGGATGTAGGCGCGGTTGAGCGTTTCCAGGTAGTGAAGATATTCCCCGCCGTCGGCGATGAGCTGTTCCAGGACTCGCCCGTCCCGCTTCACTCTGGCCAGTCCGGGCGGTCCGGAGCGGTGCAGCGTGGTCGTGTCGTCGACGGTCTGCATCAGCCGGCCCATCATGGCGAATGCGGCGGCGTTCTCGCAGCCGCGCCGGCGCACGGTTTCGTGAAAAACGGGCAGCGCTTCCTCGTACAGCGAGGGATAGGCGCCGATCGCTTCGCGGATAATGCCGCCAACATTGAAATCCCGGCGCACGCGTTCGCCATGCGTATGTTTTTCGCCCGAGGTATTGAAAAATTCCTGCGAGACTGCCGAAAGCGCCTGGCGCACAGCCGGCTCATCGGCTTTTTCGTCCGCCGTTCCGGCATGGCTGTGGGCTACCAGCAGCATGCCGCTCAGAAAGATATAGCCTTTATGGGTGTTGGTGCCGAGTTCGTCGTAAAGCCGCCGTTCGGCCCGGATCGCCGCGGCTTTTTGCGCCGGGAAGGCTTCGCCGCGCCGCAGGGTATCGACGATTTCCCCGAGATAATCCGCCACGATGCCGATGGATTGCTCCATGAGCGGCACGGACAGATCGGGATGCGAGCCGTTATCCGCCAGGTCGACCAACCCCGGCTTCGGCGTCAAATGGAGTTCTCTCCGCGCCCCTTTGATCAGGGCGTCAGCGAGCGTTTCAAGAGCTAAATGGCGCGAGCAGTTCATGAACCCTGCCGATGATATCGTTGTAGTGGTGCCGTTTGGCGCGAATGCAGTCGACCGCCCGCTGTTCACACACCAGACAGGTTCGGCCCGGCAAGCCAAGCGAGGCGCGGTCGATCTGCGCGCCGCCGCGGTCGTAAACGTCCAGGTCGATCAGGCGCGAAGCGGCATGCTCCGTTTCAAGGCGGATGCAACGCGCTTTGACCGTTTGGGGATCGTCGCCGAGCCCCAGGATGGCGTAGGGTCCGAGCGCGTCATGTGCCGCAGCGAGCCGGAAGAATTCCGGAAAGGCCGCTACCAGGCGCTCGTACGCCCACAGAAAAAACGCCTCCGCTCCCGGAGGCGTTTTTTCCCTGCCTGGAATATTCAGCGACACGAACAGCGTGGCCGGATATCCCCGACCCAAAGCATGGGTCAGGGCTTCCTGCCGGCTGTCGCGCGCCGCC